>JAFLBD010000001.1:321037-642074 GCA_017303935.1 Armatimonadota bacterium | reverse complement strand
CTTGAATTTCTGGAAGGACGCAAGAACCTTTTGGGCTACACCGTCGACTCACTCATTACTTACTGATATGAAAACAAAATTCATTTCGATTCTCGCGCTGGGCGCAGTTTTGGTCGCTTATGCGGCGGCTCCGTTAACCGTCGGTCAAGTCATCAAGGAGCCTAAGAAATACGATGGCAAAGATGTTGTGGTCAAAGGAACGGTCTCTGAGTTCAAGGCCAAGACCAGCAAGGCCGGCAACAAGTACACCGTCTTTAAGCTGAAGGGCGAGAACAAGGAACTCAGCGTCTATATGCGCGACCACATGGCAAAGCCAGTCAAGAATGATGACCTCGTGGTGGTCACCGGTCAGTTTGCCGCCGAAAAGAAGGTTGGCACCCAGACCTTTAAGAACGAAATCGACATCTCCAAGAAAGAAGGCAAGAAGTACGGCGTCAAGCTGTTGCCAAAGCCAAAGTCGTAAGCCATGTCCGGCCCCAAACTCGTTGCGATTATGGGGCCGACTGCGTCTGGCAAGAGCGCCATCGCAGAATCTCTTGCTGCCCAACTCGATGCTCAGCTGATCTCTGCGGATGCTTTTCAAGTCTATCGCGGACTGGATATCGGCACCAACAAGCCAGATTCACGAAGCAGATACGCCCTCATCGACATCAAGTATCCGGCTGATTCGTACGGCGCGGGTGAATTCGTGCTCGACGCTGTTCGAGTTCTAGAAAATTGTTGGGAAACGCGGCAGAACGTGGTGCTTGTTGGCGGCACCGGTTTTTACATTCGTGCGCTCCTAGAAGGCTTCGACGCGCTCTATCCACCACCGCCAGACGGATTGCGGGAAGAACTCGCAACCCTGTCATTAGAAGAAGCGCTTTCTCGCCTTGATCAGGTCGCACCGGGAACCAACGTCGACCGGTTGAATCCGATCCGAGTCAAACGAGCGCTTGAGCGTGCTGAGTCCAAATCCAAGCCGCTCAAATTCGAAATTCCACCGTTTCAAGTTACTAAATTTGGGCTTGATGTGCCCACTTCAGCGCTGGATCACAATATCAAAACTCGCCTCATTGAAATGCTCAATAACGGGTGGATTGAGGAGGTCCGTGCGCTCTCTACGCAAGGTTTCGATCCGAGTTGCCCTGCCTTTCGAGCGATTGGGTATTCTGAAATTTACGAGTTTCTGGAGAGTGGGTCAGACTGTTTTGAAGCGCTTTCAGACTCCATCTTTACGAGCACACGCCGGTACGCAAAACGTCAACGTGCGTGGCTGCGAAAAGAGCCAAAACTTCTATGGTTAGATATTTCTGAAATCGGATTGCCTATTTCGAAATCAATAGAAACTATCCTAAATCAAATAAGCAAGTAAACAACAGGATACAAATGGGAAAGTCAATTAATCTCCAAGACATGTTTTTGAACCAGGTTCGAAAAGAGAACATTGGTGTTACAATTTATCTGATGGGTGGCGTTCAACTGCGCGGTCAAGTTCGCGGTTTTGATGCATTCACCGTTATGCTGGATACTCCCGGCAAACCTACGCAACTCGTGTACAAGCACGCGATCACGAGCATTGTTCCCTCTCGGCCAATTGGTGGCGGACAGCACCACCGAGACGATCACGAAGAGCCAGCACACGACGAAAATTGATTCCATTCGAGAAATGTGAAGGCATCGGCAACGACTTCGTCCTCGTTCGAGGAAATGAAGTTGAACACCTTGATCTTTCGGCATTTTCAAAGTCCGTCTGCAACCGCCACACTGGGGTTGGTGCAGACGGACTTTTGGTTGTAGACGATCCCCGATCTCCTTCTCTTCAGATGTTCAACCCGGATGGGTCCGAGAGCGGGATGTGCGGCAACGGATTGAGATGTGCTGCGATTTGGTACCACGAGCGCGGGGCCGGAGATGAATTCAACATCTTGATGAGTGGGAATCAATATCCCACCCGGGTGCACCACCATCAAGCGAACATCTTGTTCCCGATGCCTGTCGCTGAAACCCAAGACTGCTCGTTAACAGATCAATCGTTTAGCTTAGGATCAAATGAGTTTTACGGTTCCACGGCATGGGTTGGGAACCCGCATCTGGTCATTTTTGTGGATGAACTCCACGACCAACATTTGGCTTTTGGTCCTGAACTAGAGGTCCATTCGATGTTCCCGCATCGCACCAACGTCCATTTCGCGCGCATCGATTCCCCGACTGAAGCCACCATGCTCACTTGGGAACGTGGTGCCGGTGCGACGCTAGCCTGCGGATCAGGAGCTTGCGCAGTAGCGTTTGTGGGATGGCAACTCGGCCGGCTCGACCCAACCGTATCGATCCGATTACCAGGCGGAACACTTCATATCAGAAAGATTTCGGACCAGCAATTGGAAATGGCTGGTCCGGCTAGATTTGTATTTACGGGCGAGTTCAGCGCTACTTGAGCATCTGCTGCAGACGCGCTAACTGCTGCTGAGACGCCGCCATCGCAGATTCCATCGCAGCGAACTTCGTCTTCAGTTCGACGGTCCGCTCAGAGATTCGAGTTTGCATCGACTTGATCTGGTCTGTCATTTCGTTGATCTGCGAATCCAGCCCAGTGTTGCTCGTCGTGAAAAGTCCGTTGGTTGTATTCGTAAGCGAGTCAACGATGTCGAGAAGCATCGATCCCACGCCTTTTGTGACCTTCAATTTGCCGATCGCACCGGTTGCAGTGCCCGTGTATTGAATTTGCAACCCTTCGGTTGTCGCATTGTCTGCTTTCCCGAGCAAGAACTGCCCGGAGCCGGTTGCGGCTTCACCATTGATCGTGCCTTGAACGTCTGTTCCGGTGATCTTAGTTGCTTGTCCAAAGGTTCCAATTCCAGAGTTGTTGCTCGCTGCGGAGAGGTTGCTCGTGACCAGAAAATCTGCTGCAGCACCGTATCGCTTGCTACGAACAACGATCTTTCCATCCACCAACTCGGCCTCAACGTTGCCGTTGAGACGGGAGTCCGCATTGATTCTCGATACCGTATCGCTCGCCGAACTGCCAGCAGATAGGTTGATGCTTATCGGTGTCGAGCCAAAAACTGTGCCTGTGAAAGTCAATGTCTCTTCGGCAGCCGAAAGTCCGGATTGCGCGACCGAAGAAGTGAACTGAGTCTTCTTGGCGACCTGAGTGATATTGACATCGTAGCCATCGCCAGATGAGCTCTTGGTCTTGCTTCCACTGGACACAAATTTGAGTTCGTTGTTTGCAGAAGTTCCAAATGTGCGGAGAATATTTGCGGTGCCCGTAGTGTCTGACTCGAGCTTCGATTTCAAGACTGATTCATCCAGCTTCAAAGCTGCGTTGGAGTCAAAAGTGATCCCAAGCTGGGTCAGGTTGTTCATTGAGCTTGACAACCCAGATACCGGCGTGAAAAGCATGTTCGACAACTGATTTAGCACCGTATTCGCCACGTTGTCGCTGAAGAAAATTCCGGATTCAAACGTGTCTGAGTCGAACTTAGCGTTGTCCCGGATGAACGAATTCAACCGATTGTACGCAGTCACAAAGCTCTTGACCAATCCAACGGAGGCGTCCGTGTCCTTACTCACAGAAATCGCCACCGACTTGGTTGGATCCGCCTTCACAAAATTGATGGTGGCGCCGCCAATGATCGACGTGTTTGTATTCTCTGCTGAGGTGAAATTAATGCCGTCTACCGAGAATTCGGCATCTGCGGCGCTGACCAAAACTGTGTCGTTGATCGCCGAGTAATTTGTCGATCGGGTGGTTGCCGTAAATCCAAACTCGTCGCCGAGAGTGATTGTCGGATCAGGAATACCTGCGATGCGCAGTCGGTACCCATCGGTTGCGTTTCCTTCGACGTCCGCCAGAACACCGGGAATGTTCTGTGCGTTGATGTCGTTCACGATATCGTTAAGGGACTTCGTAGAAGCGTCAAAAGCAAACTCAGTACCGTTCACACCGAGCTTGATCTCGCTCAATCCGCCATCAAGCATCGCCAGTGGGTCGGTGGGATTTGCAAATGTTCTAGAGTGAACGCCGTTCTCGACTTCGGTCTCCGCGGCAACGTCGATCAATCCAAGCTTTGCTAGCACGCCGTTATGGCGTGCGCGAGCTGTAGTTCCAACAACATCTTGCAATTCGATCGCGTTCTCAAGGCCGGTCTTTTTGCTCGTCAAGCTTAGATAAGCCTTGCCAGTTCCGCCGTTGATGATCGAAGCGGTGACATCAACGTTAGCGTCATTGATTTTTTGCGCAATCGAAGTGAGAGTGTCAGATGCTGAAACTGAAATCGAAGCATCGTTGACCTTAAATGACCCGGCCAAGCCCAGTGTTGAAGTAGGATTCGTTTGAGCCTTCGAAGCCAATTTATGGGCTGTGGCGAGCTTCTTGACGATGAGATCGTGGACGCCTTCGTCGCCACCAGATGTCGCTGTGACTGTCGCCAAAGAGGTGTCCGAGCTGGTCGTCTTCATTCCTGAAAACGAGAGCGGACTGTTGAATGCGGCAATGGTGGAATTGAAGCTGACGATCTGATTTCGAAGCTGATCGTAGGCCGATTTGCGGTTCTGGAGGATCGCTTGCTGCTGCTTGATCCGCTGAATCGGTTGTGATTCGAGTTCGATCAACCGCGAAACGATGGAATCAGTATCGATCCCACTCGCCAATCCGCTAAACGTAATTCCTGTACTACTACCTACAGCCATGTTCAAATCCCCACTTTAAGGATTTATTCCAGGTACCAACCGAATTGGCACCTGGAAAATTGCTAGCTCGTTAATCTTTGAGGCTTCCGATCAATTCCATTGCGGCGTCGACCTTGATCTTTGCGTTTTCGTACAATTCTTGCAATTGCTCTTCAGTGAAGCCGAGCCAATTGACGACTTGTTCGGAAAGCTCGAGTGCCTCGAAGCTGACTTCCTTGCCGTGAACCAACAGTTCGGCAATTCGCTCACCGACATGGACGGCATACAGAGAGTCGATTGGATCGCCATCGAAGCTGTCTTCGTGCCGCTTGACCAAGAGGCAAAGGTTTTCCGGCAATTTCCACTTGACCATCAGATCAAATCCAACTTCAGCGTGGTTTGTCTGTAGTCGAAGATTCTCGACATCAAAAATTCTGCTCTGCGAGTTCTCTGCTTCTTCCAACACGCTCAAATAACTTCGCGAAAGTTGGCTCAGCATGAACAAGCAGCCGATGTTTTGGAGCAATCCTCCCACGAAAGCAAGCTCAACTTCTTTCGCGTCAAATCGCTTCTTGCGGGCAATCCACTGAGCGGCCGAAGCTGTCGCAAAGGCCATTTCCCAGCATCGCATCTGGGCGTCTTTGGCCTGCGTTCCCACTGCGCTAAAGCTCGAAATCATGGTCACGGAAAGCACCAAGTTACGGACTTGTTGGTAACCCAGCATGACTACAGCTTGGTTCACCGAAGCCACTTGCCCACTCAAGCCAAAATAGGCCGAATTGACCACGCGCAACAGCTTTGAAGAAATCGCCTGGTCGGACCGAATCAATTGCTCGATTTCACCGACCGTACCGCTATTCGAAGACTCCGTCAATTGCAAAATTTTCACAAGAACGTTCGGCAACGGAGGCAACTCTTGAGTTGCCTTCGAAAGCGTGTCCTTGATAATCTGAGGATTAAGTTGAAATGCCATAACTCTTAACTATTCCGATTTTTGTCAACGAGCCCGTTGACATCCAAAATTAGCGCCACATTGCCATCTCCCAAGATGGTCGCTCCGCTGATTCCAGGGATTTCTCCGCAGAACTGGCTTAGCGATTTGATGACGACTTCACGCTCACCAATCAGTTTGTCGACAGCTAGACCGACTCGTTGCTCGGCTAAACCTACGACCACTACATATCTTTGGCCTCCAAGCCTTGATTCGTTAGGAGATTTTGCGGACTCCAGCACATTATTCAGGTCTATGAACGGAGTTGTTAGTCCACGGATAACAATCACTTGCCTGCCATTGACCCGTTCGATCTGCTTTTCGTCGACCAACAAAGTCTCTATGACCGAGCCAAGTGGGACAACATAGACGTTCGAGTTGAGCTCGACCAACAACCCACGGATGATCGCCAAGGTCAGCGGGAGTCGCAGACTAAATTTGGTGCCTTGCCCCAGAGTGGATTCGAGATCAATGATTCCGCCAAGCTTTTGGATGTTGGACCGGACGATGTCCATTCCGACGCCACGTCCACTGACCTCGCTTACTTCTTGTGCGGTGCTTAGTCCGCTTGCGAAAATGAGTTGGAGTGCTTCTTTATCCGTGAGGCGGTCAGCTGCGTCCTTAGTCAGCAAGCCCGACTGAATAGCCTTCGATTTGACCCGCTCAACATCAATTCCGTTACCGTCATCAACGATTTCGATGACGATATGGTTTTCTTGGTGCTTTGCGCTTAGCCAAACCGATCCACTAGACGGCTTTCCGCGCTTTGCGCGCTCGTCAGGCATTTCGAGGCCGTGATCGATACTATTTCGAAGAATGTGCAGTAGCGGATCGCCGATCACTTCAATGACGCTTCGATCGAGTTCGGTCTCTCCTCCCGTGATCTCGAGCTTGACGTCTTTGCCAAGCTTTTGGGCAAGATCTCGGACGACCCTAGGGAAACGGTTGAAAACGGTTTCGATCGGAGTCATTCGCGCCTTCATGATCTGATCTTGAAGGTCGCTGGTGATTCGATGGATGTGGCTCACCGTCTCGGTGAGCGCTTCGATATGGTGATCACCAAATTTGGTACCAAGGTCTGAGCCGATTTGGGCAATTCGCGTTCGATCAATGACTAATTCCCCGACCAAGTTCATCAGGTTGTCGAGCCGGGTCACATCGACGCGAACCGTTTGACCGGTTTCGAGCTTCTTTACGGGCCCTGCCGGCGCAGTCGGCGCGGCAGCAGTTTCTTCCTTGGCGACAATTGCAGCCGTGGCATCAACGACGTTGCTCGCTTCGGATTGGGGTTTGGTTTCTGCTTGGGCAGAAGAGGATTGTTCGGTAGCGGCGGTCCAGGGGCCGACGTGGCTCCATTCCATCTCGCTGATTTCGGAGAGTTTCTTCGCTAAATTTTCTTGTAGTTCTGTACTTTGGAATACGAGTTCAAATTCGAGTTCAAACTGTTCTTCTTCAAGTGCTTCTAAGCTCGGCTTGGCGACGAGGAGTTCACCTGTTTCTTGCACAGCACTGATCGCCATGAACGCTCGAACCCATTTCATCGCGCAGTCGGCCACCAACCGGAACTTGGCGTGGAACAGCTTCGAATCCGCCGATGCCTCGGTCAGGAGTTGAATATCTTCTTCAGTGAGCTTTGACTCAAACCCAGAAGCCGTATCTTGAACAGCCTGATCTCCGCCAGAGGAGTCGGTCTGGGTTGGGGCTGAAGTTCCGCCCACAAAGCCTTGCAGTTGTCGCACCAGCAGATCGCATTCGACCTGGTCTCCGGTCCCAGCCTCGATCGAGTCGATCATCTGCGCCAAGAAATCTTGGCAGCTCAATAGAGAGTCCGCGATCCGAGCTTCCATCTGGATGACGCCGTTACGCAGGTTGTCCAGGACATTCTCCATCTCGTGGGTGAGTTCAGCCATGTGGGTGAATCCCATCGCGCGAGCGGAGCCCTTGAGCGTGTGGGCGGCGCGGAAGATCACCTGAAGACGTTCAACGGAAGGATCCGTCTCCAGCTTCAGCGTCTCGGCTTCAAGCACCTCGAGTTGTTCTCGCGCTTCCTGCAAGAACAACCCGATGTATTGCGACATATCGAGTTCGTAGCTCATGAAATTGTTCTTCTAGTGGTGTCGAGGCTTAAGCGGCGAGGATAAGGTTCAAGTCGATAAGCGTGATCAATCCATGTTCGGTCTTCGCCACTCCTCTAACGAACTGGCAGTCTTGGTCTGCGACCAATGCCGGTGCTGGCTCTACCTGTTCCGGATCGAGGGTGATGACCTCGCTAACAGCGTCCACAACAATGCCGACCACGCCATCTGCCGAATCGACCACGATGATTCGGGTGTCGTCGCAGTCTTCTTTCGTGTATTGACCGAACCGTTTGTTCAGGTCGATCACTGGAATTGTCTTGCCTCGAAGATTCACCAAACCTCGCAGGTGGCTCTCTGTTCGCGGAATGGAAGTGACCTCAGGAAGGCGAATGATTTCGTTGATTTGAAAGATGTCGATGCCGTAATTTTCTTCGCCCAAGGTGAAGACAACCATTTGTTGTTCGGTGGTGAACTCAGTATTCTCAGCCATAGAATGAACCTCTAAGTCATATGTTCGGAGATTCACCCTGACAACTTTATGAGGAAAACCACTGGTTCTTTGCGGTTTTTTGTGCAGAATTGAGGTCGTTTTGCAGAACCACGAGATCGAAAGGACTGCATTGGTCGTCTAAAATCTGCGACAATGCATGCATAGCATTAGTGAGCTGATATGAAAAGATTTCTTTGGATCGGTGTGACGACCGTTCTTGCCTCGGGCGCGTGGGCAGGAACTATTCAGATTACTTCGCCGAGAACTGGCGACTTTTTGGGGCGAACGAACCAGCTTAAGTTCACCACCACCAACTCCTTTGCTCAAGCCCGTGTGGCCGCTACGATCACCAACGTAGCCAACCCGTTGATCCGGTTCACCAAGCAAGGCGACTTCGACCCAAACGACGAAAACAAGATCACCGGCAACCTTGATTTGAACTTTGACCGATCGACTCCAGAAGGTCTGTACACGATCGTTGTGACGGTCACTGAACCCGGAAACAGCTACCCTGTGACCACGATCAGCAATGTCACCATCGACGTGGTCGAACCGAAGTTTTTGGACAGCAATCCTTTGAGCGGTACTTTCGTCCGCGGATTGGTTCCAATTCAACTTAGTCTTCAAGAGAACAACATTGAAGAGTGGCGCGTGCAGGTGAATGGAACTGACATTCCAAACAACACCGGCAATACTTCGACCGTCAACGTCACCTGGGACACCGCTGCCATCGAACGCGACGGTTCACAGTCGATCAACATCAAAGTAGACGACAAAGCGAAGAACTCAGCGAATAAGGGGATCAATGTCACGCTCGACCGAGTGGCTCCATCGATCCAAATCCTGTCGCCAACATCGACCGCATTCCGCCCAGGCGCAACAATTCCAGTTGCCGTCGATATTCTTGACCAGTTCTCTGGATCGGTGACTCCGCTTGCTGTGGACGTTTCGATGTACACCACAGGCAACGTTTTGATTGGCAGGGTCGCACGAATTTCCGCCCGAAACAGCGGCAACAATCTGAATTGGACTGGACGGATTCGAAACACCCGAGTCCTTCCTCGACAATTCTATTTGAGGGTCACCGCGATTGACCGCGCTGGAAATCCTGCGACAACGCAACAGGTCACTGTAAAT
This sequence comes from Armatimonadota bacterium, assembly GCA_017303935.1. Taxonomy (NCBI): domain Bacteria; kingdom Bacillati; phylum Armatimonadota; species Armatimonadota bacterium. The sequence goes on along the minus strand of JAFLBD010000001.1, from coordinate 632,725 downwards.
CTCAGATAAAATTCTTTCGATCATTACGTCACTACATGGAGGTCCCATTGAATCGAGTAAATTTGCGAACCATCACTTGCGCGTCTGCGCTACTTGTCGGCGCCGCTGGCTACAGCCAAATTCCTGATCTTCTGACTGCATTTGATGCGGGCGGACGATCCTTGGGTCTTGGCTCAACACTCGGAGCGAGTGGCAGTAACACTCAATCTGCGATCACCAACCCGGCCGGCTTGGGATACAGTTCGCAAGCTCAGTTCAACATGACCGCTCGGAACCTGACCGAGTCTGAGACTAAGATCAGCAATAGCTTTGTTGATCCGGACTACGAAGTGAGCGGCACGAGTGGTAAGCGGGTCATCACCCACCTTGGATACATCAAGCCGCTGGGCAAGAACGCTTCGCTTGGCCTGGCGTATTCGGTTGGCGGCTATATTCGGGATCGAAAGACTGGCACAAACTTGACCGACGGCAACCTGGTTTATCGAAACTACAATGAGTTGCTTCGAGCCAAGACCGACTTCTTCGCGATCTCCTACGGCAAGGCCTCCGGAGACTTTAAGCAGTCCTTTGGTGCGGGTGTGATCATGGCGAGCCACAACACGCGCAACAACCAGACCTATCAACTGTTCAATAGCAACGGAACTCCTGACACGGGCGACGATACTCAGATCCCAGTGACACCGCTCGAGAATTCGGGCACCCTGTTCGGACTTGGAGCTGTGGTGGGGTTGCAGTTCAACCCAGATGCGAACACAAGTTTCGGCTTTAGCTTGCGAACTCCGATCGAACTCTCTGGCGACGCCGCAGTGGAAGATTATTACAAGCGGATTCCAGGCAAATTCTCCGCTGGCATCGCTCGCCGCATGGATTCCGTTCGAACCGAAGATGACTCGCTGTTGGTCGGTGCGCAAATGGATTACTTCTTCGGAGGTAGCTCAGCTGGCATCATTCACCGAAAGAACAACCAGCTTGCTCTCGGAGTCGGCGCGGAATACGCTTTCCGATACCGTGGAGGTACCATGCCTATCCGGATCGGATTCCGAAACGTGGGCAAAGGCGGAGACGGATTTAGCCAAACCAACCATTTCACATTCGGTTTTGGCTATGCGCCAGATGGCTCGAACTACGCCATCGACCTAGATTTTGGTAGCTCGGACCGAGGAGCAAGCGATCTTTCGCTCTCACTCACCTACCGATTCAAATAAATAGATATCTTTGAGGGGCAAAAAAGAAGATTAGCATGAAGTTTTCACGGATTGGACTCAGTTTAGTTGCAGTCCTTGCGGCAAGCGTCGCATTTGGCCAAGCATGGTCAGATGCATACAACGCGGGTCTCAAGAGCGCGAAAAGCCTCAAGTGGGGCGAGGCTCGCGAAGCATTTGTTCGCGCAGCTTCCTTGAGGGCTGAGGACTACTCAGGCTCGACCAAGCTTCCCGGACCTGCCACCGAGCGACGGTTTTGGCGAAACGGCGCACCCTACTCACCTAATTTCGCTGCAGCATATTGCGGACTGAAGCTCACAAACGAGATCACCTCGGATGCAGACAAAACCGCATTGCTGAAGCAAGTCGCTGGTGAGTTCGAAGCGCTCGTTGCGAAGGGTCAAGACAGCCGAGAAACCTACTACTTCTTGAGCATGGCCTACTCGAATCTTCGAGATGTCGCCAAGCAGCAAGAACTCGAAACCAAGTACCAAGGCAAGAACGGCAAGTTCGATTGGAAGGTTGATGGCGAGTTCTTCACGCAAGAAGATAAGGCCGCTCTGGGTCAACTGACCGGAAACACCGACGTCATCAACTCCAACGGAGGCACAACAACGACCACCATCGGTGACGCTGGCCCTGCCCGAGTGATGGCCGACAAGTACGCATTGTTAATCGGAAACTCTGAATCTCGTGTCGAGGGAATGAAAGTTCCTTTCGCAGCATCAGACGTTCTGTTCCTCCGAGAAAAGTTGGTTCAATACGCTGGCTATGGCCAAGCGAACATCGACGTTATCTCGAACGCAGGCGCAGCACAGATGAAGGCGTCGGCTGAAGCATTTGCACAACGAGTCACCAATGGCGCCACGGTGTTCTTGTTCTTCTCCGGCGGAGGATCAAACCTCGACGGTAAGGACTTTTTGGCTGGAATCGACGCGAAGTCTTCGACAGATTCCGCTTCGATGTACTCTAAGGGCGACTTCTACAAGTTGTTCGTATCGAAGGGTTGCAAGATCTTTGCTTTCTTCCAAGTGAGCCGCCCAGTGGTTGCCGGTCGATACTTCGGCCTGGAAACTCCGATGGTGGGTTCCATCGCCCAAACTCAGGCCACCATTCCGAATGGATCGGTTTATAGCGTTGTGCGAAACGGTCAGGAAGTCGGATTGTTCAGCGACGCGATTGGTGGCGTGCTCGGTGAGTTCCGATCGAACCAAGTGCCAATCACCGAATTCGGCTGGAGAGTTTTCGACTGGATGCGCGGCGGACGCAATGGCGATTCCGGTACCGGAAGTCAGCAAGTTATGACTCTCCCGGTCATCGTGAACATGCTCTCTGACGAACGATTCTAATCTGAGTTCAATGACAAAAACAGCCCGGTTACCACGAGGAACCGGGCTTTTCTGTTTCAGCAGATTTCTAGTCGCCGAGAGCGTGCGTCAGGTCCACTTTCGAGTAGACCTTGCCGCCAAGTTGGTCGAGCAAAGTTGATTCGATCTCAGAGGCGACATGGTCGCGCTTTTCTGCATCCGCGCACTCCACCATCACCCGCAAGATCGGCTGCGTACCGCTGGCTCGGACGTTGACGCGTCCGGAGTCGCCAAGCTGTTCTTGTCCGGCCTGAATCACTGCCATGACCGCAGAATTTGTGTCCCAACCTTCCTTCCGATCGACTTTCAAATTGATCAGTAGCTGGGGGTGGTTCTCAAATTCATCCACGAACGAATCTGCGCCTCTTCCCTCTCTTCGTAGGACTCGAACCAATTCCAAAGCGGTGACCAGTCCATCGCCGGTTGGGCCGCGTTCGCTGAAAATGATGTGACCACTTTGCTCGCCGCCAACTTTCGCACCAAGCTTTTCCATGAGCGCACTGACGTACTTGTCGCCGACATCCGCTCGCTGGAGTTCGACTCCGTGGTTCCGGACGTACGATTCAAACGCACCATTGCTCATCACCGTACCCACGATGATCGCCGGATCAAATTGCCCGGCTGCGCGCCAATGGCTCGACCAAATTCCCATGGTACGGTCGCCGTTGATCAACCTTCCTTGGCGGTCGCTGAAGACGGCGCGGTCCGCGTCGCCATCATAAGCAATTCCGATCACGGCACCAGAAGATTTGGTGAGTTCCTGGATGGTCTCTGGCTTCGTGGCACCGCCTTCTTCATTGATGTTCACCCCGTCTGGGTTCACGCCGGTGGCGATCACCTGAGCACCGAGCTTTTCGAAAATCTGGACACCAAAGAAATATCCGGCGCCATGCGCGGCGTCGATCGCAATCTTCATCCCGTCGAGTCGTTCTGGAACGATGCTCTCTAGGAACTGCAAATAGCCTTGGATGACTGTTGGGTTGGGCTCAATTCGGCCAACTCTCCCGCCTAGGGGCCGATCATCAAAAGGTTCCGAAGTCAGAGCGACGATTCGACTCTCGCCGTCGGAGGGCAACTTCTTTCCGTTGCCAGCGAAAATTTTGATGCCGTTATCTGGTGCCGGATTGTGACTCGCCGAGATCACGAAACCCAGCGAGTAGCCGTTTTGCCGGGTAATCGTGCTGATCGCTCCGGTCGGAATCACGCCAAGAGTATCGACATCGACTCCGGCAGAACAGAGTCCCGCCGCGAGTGCGGCGCCGAGCATCGATCCGGACTTTCGGGTGTCTCGACCAACGACTACGCGATTTTTAAGCTTCTGCTCTTGGATGTAGCGCCCTGCTGCCAAGCCAATTGCGAAAGCGTCTTCCGGCAAGATGCCTTGGTTGGCGACTCCTCGAACGCCGTCCGTCCCAAACTTGATCGGGCTCATTCGCTTGGCGCCCTTGCAATCCGGACCCGTGCTGGCCGCAGTACTCTTCCAAACAGCGTGTACCCGGGTTCGATTTCATCCACAACAGTGTCAGGTTCAAATTCAGTAGTTTCAATGACGGCGATCGCGTCGTGAATCTCTGGATCAAAGTGCGAACCAACGGCAGGAATCCGAGTCATCGAGTTGCTTTCAAGCACCGATTGAAGCTGCTTTTTAACCATCGTGATGCCCTGCAAAATTGCGGCTGGGTCGGCTCCTGCGGAAAGCGAAGCAACGGTCCGTTCAAAGTTGTCCAGAACCGGGATCAAACTGCGCATGAACTCCTCGTTGGAGTACCGCCGGGAGCTTTCTTGCTCCTGTGCAGCGCGCTTCCGAAAGTTCTGTAAGTCGGCGAGCGAGCGCATCAATTGCTCGCGAAGTTGATCTCGCTCGGCTTCTACTTCCGACAATCTCGAAAGGTCGTCGTCAAATTCGCCAAGTTCGTCGTCGACCTCTTCAATCACTTGAAAGGCCTGTTCAGTTTCAATGCTGGTCATGTCTTCTGGCATCTGCATTCTTCTAAATTTCTACGTCAAATAACAGTAAATTGAACCCAAATTGGGGCTATTCGTCCTTGCTATGGCTACTTCGCACAAACACTCGAATCGGTGTTCCAGGCAATGGGTATTGCTTCCGAATCTGATTCTCCAAATAGCGCTTGTAGCTAAAGTGCATCGTGTCTGGATCGTTCACAAACAGCAGGAACGTCGGAGGACTCGTCGTCACCTGAGTCGAGTAGTAAATCTTCAAGGCTCGGCCCTTGCTAGTGTAAGGCCGTCGAAACGCTGCTTCTTGAATCAGTCGGTTCAGCTGGCCGGTCGAAATCCGGAACATCCAGTTGTCGATGCTATACAAGACTGCATCCAGCACCGGCTCGAGCCCAGCACTTTCGATTGCACTTGTAAACACGATCGGCGCATAGTCGCAATCCGGCAGTTCATCCCGAATCCGCTTTTCCATCGCCTTCTTTTCGACCGATTTGGTGCGGGGGCACCCGTCTGGTGGCTCCTTCTTGTCCCACTTGTTGACAGCGATCACCAAGGCTCGGCCGAGATCGTGGCTGATCTTCGCAACCCGCTTGTCTTGGTCCGTTAACCCTTCGTCGCCGTCGATGACGAGCAACGAGCATTGGGCGCGCTCCACGGCCCGGGTACTCCGCAGAGCCATGTAATACTCGACCGTGCCTTGAATCTTGCCCCGGCGCCGAATTCCCGCCGTGTCGATCAACCGGAACGACTCATTCTGATACTCGATCAAAGTGTCAATCGCGTCTCGTGTCGTACCGGGGATGTTGCTCACAATCGACCGAGTTTCTCCGGTAAACGCGTTCAGCAAACTTGATTTCCCGACATTTGGTCGTCCGATGATGGCCAGCCGAATCTCTTCCCGCTCTTCCTTCGGCTCCGATTCTGGCAATGATTCAACAATCTCATCGAGGACGTCGGCGACTCCTCGACCGCTCAGGCCACTGACCGGAAAAACACGCTCAAATCCGAGTTCGTAGAATTCGGTCGCAAGCCCTTCTCGGCTTGGGTTGTCGGCCTTGTTCGCCACGACCATAACCTTAGACTTCGCGCTACGTAGCCGATCGGCAAGGTCGCGATCGCCCATCGAAAGGCCGTCTACGCAGTCCACAAGAAAGATCACGACTTCAGCTTCTTGCAGCGCAATTTCGGCTTGGAGGCGAATCTGCTCCACCAACGGGTCTTCATCGCCGAACAGGATTCCGCCGGTATCCACCAAGAGGAACCGCTTGCCGCGCCACTCTGTTTCGGCGTAGAGTCTATCCCTGGTGACACCAGGTTGGTCCTCAACGACGGCCACACGCTTTCCAACGATTCTGTTGAAGAGCGTGCTTTTGCCGACATTGGGCCGACCTACGACTACGACTGTAGGTAATTTGAGTGCCACGGGAGTCCTATAGGATACCGCCTCCGACAAGGTATCTTACGAAGTTCCCATGCTATTACTGGATTCCAAACCACCAGAAATGCACTCCGAAGTCAGAACTGCCTACATCGCACCGATGGTCAACATGCCGATCATTGGGTCGCAAGACAAGCGAGTCGGAATCACCATGGGGATCCAGTGGGCGCATCCTGAAAAGCGGCTTACGCTCAATGGTCACAGGCTCTATCTTGTATTCGAATCTCAGTTGTCATTTAGCTATGGCGGCGGCTGGAATCGGCGACCCCGAGACAAAGCATGGGCGATTGCGAGTCTCGGCCTTGCTCGGTACGAAGTGATCGGGCCTAGCAAGCGCGGATTCTTCTACGAACTCGGTTGGGGACTACACCTCGCCAACGAGTCCACATTTGATCTGGACTCGAGGCTCAATAGCACGCCAACATTAGGTGGTGGGATCATTTTTGACCGTGCTGGAGCGACCTACCAACTGGGTCTTCGTTGGTATCACATCTCGAATGCAGGCACCGTCGGTCACAACCAAGGCCAGAATCAGCTGCTTCTGCAAATTGGGGTTCGATTCTGAGCGTTCATTACGAACTGCTTTCGATTTGCCCGATCACCAAAGCTCGGCGCGGACGGCTGCACACGCCACACGGGGTTGTGGAAACGCCTGCGTTCATGCCCGTCGGAACTCAAGGCACCGTCAAAACGGTGTCTTCTGACGAAATTCGCGCGATGGGATTCCAACAAATCCTCTCAAACACCTATCACTTGAGCCTGCGACCCGGAGAGGAGCTCGTCCAGAGGCTGGGTGGCCTGCACAAGTTCATGGATTGGGAGGGCTCTATTCTCACCGACTCTGGAGGTTATCAAGTGATGTCGCTGAGCTCGATGCGTGAGATCAACGACGAATCAGTCCGGTTCAAGTCTCACCTCGATGGTCACGAGATCGTGATGCGCCCTGAAGACTCGATCACGATTCAAGGCAAGCTTGGTGTGGACATCAGCATGTGTTTGGACGAGTGTCCGCCTTATCCCTGTACGAAAGATGAGGCGGCGGCAGCAATGCGAAGAACCCACCTCTGGGCACCACGAAATCTAGCCGCAGCTAAGCCAGATCAAGCCGTCTTCGGCATTGTCCAAGGCGGTGTCCATGAAGATTTGCGCACCGAATCCGCACAATTTCTCTCAGAGCTTCCATTCGCTGGGATGGCGATCGGCGGGGTCAGCGTGGGAGAACCCACAGAGATGCAGTACCCGGTGGTGCAGTTCACTGCTCCCTTGCTTCCTGCCCAAAAAGCCCGCTATTTGATGGGCGTAGGGCATCCGAAAGACATCTTGCACGCCGTTGCCAGCGGCGTTGATCTGTTTGATTGTGTGCTTCCGACCCGTATGGCTCGCCACGCCACTCTGTATACGCTTCGTGGCCGCGTGAACGCGATGAATCAGAAATGGTCTGAATTCGATGGTCCACACGATCCCGACAGCGTTTTTCATCCAACACGTAACACTTCGGCGGCTTACCTGCGGCATTTGTTCAAAGCCAAAGAGCCGCTTGGTGCGCGGCTGGCTTCACTGCATAACCTCTGGTTCTACTCGCGGCTGATGTCCGAAATCCGTAGTGCCATCGAAAACGGCTCTTGGAATGAATTGATCCAGCGATATGAAAATGCCTGAAGAATCGTGCGGCGAATAGTCGGGCTCAGGCGTCCTCATCGTTGGGGCTTTGCCCCATAAGTCCAGTACTTCCAGACCGGGATCCGGCGCAACGGGGCGCCTCTATTTTGTCGTTTGTGAAGGTCGGACAAAGTGCAAGAGAGGGAACCTAAAATGACGCCAAAAGAAGCTGTTAAATTTGTTAAGGAGAACGGGTGCGAGCTAGTCGATATCCGATTTACGGACCTGTTTGGAATGTGGCACCACTTCAGTATTCCAGCCTCCGATTTTGGAGAAGGGATCTTTGAAGATGGATTGGGATTCGATGGGTCCAGCATCCGTGGATTCCAGAGCATCGACGAAAGCGACATGCTGCTGGTGCCCGACCCAGCGTCGATTTTTGTGGACCCGTTTGGCGAATACAAAACCGCCGTCATCATGTGCGACATCGAAGATCCGATCACCCGACTCCGATATAGCCGTGATCCACGGTACGTCGCCAAGAAGGCCGAGGCCTATCTCAAATCAACCGGTATCGCTGACACCGCGTTTTTTGGCCCTGAGGCTGAATTCTTTATTTTTGACTCGCTGACCTACTCCAATCACCCGCACCACACTGGGTTTGAAATCGATAGTGTGGAAGGACATTGGAACTCCGGGACTCGCGGGCATAGCTCGACAATCGGTCCAAAGGGCGGGTACTTCCCTTGTGCTCCCGTGGATAAGCTGCAAGACATCCGAAGCGAAATGATGTTCAAGCTCATCGAGATTGGTGTCCCAATCGAAGTGCATCATCACGAAGTCGCGACTGCAGGACAATGCGAAATCGACATGCGTTTCGACACTCTCGTGAGCATGGCGGACAAGCTCCAAAAGTACAAGTACGTCGTCAAAAACGTGGCCGCGCAATACGGAATGCAGGCGACATTCATGCCGAAGCCGCTCTTTGGCGATAACGGTAGCGGAATGCACGTACACATCTCGCTATGGAAGAACAGCAAGACGATCATGTACGACGAGGCGGGCTACGCTGGACTTTCGGACGAAGCTCGATGGATGGTTGGCGGAGTGCTGAAGCATGCCGCATCGTTGCTTGCCTTCTGCGCACCGTCGACGAATTCATATCGACGGCTCGTGCCAGGCTATGAGGCTCCGATCAACTTGATTTATTCATCCCGAAATCGATCTGCGTGTGTCCGAATCCCGACATACAACAAGTCGCCGAAGGCTAAGCGAATCGAATTCCGCGCTCCAGATCCGACCGCAAACGGCTATTTGGCAATGACGGCGATTCTGATGGCGGCGCTGGATGGAATTCAAAACCGCATCGAGCCTGCCAAGCCGATTGACAAGGACCTCTACGAGCTTCCAGCCGAGGAGAAGAAGGGCATTCCGCAGACGCCAGGTTCCCTACGAGCAACGCTTGAGGCCCTGCTCCATGATCATGAATACTTGCTCAAGGGTGATGTTTTCACGCCGGACTTGATCGAGACCTATATCGATTTCAAGCTCAAGAACGAATGCGACGCGATCGACCTTCGACCGCATCCATACGAGTTCTTCATGTACGCCGACGCCTGAGAAACGTCCAGGTTTTTCGCGTAACCCTCCCCATCTGCTGTGGGGAGGGTTTTTTCTTTGCAATTGATTCAAAATAGGCACTATGTCGCAAGATAAACTGTGCACTTATGATCCGCTCATCGAGTTGATGAACCGGTTTGAAACCTTGCGGCTCACGACCGACACGGAGGACGCATTCGCTGAACTCAGTGTTGAAGATAAGCTCAAAAAGCATATCACTGACGGCGTAAAGAAGAATCTGGAGCGGCACTTAGACCTCGCGCTGGAATCGTACGCCCCCCTAGAGATTATCAACCAGATTCTGCTCGACGGCATGAAAACCGTCGGCGAACTCTTTGGAGCGGGAAAGATGCAGCTGCCATTCGTGCTGCAAAGCGCCGAAGTGATGAAGGCCTCTGTGAGGTATCTCGAACCCAAAATGGACAAGGCTGAGGGTTCGGAGAAGGGCTCGATTCTGTTGGCCACCGTCGCTGGGGATGTGCATGATATTGGCAAAAACTTGGTCGATATCATCCTTTCGAATAATGGCTACCGAGTCGTGAATATCGGTATCAAGCAACCGATTAATGCAATTTTAGAGAAGCAAGCTGAACACAATTGCGACGTGATTGGACTAAGCGGTTTGCTCGTAAAGAGCACCTTGATCATGAAGGACAATCTGCTCGAAATGAACGAGCGCAACCTGCACAATATTCCGGTGATTCTCGGCGGAGCGGCACTGACCCGAGGATATGTTGAACAAGATTTGGCAGAGTTGTACAACGGTCGAGTGGCATATGCACAGGATGCTTTTGAAGGTCTTCGGCTGATGGAAGAACTGCGCTCCCCCTCCACAGCTGAGGTCGCAACCGCACCGAACCCAGACCGAGTGAAGTCGCACCGCGTCGATACTCTGAGCCAGGATCTGTATGAGTTTGATGGCACAAAGAGTGACACTCCTCCCGCAGAGCGAACCCCGCAGTTACCTTTTTACGGAGTGCGGACCCAAACAAAATTCGACATTTTCGAAATCTACAAGTTCATCAACCGAACGGCGTTGTGGCGAGGTCAGTGGCAGTTCAAACGTCCGGCCGAAATGGACAACTTGGCGTTCCAAACTTATCTTGAGCAGAACGCGGGGCCAATCGAAGAGCGGCTCCAGCGCGAACTCGCGGCCGTGCTTGAGCCCAAGGTCGCTTGGGGATACTTCTGGTGCCGATCAGAAGGCAACTCACTCATTATCCTGAATGAGGATCAGAAAACAGAGCGCACCCGGTTCACCTTCTCTCGCCAATCCGATGGCAGGCGACTATGTCTTAGCGACTTCTTTAGCAGTTCCGAGCCCGACGTTGTAGGATTTCAGATCGTCACCGTCGGGAGCAAGGTGAGCGAGCTCGAAAGAAAGCTGTTCGCGGATGGCAAGTTCCAGGATTACCTCTATGTTCACGGGATGGGAGTCGAGACCGCCGAGGCCCTTGCCGAGTATTGGCACAAGCTTGTCCGGGCAGAAATGGGAATCGCACAAGATGATCCAGAAGAAGTCAAAGCCCTGTTCGGCGTCAAATATCAGGGTTGCCGGTACAGTTTTGGCTACCCTGCGTGCCCAAATCTCGAAGATCAGGCGCAGCTATTCGAATTACTGGAACCGCAAAAGATTGGCATCGAATTGAGCGAGGAATTTATGCTCGTACCCGAGCAGAGCACCAGCGCGATCATCGTGCACCACCCGAGCGCAAAGTACTTCAACATCCGATGATCGACTCAACGACCGACTCGTGAAATTTCCGTCGGAACTCGATGATCGCCGTGTTTTCGCGTGTTGGATGCACCCGATTGGTGAGCAATCCCGCAAAAATTCCTAGGTTCGGATCAATCCAAAGGGAGGTTCCGGTGAACCCCGTGTGCCCGAAGCTCTCGGGACTAAACAATGCGCCGGCGCTGGAGTCGCTGGAACCTGAATGAGTGTCCCACCCGAGCGCACGGGTGGAATCGGCGGATTGCTGCTTGGTCCAGCCTTGAATGACCTCGGGGCGAATAAACCCTTCCCCGCCTCGAAGAATCAGCTGGGCAAACCGAGCGACGTCTTCAGCAGTGCCGAACAGGCCAGCATTGCCCGAAATTCCGCCCAAAGAGCGTGCATTTTCGTCATGCACAACTCCAATCGGAGTGCCTTCTTCGGTCGGAGCAATCTGCAAGCTCAAACTTGCCGGAGGGTTGAATTGAAACTCCATCCCTGTTGCCTCACAAATTCTGAAGAACGGCCATGTCCAGGATTCGGGATAGACCTCGCCAGAGATGCGCTGGAGAACCGTGGCGAGGACAATAAAGCCGACACAGCTGTATTCAGTGCCCGAGCCGGGGGCACGCACTAATGGTTCGGAGAGAACTGCTCTGAGCCGGTCGTCGGAAGTTCCCTCTAACTTCCAAAAATCGCGATGAGCGGGCAGCCCGGAAGTGTGCGTGAGCAAGTGGCCAATCGTCACTCCGTGGTGGAACTCTGGAATCCAATTTCGAACTTCCGAACCGAGTCCAAACGCCCCATCCTGAAAGAAGCACATCGCGCTTGTCGTCGTGCAGATCGGTTTCGTTAAGCTGGCGAGATCATAAATCGTGCTCTTCGAAACAGACTGCCCATGCTGGTAATCCAAACATCCAACTGTGCCGAAATGAGCTCGATCGGCGGTACCCACACAGAATGATGCGCCAGGGAAAACTCCGGCTTTCACCGCAGATTCGCACTGGCGCGTCAATGATTCGAGATCGATTTCAGTCAATGTCGACCGGAGCTTCCTTAATATCCTCACCTTCCATCGGAATGAACGGCAAAGTTAGCATCCCGGGAATCGAGCAGATCACCACCACGATGAAGAATGTGGAGTAGTGCACGGCCGGATTGGTGGCGTTGTTCGACTTGACGACGTCAAAGACCATTCCGCTGATAAGCCGAGCGACCGTTGCGCCGAGCACCATCAGACCGGTTGCGATGGCGTACACAGCGGTCTCCATTTTGCGGCCACGGCAAAGGAACAACAAGTACACCATATACGCCGAGAATCCGAACCCATAGCCGAACTGGTCTACGGCGATGAGTCCATAAACAAATTCAAGATTGACCTTGGTCAATGCGGCGTAAACGTAAAACAGATTCGGAATATTAAGCGCCATCACCATCGGCCAAAGGGCCTTTTTGATGCCGAATTTCCCGATCACAACGCCTCCCAAAATTCCACCTAGCGCCAGCGCGATCACGCCAACCGTGCCGTTGATAAATCCTACTTGAGCCAGATCAATGCCCAATCCACCCTTCTCCGCCGGGTCTTGGAGAAACGGGCCGCTCATCGTTCCGATCATCACTTCGCCGAAGCGGAAGAATAGGATGAACGAGAGCACCCAGAACATCTTTGGACGGTCAAAGAATATCTTTGTTGGCTCTTGCATCCCGGTCTTCGTCCACATGTTCCAACCGGCGAGCATTCCAACCAGAATGGTCCCGAGCGAGATGGCGAGCTGTACAGGCATGGCCAGAGACTTGTAGCCGTAGTACGGATTATTCGGGTCAAGTTTCTCGAAGAACAGAGGCGTCCCAAATTTGGCGAGCATGTCATTGAACTGGTAGCCGAACAATGGACTAACAACCGGGCCTAGGGTCCAATAAATCAATCGCACGATCAAGATCAGGGCCGCGAGCAACAGGACGATCTGAACAAACCGTGAGAGCAGTTCGCCGATCTTGATCGGGGAGTGCTTTTCGTCGGATTCAGGACGCGGCAACATCTTGAGGTCATAGACCATCACCAACCCGTAGATCGCGGCCCCGGCCAAGATTGCATAGGACCATGAGGTGGTCGGCGCCGTCCCCGCCTTTTGCATGTTTGCGGCAACAGCCACCAATCCACTCGTCGTAAAGATCGCGCTCAGCCGGAAGAACATCGATCGGATTCCGATGAAGTACGAATGATTCTCAGGCTTGACCGCCAGAAGATAAAATCCGTCCGCCGCGATATCGTGGGTGGCGCTGAGGAACGCCAGGACAAAGAAAGAAATCAGAATTCCAGTCAGCCATCCGGGCGTCTGCATGGTTAGTGCGGCGGCAGCGATGCATGCCGTGATTGCGAGCTGAGTGTAAACGATCCAGGACCGCTTGGTGTCCCGCCGGTCAACCAATGCTCCCCAGAACATCTTAAGGGTCCAAGGCCATCCAATCAATGCCGTGAACACCGCAAGATCCTTGTTCTCGATCTTGAGGTCCTTCAGCATGATTCCGGTCATCTGCTGCACCATCGTGCCTGGCAGACCTTGTGCAAAGTAGAGCGCCGGAATGATGAGCCAAGGCGAAATGTATGCCGCTTTCTGGAGAGCCGTCGGGGAAGGTTTGGCCGGATCGATTGAACTCATGATAGTGTGAAATTCACTTTAGCACGATCATCTACCAGGTTGTTATCCCGCGCAAAATCAGCCCGGAACTAGGATTGGTGCATTCGATTTCAATGCTCTTGATTTCGGAGTTGGTTTCGAGCTTGAAAACCGGCGCGGCGATGTTCTCAACTTGAAACGCAGCCAATGGCTTTTGTGAGTCGTCTGGTGCGGTCACGTGGGTGCAATAGTTCACTTTGAATTCCGATTTTTGCCCCGACGCCTGAATGACGGTGACCCTCGCAATTTGGTCATGGTCTCCAAGTGCAAATTTGGATTCAAATGCAATCGAGAAGGCACTCGCGCGGTGCGGAGCCACGGTTATCGTCCTGATCTTCGGAGAGCTCTTCCCGACCTCAGTCAGAGGGCAATAAAAGTTCAGAGGCTCTAACAACTCAAAATTCACGTTACCGATTCGTTTTGATTCGGCGACTTTGCCGAGAATCCAATGATTTCCCTTTCGAGGATTTAGCGGCAAACGCTCCGCGAAGTAAAGCCTCTTGAATGCGTCGTTCAGATCGTACGAGGGCTTTTCACCACTCCAAGCATGCTCAGCTGCCAGAGCGTAAGCAGAGAACTGGGTTCTTGCGCGGAGCATGTTGTCCAAATTGCTTTCGTAACCAGCCCATGTGGTCTGCAGTGCGCCCGAGCCCGCGAGTTCGGCTGCCTTAAAGAACCCTTGAATGTTTTGTGGCCGGTTCCAGGTGCTCGCCACGACATCAAAACCTTCAGACTTAAAGAGATCAATCGAGCGATAGATTTTTGGGTCAGCGTTGTTGATGTAGTGCCAATCGGCGATGATCGCCCCTTTCGGCAGCACCTCCCTTCGGCGCTTGGCCTCTTCAGGATTGGTTCCGTTCGTGGCATCGGGAGCCTGGCCGGGCGCAAGCAGATTGTCGCCCCACAGCATCATTTTGACGCCCTTCTTTTGAGCATACGACGCGAGCCACGGAACATGGATTCGCCACAAGTTCGTAAGCGTTTTTGAGTCTGTCGACATCCCTCTCAAGTTCACTTCGTCGAGCCCAAAATGCGCGATATCGGGATTGAAAATCTCAAGAGCCTCATTCCAGATTCCCTCCAGAACTTCGCGGGATCGCGGCTTGTTCGGATCGATCGTAAACGGCACTTGCGGGTTCAAAGCGATGTCGAGGTTTTTCCCATTTTCGAAGAGCCAGCCCATATGCCCAAAGCTCTGAATGAGCGGAATTGGACGGATGCCTGCCTCTTGATATTTGGTGACCAGCGAGGTGAGCTGCTGCTTTGACATCGTGATCCCGGTGTTCGTCCCCGGAGTTGATTCCCAAGCCGTACGTTCGCATTGCAGCACCACCCGATTCATCATCATCGGGTTCATCAAATTCTGAATCAGCCTTGATTGATAGCCGATGGCTCGCGGTCCGACGAAGGTATGTAACCCCCTGAAGTGGATGCTCGGCCGATCCTCGATAATGCATGGTTCGACGCTCAGCTTGCCCTTTTCAGTAAAGGTGAGGTTGGCAAGTCGCATCAGCCCAAACTTAAATCCGGCAGGTTCGCTTGCTGTGATGGTTGCCGATTTTGAATCCACGCTGAGGCGATATCCTTCGCTGACTATTGAGGAATCCTTTTTGAAACTGATCGGCACTCCGGCGCTTTCAATGACTTCAAATCGGCTCTTGAGCCACGAGGTTGCAGCCTCCCAACCGGTGATTTGATCGCGACCCAACTGTGGCTTTTTCCATGAGATCGCGAGAGGTGTTCCGCTTCTCTTCGCGTAAGATTTCGGCTTCGGGATCAGCGGCAATTTAGTCTCTGCTGGCACCAGTGCCGTATTGGCCACCTTTGGTTTCGCCTCGACCGGGACCGATTGCGATGGAGAGCTCTTTGCGGTTTCGATTTGGTATTCGACTCGGAATTTGGCAGGAAAGGACCGTGAGACTGGAATCTCGCTGTCCCCGAACCACCATAGTTGTTTGCCGACTGCAAAGTCCCCCGAATATTGTCTCGCATCGAACAACAGCGGATTGGCCCCTTTCACCGATACATTGAGATTCAAGAGAGGATTTTTGAAAGCGAATTGATTCGATGGTGAGCCAATTTGCCTTGCTTCTGGCGTTGCAGACGGGACCGGCGGCTTTGTAAATGTTCGCGCAGTGACCCCGGCCGTTTGTACAGTGCCTTGAAGAAATGCCGGCGCCCAAAGATGGCCAAATGAAGCCTCGATCATGCAAGGATCATCGGAATTCCAGGCCAGTTCATATTCCGCAATGAGCGCGTTGCCGACTCTACGAAAATCGATTGTGCCGCTTGCAGCGGAATTGGGGTTGCCAAATGTCACCCGGGTTCCTTCTGGAGTTCGGGTGATTACCTGATCATCCCAGTTGGAACTGTAATAGCCTTTGGTCCAGCCTGGCGCGTAGTATTGGAAGAACGATCCCTGGACGATGTTGACATCCGATGCAACGACCTTCAGCCCGCTTCTGGACTGGTAATCGAACGACCAATCCCCCATATTGGAAGACGAAATGAGATTTGCGAGGACTAATCCGGCGAGCACATTCTACGGACGTTCGAACCCCGGCAGTTGATCACACGAGATTAGATTCTGATTTGCCCAAAATTTCCAGAGCGACATCTTCGGCTACGGCGAACGCAAGAGTTGTTCCCAGATCGCCGGTGATGTTCACCAACCGAACCTTTGGCTTGACGCGCAAGACGTTCACCGGGCCACCAGGGCCAGTCGAAACAAACGAGATCCTTCGATCGACAACCTCATATTGCGTGTCGTCAATTATTTTTCGGCTGGCATTTAGGAGGACTCGGTCAACTTCTTCGTCTCTGGGAAGTGTGTTCGAATTAGTGCCGCGATAAGAAGAGCCAATGACGATTGTTCCGTGGCGCAATTGCGTGGCAAAGTGATCGATTCCAAATTCGAGTTCAGTTTTGAAACGGTCTAGAATTTCGTTCCTAAACTTCGGCAACGATGGGCAGATGACAAAGCTCGGAGCATGATAAGTGTAAAGCGGTGATCGTAAAAATGCACCAGTATCTAACCTCTCGCCCGTTGGTTCTATGCGGATTTGCTGAACAGCAGAGATGCCGAGTTTTGCGTTCTTAAAGACTTCCGTGAAAAGCGGTTGGTACTCGATGCCAGCGCAAACGATCACTTCGGATGCCTGAACCATCACGTCGTCGTTACCAACATAACCATCGTCGACTCCAGTCACCAATGTGCCGAAATAGAACTCGACATTCATCTGAGTTCGAAGATGTTCAACGAGGTCCGCAATGAATCCGCCTGGATCAATTGCAAAGTCGGATGTAAAGTGCAGACCGCCAATTACGGACTGTTGATTGACCATTGGCGCAAATTCGAAAACTTGCTCATTTCGCAAGACTTGTGCGCTCGAATGGACCTGAGTTTGGCGTTCTGCAAACTCGTGGTAGAGCACCATGTCCAGTTCAGCAGTTGCGAGGGCAATGCCTCCGAATGGATTGATCCAAGCATCTATTTCTGCGATTACTTCGCGCCAAAGAACGCTGGATCGATTGGCCAGGTTACGCACTGGGCTGGGAGCCAATTTGGACGGCGAAATAATTCCGTCACTAAATGAGGAATAGCTACTTGGAGCGGGGTTCTTTTCGAACACCACCACTTCCAGTCCCATTTTGGACAGCATATAGGCGTGAGCAAGACCCAGAATCCCAGCGCCCACGACCGCAATATCAACCCTCTTCATCGAGTGCGAAACAAAAAATTGCCAAACGGCAAAACAATCATATCTTTAGACGACGTATGAAGTCCATTGACGCATGGAATATCCAGTTTTTATGCTGATATTCGCAAGTATTGTTACTGTTGCATGCAAAAAGTGCTGGGAATCTACGAGAATCCCAGCACTTTTACTTGCATAAATGCAGAGTGACTAAGCAGCTCGCGCCATTCGTCCAAAGTTATCTTTGTCGATAGCGCGCATTAGCGCTTCTTCAAACTCGACTTGACCTGTCTTATAGAGCTCCGCCAGGTTTGCGTCCATTGTCTGCATTCCGGCCTTTCCGCCAGTTTCGATGATGGACTGCATTTGGTGAGTCTTTCCTTCGCGGATCAAGTTCTTGATAGCAGACGATCCGAGCATGATCTCAATCGCAGCGCGGCGACCACCACCTAGTCTTGGGAGCAGTTGTTGCGACACAACGCCTTCGATCGTGTTGGCGAGCAACACACGAATCTGTTCCTGAGACTCTGGCGGGAAAACGTCGATGATTCGGTCGATGGTCGAAGGTGCGTTGCGAGTGTGCAACGTTCCAAAGACAAGGTGACCAGTTTCCGCGAGCGTCAGTGCCGCTTCAATTGTTTCAAGGTCACGCAATTCACCAACGAGAATGATGTCTGGGTCTTCACGAAGTACGGCTCGAAGTGCATTGTGGAAACTAAATGTATCACTGTGCATTTCGCGCTGGTTGATCACCGACATCTTGTGAGCGTGAAGGTATTCGATCGGATCCTCGATCGTCATGATGTGCCCTTTGCGCGTCGAGTTGATGTCGTCGATCATCGAAGCGATCGTAGTCGATTTACCCGAACCAGTTGGGCCCGTCACCAGGATTAATCCGCTGGTTCGTTTGCTCATTTCGCGAATAACTGGAGGCAGACCGAGTTCGTCAAAAGCAGGAATTCTCTGAGGAATCACACGCATGACGCCGCCGACGCTTCCACGCTGGACGAACATGTTAACACGGAATCGTCCTAAACCCTTCACCGGATAGCTAAAGTCAAGTTCGTGAGTGTTCTCAAACTTTTGTAACTTGTCATCGTCGATGGTGTCGTACAGCAGCCTTCGAACGTCAGCTGGCATCAACGGGGCATACGGCAGTGGTGCCATTTCACCGTCAACACGGATCATCGGCGGGAGTCCGACCGTAAAGTGAACGTCCGAGCACCGTCGTTCGACGGCCATGCTCAAAATTTCGTCAATGTGAATGTCCGCAATGGACTGACCGCCATCGTATCGACCGTTGACGTTGCGACCTTCGTTATGAGCATCAAATGATGTGGCGTTTCTATCCGCACTATTCAAACTGCTCAGGTCGTTAAGGTCGACTTCTGGCTCTGGCGCCTTGTTTTCCTTCTTAGCAAACAAGCTCAAGACCTTGTCAGTCGTATCCGACGCCGGTTCCGAGTTAGCGACCGGAGGTGTGGAGCTGACAGGCGGTGCTGAACTCACTGGAGGTGCTGCAGCAACTGGCGGTGGTGCAGTGAAGCCGTCATTCGTCACCGGCGGCGTGGATGGCAAAGCCGGTTCAGGCTTTGATTCCGCCGTAACAGGTGGCAATCCAGTCATCCCTGGTGGTGGCAAATTCGTATTGATCGTTTGAGTTACCGGTGGCAAATCGCTAGCTGCAGATGTCGGTTCAGGAGCAGATGCGAATGCCGATTCCTTTGGTGTGGCGACAGGCGGCTCGATCTCCAACATCTCTGGTCGCTGGATGGACGGCATGCCGATCGAATCAGACTTGGTTTTTGCACCCGTTGCCGAAGCATAGGGGTTCTCAAGCTTTTCGCCTGGCTTCGCCTTTTCTAAAAGCTCTTCGTGCTTGGCAAACGGTAAATCGCCGAAGATGTCGCTCGCCGATTTGGCTGCTGGCGCACTCGCCGGCGGAGTAGCTTCTTCAGCTTGAGCTGGTGGAGCCGACGCCTCTTGAACGGCTTCAGCTGGCTTCGGCGCAGCGCTCAAACGCTTTAATAAGTCGCTAAGCTCTGGGCTCGATGCCGGACTCGATGCCGCCGGTGGTGCCACTGGAGGCACGGTAGGTGGCAAGTCCGACGAGTTCACCACTGGTGGAGCCGCGGCAGCCAATTCTTCAGGAGTCGGCGGTGCTTGAGGTGGCGGAGTTGGCTCCCCATCACCGTTCGACGACAATTTCTTCCAATCAAATCCAGACATGTTTTCCCTTTTTCCCTTTTTCGCCATCAAGCCGCAGGCTTGTTAGCCCCTTTCAAAAACTGTTGGTGAGCATGCTCAACCCAGGTCTCGGCCGTCATCGAATCCACTCGAAGGATCTCTAACGCCCAACTCGCAAGCGGCATTTGACCATCTTCTGGCCTGCCAAATCGTCCCACATTCACCAGCGTGAACCCAATGTTCACGACTGCTGCCAATGGCGCTTCAACTTCGCGCTCTCGGGGATCATCCAAGTAGTTGATTCCCTCTACCAAAGCTTCTGGGAATCGCCATGACCGTGCCATCTCTTGCGCGACATCCACGTGGTCAACCGCAAAAATTGTTCGCTCCGCAAGCCGTTCGGGCGCCCCCTTCTGAACGACGTACATCACCTTGTCGTATCCGGTCGGATCCGACTGATCGATCAGCGTTTTGCCGAAGATGTGCAGGAGTCCACACGTATAGGCTTCATAAGGATTGATTCCTACTTGGCTTGCAATCCACTTCGACATGGAGGCCACGTCGACAGAAAGCCGCCACCAGTCTCGCCGTCGAAGGCTTTCTTTATCGTTCTTGCCTACGAAGAAATCGAACACGCCAGCATTTAGTGCAAGCTCTCGAATCTGCTTGAAACCGAGCATCATGGATGCTTCGCGAATCGACGTGATTCGCCGAGGCAAGGAGTACTGTGCAGAGTTGGCCATGGCGATCAACTTCGTGCAGAACCCTGGATCAATTTCGACAGCCTTCTCAATATCTGCCGGTGATCCATCCTCTGAATCAGAAATTTCGATCACTTTGTGCACCACTTGGGGCAACACAGCGACCTCGCTGATCTTCGCAAAAATCTCTCTTAGACTTTTCGCCTTATCGGTTTCTAACTTTTGTGCCATGACAATAACTAACTAGCTCCCTTTCCTTATCGGTTATGAATAGACAACTCTCAAGATCTCATCCACGCTGGTCACGCCCGTCAGGATCTTTATCAAAGCATCCATCTGGAGCGTTTTCATGCCGTTTTCGACCGCCAAGCGGCGGATAATGTGGCTTGGAGACTTCTTCAAAATTTCATCGCGGATCGGGTCGTTGATTTCCATGAGTTCATGGATTCCGGTTCGGCCTTTGTATCCGGTCTTCTTGCACTTCTCGCACCCGGCGCCCTTGAAAACGGTGATGACGCCGTTCGTTTCCGCTCCAAAATCGTCTGGAATCGGGAATCCGTACCGCTTGAGCTGATCCACATAGATCGAAACGGGTTCCTTGCAATGCGGGCAGATGTTTCGCACGAGCCGCTGTGCCAAAACGCCGATGATTGAGCTCGAAATGAGGAACGGTTCGACTTCCATGTCGATCAGTCGTGTTGGCGCACTTGGAGCGTCGTTGGTGTGCAACGTACTCAAAACAAGGTGGCCTGTCAGCGCCGCCTCCATCGCAATCGTTGCGGTTTCGTTGTCACGCATTTCGCCGACCATGATGACGTCAGGGTCTTGCCGCAACATCGCGCGCAGACCAGCGGCGAAGGTCATGCCAGCGCGATTGTTGACCGCGCACTGGTTGATCCCCTCAAGTTCGTACTCAACAGGATCCTCAATCGTGATGATGTTGTTGGCACCATCGCTGATCTGGTTCAAAATCGAATAGAGCGTCGTCGATTTACCTGAACCCGTTGGACCAGTCACGAGCAAGATGCCGTAACTTCGGCTCGCCATGTCTTGGATCAGATTCAGATTGTCAGGCAGGAAGCCGAGCTTCTCAAGTCCAACATTGATTCCGCCCTTATCCAAAACACGCATGACGATCTTTTCACCGTGGATCGTCGGGAGAGTGCTCACACGGAAGTCGTACGGCTTGCCGTTGATGACTGCGGAAATTCGGTTATCTTGCGGCGCCCGCTTCTCAGCGATGTCCATGTTGGACACAATCTTCATTCGGCTGGTGAGCGGCGCAACGACCTTCTTTGGAAGGTTCATCACCTCTAGCATCACGCCGTCAACACGATAGCGAACGACCATGCCGTCCTTTCGAGGCTCCATGTGGATGTCACTGGCTCGATCGGCTACCGCCTGATTGATAATTAGATTTGCCAAACGGATGATCGGAGCATCGTCGTCCTCGATGTCGTCATCGTCGTCATCCTCCAGAATGCTTGGACCAGCTTGTGCCTGCTGATCGCTATTAAAATCTCGGAGAGCGTGCCCAAGCTGCTCGGTCACGTGCGAGTCAAGCTCGTAGAACTTGATAATCGCATCTTTGAGTTCAGACTCCACCGCAATCAGCGGCTCGATCTCGCATCCGGTCGCCATTCGAACTTCGTCGATGACAAAGATATCGAGCGGCCGGGCCATCGCGACCGTGAGCTTGTCGCCAACGCGTTCTAGCGGAAGCGCACAGTGCCGCTTGGCAATGCTGGGATCTAGGCTACTGAGCGCGTCTCTTTCTGGAGAGATATCGCTCACATCGCAGAATGGAACGCCCCAGATCTTGCCCGTGCAGCGAACTTTGTCGCGCTCGTCGATCATTCCGAGCATGACGAGGACCTGTGCGATTGGCACACTGCCGCCCAACTCGCGCTGACGTTCGAGCGCGGTTTCAAGCTGTTCAGGCTGAATTAGCCCTTCGTGTATGAACAGTTCTCCGGTTAGCATTGGCCTCTAGAGAGTGTTGTTCCGCACTCTTACCAGGAACCACCACAAGTATTTTTACTAATCGCGAAATCGCGGTATTGGGGCGATTTGGCTCGTCCGAAATTCCATTTGGCATCGGGTATCCTCTTTGTTCCGCCGTGCCCAGGTGGTGAAATTGGTAGACGCGCTGGCTTCAGGTGCCAGTCCTCGCAAGGGGGTGGAGGTTCGAGTCCTCTCCTGGGCACCATTCCAAACTCGCGGTTCGCGGTCTTGACCGCTTCCTGATGCGCGCACTATGCGATTCATACTAAAATAAGCTCAGAAATTCGATCGTATGTGGCGCGTCGAACTCCTTGGAACGCCGAAAATCACCGGCTATGGTCAGGTCATTGACCGCTTTGAATCGAAGCGAGTGTTGGCTCTCTTGGGCTATCTCGCTTTGCGCCCTGGGCAACGAATTCTTCGAGATGAACTTTGCGACCAAATCTGGCCCGACGCCCCGATTGAATCCGCCAAAAACAGGCTCAAGCAAGCATTGGCGTCGTTAAGGCGACAATTAGAGCCCCCATTTATCCCGGCCGGGTCCGTGCTGTTCGCCGATCGCACCTTTATTGAGCTTCGACCAGAGTCTTACCGTTGTGATGTGCTTGAGTTATTTGAGCTACTTGATGACGGTCGAGAAGATGAATCGAGAGAGCGATTCGCCGGTGAACTGCTTCCAGGAATTTACGACGAGTGGCTGGAAGAACATAGGTTCCGAGTCGACTTTGCCGAACTCCAAAAGTCGCCAGTAACTTTGAAGCCTGCACAACACGCGACATCCTCCGAGGAGTTCAAGCAGTCGGTCCCTGCTTCTATCAACTCGTTCATTGGAAGAGGCTCTGAGTTATGTCAGCTCGAAGACGAATTCACACGGACGCGATGGGTGGTGCTCACGGGACTTGGCGGACTCGGCAAAACACGTCTCGCTCGGGAATTTGGAATCACCCAAAAGAACTGCGACGTTCATTTTGTCGGCCTCGCTCATATTCACCAAGCCAGCTCAATTCTAGAGGCTATTCTCGCGCGATTAGGCGTTCCCGATGCGAGTCAATCTTTGGCTGAGGACACGCTTAGAGTTGCGTTCGGAGGCCGCCCCACGTTACTCATTCTCGATAATTTGGAGCAGATAGACCCAGCGGATGCCGCTCGAGTTCTCGCCAGTCTCCTCGAAGCCGCTCCGACGCTTCGGCTTCTATGCACTTCCCGGATTGAGCTCAAGCATGAATGTGTCAGCGAAATTAGGTTGAGGTCGTTGTCCATCCCATCGCTTGATGACGACATTATTAACACAACTCACTGCGAATCCGCGAAGCTATTCTTGGATCGCGCGCGGATGGTTCGGGCCGATTTCCAGATCACTCCGCAGAACTTTGAAGACATGCGCGAAGTATTGATCCAATTGGACGGGCATCCCCTATCCATTGAGTTGTGTGCCAGGTGGTCTCACGCATTGAGCCCAAAGATGATAGTCAGTCGACTTGCCGATGCTCATCACCTACTCGTTTCGCGATCCAAATCGAGAGAGGAACGCCATTACTCTCTAGAAGCCACGCTGGCTTCTACGATTGAGATGCTTTCTCCTGAATCCCGCGAATTGTTGGGCGAACTGTCCAATTTCGCCGGTACGTTTCGGTGGGAAGTTGCAGAAAGTGCTTTTAACTCGCGCGCGAATCTAGACCATCTTTCAGAGCTGATCGGGGTGACGCTCGTTCGCGTGGCCTATGACACCGAACCAACTCGATACTGGATTCCCGAGAACATTCGGCAATTCGCCAACAAACTCCAAGGATCGAGCCAATCGAACCTGCAGTTTGTCCAGACCTACCTTTCCTTAGCTCGCTCATGTCGCAATAGCGAACCGATCACTTCCCTCGGGCTTCTCAATCAGGCCGACTGGATTGAATTCCTGAAGTCGGAGTGGTCGAACATGACTCGAGCAGTGCTGGATTTGTTAGAGCGAGGAGAAATTGATCAAGCCATCCAGCTCATTTTGGATACCGAGTGGTACTGGAGCGTGTTTCAAACAGATTTTGCCTTGATACACATGATTCGGCACCACGCAAAATCCAGGGCCTTGGCCCGAGTGCTGGAATTGCATTATTTGAAGCCAGTTTCTGCTGAAAAGGTAGATGCTGAACTCCTGGAAATGTTGCAGCAAGCGCAAAGTGTTCAAGATTCTGATCTCATCGCCGAGATAAGCCTGCGAATCGCAAAACTGCGACTCCAAAGGCAACAAATGGGGGAGGTGGACACCTTTGCGCTGATGGCATATGAAAGATTCCAAGAAAAGAAGGATGTGCTTTCAGCCGGTGTGGCCCAGCATATCCTTTACAATTTTTACTTGGAGGCGAAGCAAGAGGAACCTAGCCGAATCGCGCACAAGTTAGCGCAAGAGCTATTCCAGGAAAGTCAAAACTCGGTCCAGCTTGCCGCGCTGAATTACACCGAAGCTCGATCGCTTTACATCACGGGCCGGTACGAGGAAGCCATTCCTGTCTTGTACCGATGCCGCGACCTTGGCCGGGCGCTTGGCAATCGGCGGTACCAAGGGCGGACTGCCAATATGTTTGGATGCGTTCTGAGGTTCCTTAATGAGGAGTCCTTGGCCAGGGGCTATTTCTACTGCTCCCTCTATGCAAACGCCAAAATCCATGAAATTCGAGCGGCCCATTTTCCGCTCTGGAACTTATTCCTGAGCCTCGGACGCTCGGGAGAATTTCAAACAGCAGTGCCGATCATGGGGCTTGCACTTGCGATTTACGATATTTACTTTGGTTCAATAACAGATGCGGATGACATCAGAAATCTGGAGGAATTCAAACAAAATGCCACCGAAGCGCTTGGTGTTGTCCAGTTTTCAAGATTGCAAGCGAATGGTTCGAGCTTCACTCAACAAGAAATGGTGCGCTTCCTTCGCCGTTCGTTGAGCAGTGATCTAGAAGCTCACAAGGACGAGCTGATAGAGTTTTTCGGTCCCGAAGAAGAGATTTTTTAGCCAATTTACGCTTTCCTTACGATGAAATCCTAAGATTCGAAATGTGAGGGAAATCGATAAGGACAAGTTTGGTGATTCTGAATCGGTGCTCGGGATGCCGTTGCCACAAACGCGCTCGGGCTTTGCGGAATTCAATCAACCTCATTCAGGCTTGGTTGGTGCGTCGAATCATGAAGTTCCGTACCTTGATGATTCGCAATGTAACGACGTTCCTGATGTGCCTCACATTCAGCCGGAGTAATCGGAATCATGTTTTGGAAATCATTTGCATTCAACATCAGCATCTGCGTTGCATGTGTCGTCATCGGTGGCTATTACATTGCCGCACAATCGATGCAACTTCCCGGCTCTGAACAATTGCGAGGCCGTTGGAATGCGGTCCAGCGTCATACAGGTACAAGCGGACATCGGATGCACAATCCCAAGCCAAACGGTCCTTACGATCTGACTGTCCTCGGAGTCGTCGCAGTCTTTACTCTCTATAAATCCATTCAATATCGAAACAAATAAAACTATGAAAACGCCAATACTACTCTCTCTATCATTCTTAATCCTGATCGCTGGCCTCGGCTGCGGCAGCGGAAGCAGCACCGAAGTTGTCGCCGCGGATGGCACAAAGGCGACCGTGAACAAGGACGACGGTTCCATGAACGTTCAAACCCCTGATGGAGGATCTGCATCGATGGGTGGAGGAACTAAAGTCACCGAAGATGACGTGCATATGCCGTTCTATCCCGGTTCGACGGACGTAGAAGGTCGAGCCTTTAAGATGGACTCTCCAACCGAGCAAAGTGCAATGAGCGTCCGGTCGACAGCTGATGATCCTCAAAAGGTTGCCGATTTCTATACAGCGAAAGTCAAGGATCTCAAGTTCAACAAATTTGAGGCCAATGGCGCGACGAACTTCATGGCTGAGTCAAAGGCCGAGGATGGTTCTAAGTTCGCCATCACGATCTCCAAAAAAGCGAGTGAAGCAACTACGGAGATCACCATCGCTTACGGTTTGGAAAAGAAAAAGTAATTTGCTCTCTCCATCTCAGACAAATACCACCGCCAAAGTGGAACTATTTTTCGCGAGATGTGGTATAATCATTGTACTCCGAAGGGGAGTAGCACCTGAGCAATCAGGGGAGCCGCGTCGTCATTACGTCCGAAGGGCACTCAGTCCGTAAGACCGGCCGGTTCACCAACGCAAGACCTTCGCTATCTCGAATAGCGAGGGTCTTTTCATTTTTGAAATGATCCTGGAGTCAATTGATCGACAGGTGAACAAAAATGAAATGTCCCGTTTGCAATGACATCCAGCTGATGATGTCTGAAAAATCTGGAGTTGAAATTGACTATTGCCCTTCCTGCCGCGGCGTATGGCTTGACCGCGGCGAGTTGGACAAGATTCTGAGCCGAGCCGTAGACGCAAATCCTGCAGCTCCTCGAATCCCGAACCAGATTCCTCCTGCTCCACGACAAGACTATCGCTACGACGATGATGACGATTATCGACGTGGATACAAGAAGAAAAAGAAGAACTGGTTAGAGGAGATTTTTGATTAACGCCATGCAAGAACTTGCTGGTATTCCAATGTGGATTTGGGGCTCGTTCATGGCGTTTGTTCTCGCCATGCTCGGGCTCGACCTCGGTGTCTTCAACAGAAAGGCGCACGAAGTCAAAATGAAAGAAGCCCTCATTTGGAGTGGCGTCTGGATCGCGCTTGCGTTGGTCTTCAACGCTGGCATCTTCATGTTTTGGGGCAACATCTACCCCAATAGTCAGTACACCCCTCAAGAAGCAGGTACGGCGTTCTTCACGGGCTATCTCATCGAGAAGGCGCTCAGTGTCGACAACTTGTTTGTGTTCTTGATGGTGTTCTCGTACTTCAAAGTGCCCGCCCTATACCAGCACCGAGTGCTGTTCTACGGCATTATCGGCGCGCTTTTCTTCCGAACGGTGTTCATCGCACTTGGCGCGAGCATCCTCGAAAAGTTCTTCTGGAGCATGATCATTTTCGGTTTGTTCTTGATTCTCACCGGCATCAAGATGTTGGTTGTGAAGGACAAGGAGATGCAGCCCGACAAGAACCCGCTCAACCGACTAGTGAGCAAGCTCATTCCGGTGACACCCGATTATGTCGGCCAAAAGTTCTTCACAAAGATCGACGGCAAGCTGTGGGCAACCCCACTGTTCGTCGCGTTGGTGAGTATCGAATTTACGGACATTGTGTTCGCGGTGGACTCGATCCCGGCGATCTTCGCGATCACCAAAGATCCTTTCATCGTGTTCACATCGAACGTGTTCGCGATTCTCGGTCTACGATCGCTGTACTTTGCGCTGAGCGGCCTGTTGAACCTGTTCCACTACCTCAGCTACGGATTGTCATTCGTACTGATGTTCGTGGGTGGCAAGATGATCTACGGCTATGTCGAAAAGGTGATCTTCCCAGATTGGGGCAAATTCCCTGTGCTCCTATCGCTCGGTATCATCGCCGCGATCCTCATCATCTCGGTGATCGCGTCGATCAAGTTCCCGCCTAAGGAATCGAAGCAAGTCCCTGCTTCGCAATAGACGCGACTGCATCCCAAAGGGCCGGATTCACGGCCCTAGGGATGCGTTCTAGGATCGCTGCCGTTTGGGTGAGATACCTCTTGCGTTTCTCACCCTTTCTAGTCTGCAGAGCACAGATAAGATTGCTCAAGCGATCGGCCAACTTGATGGTTTGCGCGTCCGGTTCCATCCTGGTGGCAATGTCCTCAAGCAACAGTTCGCTACGAAGATCGCGCAGTTGATCTTTCGAGAGGTGACCCACTTTGGTAGGTTCTGTTCGGGTCAATTGACCGACAAGCTCGACAATTCGCTCCGAAAAATGAACCTGCAACTCTTCGATTGTTGCCCCGCCATGCTCCAAGACATCGTGCAAAAAGGCGGCTGCAATCATCTCAGGATCGGTCACCCCGCCGATGTACCGCACAAAGTTTGCGACTTCGATGACATGGCTGATGTATGGCAATGGAACATCGCCGTCGCGAAAGTCGCCTGCGTGCTTCTCGATCGCAAACTCGAGCGCGGCGGTAATCCAATCCTGGTTCATTCCAAAAGATTCTACAATCTGGAAGTCCTATGGTTGTCGCTGTCGTCAATTTCGCTATTCGGCCAGTTTCTAGCGTCCAAGAATTCTTGGGCCATTGCGATGCGCTGCTGGATCAGTCCAAAGGAGCGGATTGGGTCGTTTTCCCTGAATGCCACAGCCTTGAGCTCGCTTCGCTTTTCCCGCAATTAGAAGGAAGAGAATTGATTCAAGCATTAGCTGAACTGACTCCTTCACTCGAACTCTGGGCTACGGATGCAGCCAGAAATAGCCATCAAACAATTGTGGCTGGGACAACTTTCGTTCAAACAGAATCTGGTCCCGTACATGTGGCATCGACGCACAGCCCTGATGGCAAAATCGTGCGGCAACCCAAAAACCAGATGACCCAATTCGAATCTGAAGATTGGGGATTGTCGATCCAAACCGGATTGAAACCCCAGCCAAATCCAAAGGTCGGCATCTTGATCTGTTATGACAGCGAGTTCCCGGAAGCGGGCCGCGCACACGCCGAAGCTGGGGTTGAACTGCTCGTTGTTCCTGCGTTCACCGAGACCCAGCGCGGGTTCCAACGCGTTCGGTGGTCTTGCCTTGCACGCGCTGTGGAGAACCAGATTTTCGTCGCTCACGCGAGTTTGGTCGGAGGGCTCAACCGAGAACCGGTGCCGAGCGCATACGGATCGAGCGCGATCATTGCGCCGAGTGTCACCCCATTTCCGGAATCGGCGATTCTAGCCGAAACTCCGCTAAGCGTCGAATCGGTGGCTATTGCAGAACTTGATTTCGAGCTTCTCAGCCTAGCAAGAAATCAGGATGACGTGCGGAACTGGCACGATCGCAATCGTGTCAATTGGTCGGTAACCCAAGATTGAAGTTGAGAGGCCCGGTTCTAGCGGGCTCGCTTCGCGCCGCGATTACTTGCCCCAAGCTATCAAACAGCGCCGAGGTAGCGTGACCAAATCGCGGGCGAAGCCGCGCAGTGCCACAAGCGACAATGCACCTTCGGCCTTCGGGCAGATCGACAAATCCAGCAAACCCACCTTCTGAAATCTTGACCTTTTGCCCGCGCCACAGGATCCAATCCCCTTCAAAAGTTGGGGGCTCTTTCATTGTTTTCCAAAGCGCCAACAGCTTCGCGTTCTTTCGCGGATCGCCATAGATCAGCTTTCGGTCCAAAACTTCGGGCAATTCCTCGTCCGTTTCTCGCGGAGGTCGGCGCATGATCGTCGATGGTGCCGATTGACCTTGATGCACCCATCCTCGATACCGATCCATGCTGCCAGAAAGACTCTCGGGAACTGAAGTTTGGTCCACGTTGCGCAAGATTCGGAACCAAGGATCAAAGGTCACTTGAACCGGCTTCTTGCCGACTTCAAAACTGACTTGTTCGGTGGTCAGCCCCTTGCTCAACGGCAACCGAACAATCTCTTCGGTGCCATCGGCGTACTTGACTAGGCACTCCATTCGAACGCGGTATGGCTGACCCAAGAAGCGCATATCGCCCGATACGACCCATTTTTTATCGTCAGATTCGGACTTCACCCCGCTCATCTCGATCACCGGATAGCCGGGCTTTCGCAGCCACTGATCAAAGAACCAGCGCATATCGCGCTCGGCTTCCAAAGTGACAATTTTCTCGAAATCTTCCCATTCTCCGAGTTGACCCGGTGTATGAGTTTTCAGCCACCTTTTCATGGACGCCACCATCACCGGAGAACCGATTTCGGCTTCCAACATATCGAGCACGATCCCGCCGCGCCGATAGCCAATGCCTGATCCGGCAGGACCAGATTCGACGCCAGCAGAAATCGCCGAGAGCCCTCGATAGCTGCCCATCGCGCTAGCGATTTCTCGCTGAGAAAGTTTCAAATCGACCTTGTTCCCATCCACCCCGTCTCGGAAGTACAGATTTTCGAAGTAAGTGGCAAAGCTTTCATTCCAGAGTGACTTCAAATAGTTGTTCGGAATGACGCCGCCCCAAAGGCTGTGAGCTGGCTCGTGGGGTTCGACCTCTGGCAACCATCCTTCTTCGTAGGTGGCAAAACTGTATCCCTCCAATGCGCCAGGAGCGTAGCGAGAACTGATCAAAGAGCCAAATCCAGGATATGGCCAAGAAGTGAACTTTGAGAGAAACTTCACAACCTCGCCGTTTGCATCGACTTGGATTTCCAAATCGGAGGTCTTGGTATCCATCCCTGCAGCCCAAATCCAGACATCACCAATCTCCTTCTTGACCTCGTGATACTGACCAGATGCTGCCGAAAAGACCGCAATTGGCAAACTGTTTTCCCAGATCGTATGGGCCACGTCTCCTTCGACCTTCACCGATTTCCGGGTGCCGTGCGAATAGGATTTCCAATCTTTCGGCGCGATGATCTCAATCGTCGAGGTGGCCGCTTGACGCGCGATGCTTGGCCACCACTGTGATCCAACAAGCATCATTTCGTCGGATTGAACCGACCCTTCTTGCTGGCCCGGTTCGAGGCGGGCGGAATACTTCAACTCCATCGTGAAGGCGTTCTTATCGGGCATCGGCACGACAATCGTTCCACCGGCTTGAGCAAAGGGCACCTGTCGGTCATCCATCTTTGCCGACCCCACGCGAAATGCACGGTCGAGCCTGACGATGATTTCTTTCTGCTTTTTCCCGACAACAACCAGCTTGGTTTTGACGTCGAGATGGACCGTCTTGGCGGCAGGTTCTACGGCGATTTGCATGTCGTAGTGCTTGGTCTGCAATCCGAAGTCGACCGTTTCTGGAATCTTTGCACCAATACCATTCGGCAGAATTTCAAAGACCTGCTCGCCGATATCCTCACAAGAAATGTTGGTGGTAAAAACGGCCAAACTTCTTTTCGTGACAGGGGTGACCATCCCTTCCACCGACCAGCCGCTTTGACCGCCGCCGTAAACTCCGTTTGTGGTTAAGAATGCAAAGTTCCCCGGCTTGCGGTTCGCCGGGAGCGTCAAGTCATTGAGCGTGGCCACATCCCGCGCCCGAGCAAGTTGATCCATCGTCGCCAAAGGATCTTGTGCTACTAGGGCGCAAAGGGCAAAAACTACCGTAGAAACCATGCTCGTTGAACTGTCCAGAGTCTAGGGCATTGCAACAAGCCCAGGAATTAAGCCATAATACCGCTCGCGAGGCGAGGTAGCTCAGGGGTCAGAGCGAAGGATTCATAACCCTTAGGTCGCGGGTTCAATTCCCGCCCTCGCTACCATCTTTTTCTTCATTTCGCTCCAGAAGTCCGATGACAGCGACAGCTGCTTTGTGACCGATTTTCGCTTGGATCAGGCTTCGATACTTGCCATAAATCCGCTCTTTTCCATTTCGGTCGGTCACGATCGTGTTCCACAAAATTGGATCGCCCGGCCCCATCAAGTTGTGGTCGAATACAAGGAACGCCGTGCTGATCCGGTGGCCAGACTTCAGAACGGTGTGTTCGACGCACCGCCCATTGTAATCTGCCATGAGGACCCCCGCCTCATACCAACTGCAAGGTACGGGCACCATCCCTTCTAACTTGTAATAGTACGCGCGGCCACGAGGTCCCACAGCTTTATCTTACGACAGTTCTGCGAATCTTGAAAGTCGAATGAGGCAAATTCCTTTATTCGGCGCGCAAGGCCTCAATCGGATTCAATTGAGCCGCGCGGTATGCCGGATAAAAGCCGAACACGATTCCGATGAGGGCAGAGAAAACCATGGCGCCTACCGCTGGACCGACTGGAAATGGCGCCGAGAGCCCTCCCTCGTTCGGCCATTTGTTCACCATCGTCACGAATGTGATCAACAGCCCTAACATCCAAGCGAGCCCCATCCCGATCAATCCTCCTACTAGAGTGAGGGTCGCGGATTCAATCAAGAACTGGGTAAGAATTGCACCATTTCGAGCACCCACGGCCTTGCGTAGACCAATTTCGCGCGTGCGCTCGGTGACCGAAACTAGCATGATGTTCATCACGCCGATGCCGCCAACTAGCAACGAGAGAGCAGCAATCGCAGCAAAAATCACACCGATCGTGCTGAGAATTGTCTGGAAAATTTTCAGGACGTTTTCGCTTGATTCAACGTTGTAAATCGGTCGGTTCCCTGATTTGAGCATCAACGCTTGCCAAATTTTGTCCATGACATCGTTGATCTTCAGCCCTTTCTGAGCGCGCATCAACAATAGGTCCACGTTGTCTCCACCTAGCCACTTATCTTGAGCGGTACTTAACGGGACAAAGAGCACCTTCGAGTTTCGGTTACCCATCAACTCAAGGTTTTTCGTGATACCGACCACTTCGACCGTGAGTCCGTCCATCTGGACGGTTTGCCCCAGAGGGTCTTTATCGCGGAAGAGATTTTTGGCAACGTCTTCGCTAATTAGCGCGACGCTCGTTCGAAGGTCTTGGTCTTGCTTGCTGATGTACCTTCCCTTCACCAACTCCACTGTGTTGAGAGTCACAAAGTTCTGATCAATCGCCTGGACCCGAACATCCTTGAGCTTTTCACTGTTCCACTTCACTTCCCTAGAACCTGCTTCGCGGTAGCCGGAAGCAAGCTCAATTTCGGGAACACGGGACATGATGTAATCCACATCCGTGTTTTTGAGCCCAGCGACACTGCCGACGCTCATGTTATCGGTCATCCTCGGATTGTAAGAAACATAGATCGTGTCCGATCCAATCTTGGAGAATTGACCCGCGATGTAGCTTTGGAACCCACTCAAGGTGAGAACGATAATGCTAACGCTCATCACGCCGATGATCACACCGAGCATGGTCAGGAATGCGCGCATTTTATGCGTGCGCAGCATGTCCAACGCGATCAGGAAGGCGCTAAAGACGTTCATTAGTCGGTTATTGAAGCACCCTCTCGCTTAGGTCCGGAATAGGATGGTCGGCGAAGCTTCATGCCGGTGGTAACCCCGCTGACGACTTCAATAAAAGAAGCCGATTCCTTTCCGATTTGTATTTCTGTCTTTGTGCCTGGATCTTCTGGTTTTGCCTTATCACCGACGACGTAGACAAATGCCTTACCGTTGGATTTCTCGACGAAGTCCACTGGAACTCGGTGCTTCGCGACAAAATTCTGGACTTCCATCGTGCACTTTGCGGTCATCCCGCTCTTGATTTCTTCCAACTGATCCTTGATCGTCACCTCGACTTCATAGCGGACGACCGTATCAGTGGCATTCGTGCTAGTAGTCCTTGCTGGAGCAACCTTGGTGATCGATCCATTCAAGACCTTGTTTGGAAATGCGTCAACGACAATCTTTGCAGGCATTCCGACCGAGAGCTTCGCCACATCGATTTCGTTGATTTCGAGCTTGATGATCATCGAGCTTCGATCTTCGAGACGTGCGATTGGAGTACCGCTTGAGAAACTGCTCAGGCTGGCCACGAGTTCCCCTTCTTGAACCAGCTTCTTGGTGATCACCCCAGCGTACGGCGCACGAATTTCTGTTTCACTGAGTTGACGTTGGCTGTCTCGCAGAACCGAGCGAGTTTGGTCGGCTTGAGCCATCGCTTGTCGCTTACTTGCGATCAAAGCATCGACGTCTCGAATAGCAATTTCGGCTTCGCGGACTGCAATGCGAGCTTGTTCTAAGTCGCGGCGTTTGATATCAACCTGTGAACCGTTGGCCTTGGCGCTGTTGAGGTCCGCTGTTGCTTGCAATACGCGGGAATCTGCCTGAGCGCGTTCGTTCAATTGTTGCGCACGAAGCAAATCACTCTTCTTTTGGGCGGTGGCCAATCGGCTTCGCGCAATGTCTACTTGGGTGCGTTGATTTTCGACTTCGCGCAAACTCACATACTCTTGGCTGTAGAGCGTCTCCATCCTCTTCAACTCGCTCTCGGCGAGGCTCGCGTTGGACTTTGCTTGTTCCAATTCAGCTTGGACAACCGCGCGCTCGTTTGGCTGGGTTGTGTTGATCAACAAATCGCGTTGCTTCTTTGCCGTATCCAAAGCTGCTTGAGCGTTCGAAATCGCCGAACTTGTCAGAACCGGTTGAACAGAATTCTCTCTTTCAAGCTGAGCCAATCGACTCTTTGCTTTTTGCAACGTGGTTTGAGCGGTTGCTCGGCGTTGCTCGATTTCGATTTCTTGCCGCGCTACAGCACTTTCAGCGCCACGCAATTGAGCGCTATTTTGTTCAACTTGGAGCCGGGTTTCGGTTGGATCAATGATCGCGATCAGATCTCCTGCGCCAACTTTGTCGCCTTCTTCAACGAGCAGTTTTGAGAGTTTTCCTGCGGCGCGGCTCTTTAGCTCGACAACCCGAATCGCATCAATCGTGCCTGATTCGACCACGGAGACGTTCATCGTCCCGCCAGCCACCTCGTACTCAGTCTGTACTTTTGGCTTGCTCGCATCCAATTTTTGCTTCTGCAGCATTGGCACCAAAATCCCCCCGGTACCGCACACTGCGACGATTAGCAAAGTGATCCACACCCACGGCTTTTTCATACGCACCAGTTTATACGTTCCAAGGTTGCGAGAAATGAGCCGAAGTGCCTATAAGATTTTTCGATATCGTCTACGGTAGGTCAGGAAAATTCCAAAGTTCTGGATGGATGATGTACACCGTGTTGTTTGAAACCGCCCAAGCCCGGACAAACGCGTCGTAATCGTAAGTCAGTCGGATTGGCTTCTTTCCTGGGTCGTTGAAGATCAAATTGCCTTGAGCATCTACTCCCACCAAGACCACTAAATGACCATCGTTGTCGTCCCTTGCAGGCTTACCTTTGAGCAAGCCATAGCTCACCGAAGTGATGACCGGAATTCCCTTTTCTAAAAGTTCTCGGATCTGGCTGACGTTTTCGAGCCGGGCCACGTGCGCCGAAATCCCAGGAAGACTCGCGGCGAAGGATGCATTGAAGGCCCAGTTGCCTGTCCCGTTCCACGCCGGGTCAAACACGCACTCCTTGACCGCAGGAACGTCATGGTCGATCGCGGGCCGGTTGAGTTGCTTGGCCCAGTAGCTCAGAACCATGCTCACGCTTGTCGGACTGCACAGCACGTTCCCGCCTGGATAGTCGCCCTGGGCCCGAATTGGCACGTCGAGCGGTGCGATCGGAGCAGGCCGTGCTGATGCCGGCGCAGCGTAGGCCCAAAATGCAAGATGGAAATGGTTGAGCTTCGGCAAATCTCCAAAGATATTTGGGAAAAGCCGCACCTTCACTTTGAGCTCGCCGCCGGTTCCCAGCATCAGAAGTGTGTCTGTATCGACGTAGCCGGCGTCCGTCTTCTGAACCGCCAGACTGGATCGATTTTGAAGTCCCACACTTGCTGACCAATGCCCAAATCCGAAGGTACGTCCCGCTGTCTCGATGAAAACTTCGATCCTTCCACCACTTTCAGTGCCGCTGACATCCCAGCTCGGCACGCACTCTTTCCAGGCGATTTCTGGATTGATCGACTTTGAAACCATAGTTCCGTTGATCAGTTGAAAATCGCTCTGTCCATCGAGCTTGATATTTCGAACCGAAGGGGAGATCGCCATGGCAGATTGGATTCCTCCGCAAAGAAGCAACAGGAGCATTTTGCGCATACGCCCATTTTAGACGAGCTGATTTGAGTTCTGCGGAACGTTTGTGCCATAATTCCAGATTCCAACGCGCCCTCGGGTGTTTTGGAACGCGAATCCACGCGCGAGTGGCCTCAATTAGCCCATGCGCGCCGATCACTGCACCTCGCAAATCGGTGGCCCTCTGCATTGCGATTCCGATCAATTAGGATAAAAATGGCAACTTATAGAGGACGAAAAAACGACATCTGCCGAAGAGTCGGTTTTAACATTTGGGGCAAAGCAAAGTGCCCAAGCAATAAGCGACAATACGCAAACGGTCAGCATGGCGCTAACAACAAGGACAAGCGCACCAGCGAATACGGCGATCAGCTTCTCCAGAAGCAGATCATCCGACGCTACTACAACATGCTCGAAAAGCAGTTCCGGTTGACCTTTGACCGCGCACATCGAATGCACGGTAACTCCGGTCTCAACTTCTTGCGACTGCTCGAACTTCGACTTTCCACCGCTGTTTGGCGACTGGGCTATGCCAAGACAATCTTCCAGGCTCGACAAATGGTCAGCCACCGACACATCTGTGTAAACGGCAAGATTGTTAACATCTCGAGCTACACCCTCCGCGTCGGCGATGTGGTCAGCGTTCGAGAGCGAGAAGCCAGCCAAAAGATGGCTCGCGAAAATCACTACGAAGGTGCCGCAGTTCCGGCTTACATCGAAGTGGATGTCGCTGGCATGAAGGGCAAGATCATTGCTCTGCCAGAGCGCGAAGACTTCCCAAGCTTCTTTAAGGAGCAGGCCGTCATCGAATTCTACGCTCGTTAATTTCTTAGCGAGCAAAACAAAATCCCCATCCGGTTTCGGATGGGGATTTTTTGTATTTCAAATCGATCAATCTTCGCCTGGGAGAAGCGCGCCGAACTCTTGCACCCAATACAATTTGTACTTGGATGAATCCGAGAAATAGAACCCGACCCCGATATGCTCGCACTTGTCGCAGAGAATCGCCTCTCGGTGGTGCGGACTGTCCATCCAAGCCTTGATCACTTCTTCTTCCGATTGTTGACCAGCGGCCAGGTTTTCTCGCAAGATTCGGTAGCCCTTGTATCCGAAGGTCGGCACACGCTCCGCGATTGTTCGACCTTGGTGATCGGTGTGGTCAAAGTAGTTATTAATCGCCATGTCTTCGGCCATCCATTGAGCCGCCTTTTCTAGTCGATTATCGTAGGTTAGCGGCGTGAGGTTGAACCTGGCGCGTTCGGCGTTGGTGAGGTCGACGATTTTCTGGATGAGCCGTTGTCGCGCCGAGACCTTAGGTCCCGTATCGACGGTTTGCGCGGTGTGTGCTGCCATTGGCAACAACAACAGCCCAACGAGAAGGTGGCGAATCATACAACTGTTCGGTTCCATCTATTGACGGAACCGATCATGGATGGATTACTAGGAATTCAATCAATTGCTCGAAAAAAGCTTCTTGGCTTCAGCCACGACGTTCTCGACATTGAATCCAAGTTTGTCCATCGCGACCGGGCCAGGTGCGCTCGCGCCGAACCGATCCAACCCTACGTGAGCTGAAGCATATTTTGCCCAGCCCATCGTTGTTCCAGCTTCCACCGAGAGTGTTGGGATGGATTTTGGCAAGACGCTAGACTTGTATGAATCTGATTGCCTTTCGAACAAGAACCACGACGGCAGGCTGACGACGCGAGTGGCAATGCCTTCAGCTTCTAGGCTACTTGCGGCTTGCATCGCGAGCATGACTTCACTGCCCGTGGCCACGATGATCAGCTTCGGATTCTCCGCCGATTTGAGTACATATCCTCCCTTGAACGCTGGATGATCCATTGCGAATTTGGGCGAATGAATCTCCAAATTTTGGCGGCTGGTCACGATCAAACTCGGGAAGTCTTTTGCCGTGGCGGCGATTGCCCAGGCTACCAAAGTCTCGTTGGCATCCGCCGGACGGAAGACGTTGCAGTTCGGGATCGCTCGGCAAGCGGCCAGGTGCTCTACTGGCTGGTGCGTTGGTCCATCTTCTCCCAAACCGATAGAGTCGTGGCTGAAGCAGAAGATCGTTGGAATATGCATCAGCGCAGCGAGGCGAACTGATGGCCTGCAGTAGTCGCTGAACACAAAGAACGTACCAGCCATTCCTCGGGTGCCGCCATGGAGCGTGATACCGTTTGCGGCGGCTGCCATCGCGTGTTCTCGAATCCCAAACGCGATGTTTCGGCCGGCGCGATTCTGCGGGGAGTACCATCCGCCTCCCTTGATCTCGGTCATGACGTTATTGGTGAGGTCCGCACTGCCACCGATGAGGCCGGCAAAGTCATTTCCAACTGCCGCGACAGCGACTCCATTTGCGCCGCGTGTGGCGACCGGCTTGTCGAATTCTGGCGTCGCCAGGAGCGATTCCAAGCTCGCTTCGCCCGAGATCAACTTCGATAGCTCTGCATGTTCGGCTGGGAAGCTGGCAGAATACGCTTTCATCGCTTCGGTCCAAGCAGTTTCTGCCGCTACACCGGTTTCGACGGCCCCCAACATCTGCTCGCTCACTTCCTTTGGGATCCAGAACGTCTTATCCTCAGGCAGACCGAGCGCACGTTTGGTCAGTACGACTTCTTCTGCGCCGAGCGGCGATCCATGCGACTTCTCGCTATTAGCCTTGTTTGGACTTCCGAACCCAATGATCGTTTTGGCTACGATCAAAGTTGGCTTTGAGGACTCGGACTTCGCGGCATCGATTGCACTCGAAACTTGATCGATATCCAACCCGTCCACATGAAGCACTTGCCAGTTCATCGCTTCAAACTTTTTGGAGGTGTCTTCGGTGAAGCTCAAACTCGTGTTGCCGTCGATAGTGATGCTGTTGTCATCGTAGAGGCAGATTAATTTGCCCAGGCCGAGATGGCCCGCTAGCGAGCAAGCTTCCTGCGCCACGCCTTCCATGAGGTCGCCGTCGGAGCAGATCACGTAGGTGAAGTGATCGATAATGTTGTGGCCGGGCCGATTGTAGCGAGCGGCCAAATAAGACTCCGCTATCGCAAATCCGATGGATGTGCTGATTCCTTGCCCAAGCGGCCCAGTGGCCATTTCGACTCCGGGCGTATGGGTATTTTCAGGGTGTCCTGGAGTCCGGCTTCCCCACTGACGGAATTGGTGGATATCTTCCATCGTCACGTCGTAGCCCGTGAGATGAAGCAATGAGTAAATCAGCATCGAGCCGTGACCAGCACTCAAGATGAACCGATCTCGATCGAACCACTTTGGGTTCTTTGGATTGTGTTTTAGGTGACGTGACCACAAAGCATGCGCCATCGGGGCGCATCCCATCGGCATACCCGGATGGCCGCTCTTTGCCTTCTCCACCGCGTCTATCGCCAAGCCGCGAATTACGTTTACACACAGATTATCGAGTTCCGATTGCACCATCGCCACGATGCAAAGGGTACCCCGATGAACCGACCCACCGGGCCCATGCGTCAACCTCTCAGAGGTAGCATTCTCGAACGGATGATTCTTGCCGCGATTTTGACGCTCATTGCCACTCCCACCGCTCCCGCCAAATCGTGGGGGGTCACCGATGTCGGCGGTTTGGTGTGGAACAACGCATCCTATTCCCCTTTTGGAGCAAGAATCGAAGGCACGGGTGAGCAAGTTCGGACAACTCTTTCAGCCGGTGTTAAAGACCTGCTAATCGAGATGCCTGCTGATGGCAGAGCCTGGCCCGATACGTTGGCCGCACTCCAGAATTCGGACGCCAGATTCTTCTTCACGATCCAAAGCAAAGCACCGACCAGCGAAGGAGTAGATGTCTCTCCTGAAGCTTATCGCCTCACTGGGATAACGGGGCCGATGGACCTAGAAGCCAAGCTGCCTGGTTACAAGAGCGCGCTGGTGGTGATCAGCGAGACGAATGGTCAGATCGCAAAGCACTTCAAGGCCAAGATTGATCCTGCTGGCAACCTTCGAGAGCGCATCGTGCCGCCACACTCCGGTGAGTTTGTCATCCTCGTCTACCCGATTGGCACCCACCCGACTTTTGTAGACGCCTGGGAAAAGTTTGATGCTCACCGCGACCGACTTTTGGCAGCGGTCAAGCAGTATGGCGATGAGCCAGGTCTACGAGGCATCTTCAATCCCGCGGGCACGGTGCTCAGCTTCCCGGACGCTAATACAAGGTTTGTCCCGACTTCGCGACGTTTTAGGATGGAGTTTGAGGCTTCATTGAAGCAGAAGTACGGCACTCAGCGCCGACTTGAACAAGCTTGGAACATCTCTGCTTCCGATTTCACTGCGGTCAGCCAGATCGCGCGGCTTGTACCACTTTGGTCGGCGAAGCGCGGGGTCAATTATTTGTGGGATCCAGATACCGATCAAATCTACTCATGCAACAGCCGCTCGAGTAGCGTTTGGGCGGATATTCAAGAGGAGCTTCAGACCACCCTGCGCCGGCGATTCATCAACCTCAGCCGAAATCTGCAAGAGATTGCGCATGTCCCGGTCATCCAACGATGGGCGGGTTGGAACGGACCTTACGAGGGCAATGCGGCAGGGTTATCGGGTTGCAGCGTGATGCTGGAAGGCGATGGCTTTTTGGAAGTTCTGGATAACGTTGCGCGCGCGGCCAGTACCGGTAGTCGATGGGCCAGCGCGCCATTGATTTACGCGGAAGACATTAAGCTGGCGGCATCAGATGATCGACCACGATTGATTCAGACGATCGTAGAAGAGAGCGCAACCATGGGACTGTCAGGATGGTTCGTCTCGCCAAAGTCCGCAGAAGATTTGGCTTGGATCGCCTCCATGAATAACCTTGGAGCCGAGGCGCGAAGCGTGGTGACCAGCCGAACCAGCGTTCTGCCTTTCCCAGAATCTGCCCGAAATCCAGCCCAGCCCATGCGTTTGGGCGGAGGGACTTGGTGGCTGCCCGCTCCCATCGAAGGAAATCGAATCGACCTCGGGAAGTCATTTGCCGGATATCGAATGCGTGGAAACGAGGGGGATCAGGTCGTTCTTTGGCCATCGAAGCCGCTGGAATCGAAGAAGAAGATCAAGCTGATGCTTTCTGATCCGAAGTCCGTCAAAGTGCGGACTCTTGACAACCGGCCAATTGCGTTTAAGATTCAAAAAGGAATTATCGAACTAGACCCGTTTGACGAACCGCTTTCGGTTTTGACGACCGAGGTTCCCGTTCCCGAGATCGCCATCGCTGAGGCGATGAATGAACTGAACGGACTCGTCGCGGCCCTTCCAGCCAACATGCAGAGTCTCACCGATGATATTGAGGCGTTCCGCCAGGCAACGACGATGTTGAAGACGAACCCTGGTGGCGGGTTCCAGGCCATGCGAGTGCGATTGGAGCGGCTGCGCCGCTCTCTGAGTCCATTCATTTGGATCGAAGCCGAGGCGAGCCGCAATCATAACTTCAGCGACATCATTTCATCGCCAGGTGCTTCAAACGGATCGGCGCTCAGCCTCGAGACCGTCTTGACGCCGTTGGAAGGAGTCTTCAAAGCAACCTATAACGTGAGCCCGAGATTCGAAGGGGTTCACCAAATCTGGGTGGCGATGAATGGTGATCGTAGGGCGATCAGTTCGCTCAACGTCCGCCTGTTGAACGAGAGCTTTGGCGCGCAAAGTGGCAAACAGAGCGTCTATGGGGCAGACTTTGGATGGGTGAACTTCGGCCAAGTGAACCTAGGGTTAGGTTCACAAGAGCTCTCCATTGAGGTGAAACCGCCTTTATTGAGCAAGCTCAGCGTCGATGCGATTCTGCTCAGTCCGGCAGGTTATCGACCGGATGGCGTGCGATTGAATTGGGATTTCCCGACCGCTCCCGGCAGAAACTAGAACCCGTGATACACCATAAATGACTTCGAGAGGCCTTTGAACTTCTCGACGATCAGGGTGCCGTCTGGGAACATTTTCTGAAAATCCGATTTGGAGATCAGCAAAATTTCGTCAACAATTTGTTCAGCCTCTGTTCTACTCGACGCTGGACCTGCGAATCCCACTCGACGCTTTTGAATCATTCGTATTCTCATCTCTCGAGGCAGGAATTGCCATAGCGGGAAAAGAAAATGAGGCTCTATCGGGAAGTATTTATTCGGAGTCTGCACGAAATATCTCTTGCCAACTCGGCGGACTTCCGAAGCCATCTTGAATTGATTTTCGGTCGTAAATAGGTGCTCAATCACCGAATTGCTGTACACGATATCAAAGGATTGATCTGCATACTCAGGCATTGAGATCGCGTTACCAGCCACGCTAGTTACATTGGGCCAATCGCTGTTTCGAGGATTGAGATTCATGCAAACAATCTCGACACCCTCAACTTGGAAACCAAGGACCTTCCAATAGTTCGGTTCGCCGCCAAC
Source organism: Armatimonadota bacterium (assembly GCA_017303935.1). Lineage (NCBI taxonomy): Bacteria > Bacillati > Armatimonadota > Armatimonadota bacterium. The sequence goes on along the minus strand of JAFLBD010000001.1, from coordinate 590,586 downwards.
ATCCAAAATTCGGCATGGCTTAGGCACATTTTCAAGAAGATCCAGAAAGAGCTTCATGCGCTTTTGGCGCATTTGTCGACCTACCGATTGCTCGCCAGTGTAATAAACGTCGTCGCTCTTAAGCATAAGGTGTCCCGTATATTACCCATGTTCCATAAATGCAAAAAGAACTCCTGGAATGAATCATCCGGGAGTTCTTTTTGTTTTGATGCCACTTAGATCAGGTCTTGATCTGAATGTCAACGCCGCTAGCAAGATCAAGGCGCATCAATGCGTCGATCGTCTTGTTCGTTGGATCGTGAATATCGATCAAACGATTGTGAGTGCGGATTTCGAAGTGCTCCATCGATTCCTTATCGATGTGTGGACCGCGAATAACGCAGAATCGTCGCAAATTGGTCGGCAGTGGAATCGGTCCACTGATTCGAGCGCCAGTCCGTCGAGCGGTTTCGGCAATCTTTTCAGCAGACTGATCCAGCACGCGATGATCATACGCTCGGAGGCGAATTCTTACACGAGGTGCTTTCATAAATTTTCTCAGTCGCGAATTCCAGGCTAAGCAGCACGTGCTTTCGTCCCCAACCTCGCAACCCGAATATGATACCCGCTAAGCTCGCCGCCTTCGCAACAATCCAGCAATACCCAAGCCAACTGCTAGCATCGTTGCAGGCTCTGGAACCACTTCGAGACTAGAACCGGAAGCCTTCCATCCATGCCAGTCTCCTTCGTAGGCTCCGCCGATGATGCCGAGATTGCCCTGGTAGATACCAGGAGCGTTGGACGGAGTTGCCTTCCAACTGGAGTGAAGGTCTTGACGGCTGGAACTCGGAGTGATGGTCTGGTTGAACCAGTTACCGATGAAGTTGTCTAGGACCAACTGGTCTGAATTTCCTGGGTCACCGAGCCCAAATCCTGCGACATACCAAGTCGTTGTTTTGATGTCGCGATTGCTCGAATTGTGGAATTCAACAGAAGCCTGGCTGATTTGATTTGGACCAATTGCAGCCGGACTCATCGTGGCCGTCGCTTCGGCCGTCAGCGAAGGAATAACTTCGATGAAGTTATCAAAGGATGCGAGAACGTCCTCTGCGGTATCGCTGTTCCCGCCAATAATCTCCACCCGAAAATCGTACAGTCCGGCATTCACCGAGCTGTTGACAACGCCGCTTCGCCGCAGGATTCCATCAAAATTCCAGTTCGCTTCGCCATTGATTGCGGTTCCCAATTCGTAGGTGTGCCCGGAATATCCGCTACCCAAATCACCGTAAAAGAAAGTCGATGTATTCAGATTGATATTCGGGTCCCACGACACGCCCGGGATAAAGTTGATGGCATTTATGAACAAGGTTGGGTCGGTCGCCGCCTTGTAGAAGTTCACGCCGTACTTGGTTTCTGTCCAAGCGAGCCCGGCATCGCTCTTGAGAGCAGAAAGTGTGTCGCCGTGACTTCGGGTGAAACTTGGATCGGCAAAGGCCAACCCACAAACACTCAATCCTAACGCTAACGTAATTAGTCGAAATTTCATTGCAATTCTCACAACCCAGGGCTAAAGGATGCCCCAGCAAAATGATCGTACATAAAAAAATCGAGCCGTTCCAGAAGAATCACGGAACGGCTCGAATTTTGACGGAAGATCGTTATATTTTTGGTGGCTTCGGGCCCGGAACACCACCGGCGGCCTCGGCGCCCATAAACATCCCTGCGATGCTCTTTTGAAGATCCTCGACGGATTGCGGCGAGAACGGCACCAACATGATCTTGGCGTTGCTCTGACCGATGTTGTTGAGCATATCGTAATGCTGGTTGAGGATCAGTAGTTGCATCACCGCGTGGTCGTCCGCGCCAGACATCCCCTCGCGCATCAGTTCTGCAGCGATCTTGATACCTTTGGCGATCTCGATTCTCTGGTTTGCAATTCCCTCACCTTGGAGTTTCTTGCTTTCGGCTTCCGCTTCGGCCTTCTTCACCATCTGAATTCGGTGAGCTTCACCTTCGTTTTCTGCGGCCTTCTTGAGGTTTTCAGTCTCAAGCACTTTGTTCATTGCTGCCACAACTTCGGCGGCGGGCATGATTTCGGTGACCAACGAGTTGGTGATCTGGAATCCGAATTGTGCCATTCGAGTGCTCAGTTGCATGTTTACCGCTTCACCGATGGAGTCTTGGTGAGCGAACACATCTGCAAGGTTCATGTCCGCGACTTTTGCCCGAACGGTGTTGCTGACGAACGCCGAAATCTGCTCTGCCGGATTGGCGAGCAAATAGAACGCTTCGTACACAGAAGTCGGAATGACGATGAACTGGACGCGGACAAAAACGCTGATGAAGTTGTTGTCTCGCGTCTTGAATTTGCCTGGGATATCGAGTTCGCGAACCTGTAGAGACACCCTCCCACGCACGCTTTCGATGAGCGGAATCTTAAAGTTGAGTCCTGGACCGGCGGTTCTCACAAATTTCCCGAGCCGCTCGATCACAGCAACTTCTTGTTGCTGCACGATGAAAAGCCCGGAGAACAGGATGATGACCCCCAGAACAGATAAGACGATCGTTACAATATTTTCCATTGTCGCCATCAACAAAGACGCAGAATTGTGGTGTTACGTTGCAATCCAGCCCTGCCTCACCGAGTAAGCTATAGGCTTCATGTCGTTGCCACAAATTATCCAAGGTGGAATGGGCGTCGCAGTATCCGATTGGCGCCTCGCTCGTGCGGTTTCGATGAAGGGACAGCTCGGAGTAGTCTCCGGCACTGCCCTCGATCTCGTGATAACTCGCCGGCTCCAAGACGGTGATTTAGGTGGTCACGTAAAACGTGCGCTGGATCATTTCCCAATTCCTGAGATGGCGAAACGCATTTGGGATCGCTATTTTGTAGCTGGGGGAAAATCTCCAGACGAGCCGTACAAATCCAAGCCGCTTCCTTCTGCTGAACCGAGCCAATCGCTTTTAGAACTCATTACGGTCGCAAATTTTGTTGAGGTGTTTTTGGCCAAGCAGGGCCACGACGGTCCTGTCGGAATCAACTTGCTTGAAAAGATTCAAGTTCCGACCCTCCCATCGCTCTACGGTGCGATGTTGGCAGGTGTCGATTACGTTTTGATGGGTGCCGGTATCCCGCGCCATATCCCCGGTGCGCTGGATAAGCTCGCAAAGCTCGAGCCAGCATCACTTCCAGTAGATGTCGCGAACGCTGAACCAGGCGAGAACTGGGCGACCCACTTCGATCCAAGAGGATTTGTCGCCGCTGGCATTCAGCAGCTCAAGCGACCAATGTTCCTTGCCATCGTGTCGAGCGCATCGCTCGCGATCATGCTCTCGCGCAAGGCGTCCGGCAAGGTCGATGGTTTTGTGATCGAAGGCTGGACCGCTGGTGGGCACAACGCACCACCTCGGGGCAAGATGGAGCTCAATGAAATCGGCGAACCGATTTATGGCGAACGCGACGTGGCCGACCTCGCGCAGTTCCGCGAACTCGGACTACCATTCTGGCTTGCAGGATCGTACGGAACCCGCGAAGGACTTCGAAAGGCTCAAGATCAAGGAGCTGCTGGAATTCAAGTCGGCACCGCGTTCGCATTTTGTGACGATTCGGGAATCGACCCGCACCTGAAGTACGAGGTCTTACGAAAGAGTCAGGCTCAACAGGTTCATACTTACACCGATCCGCTTGCTTCACCGACCGGATTTCCTTTCAAGGTCGTTGGCCTAGAAAACACATTGTCCCAAGCCAAGGTTTACGAGAACCGCGAACGAATTTGCGACCTCGGATACTTGCGCGAACTGTACAAGATGGAAAATGGCAAGCTAGGCTATCGATGCCCAAGCGAACCGATTGACGACTTTGTCCGAAAGGGTGGCGATGTTGCCGAGTGCAGCGGACGAAAGTGCATTTGCAACGGTCTTATGGCCACCGTTGGTATGGCTCAAGTGCGTAAAGACGGCACAAAGGAACTCCCGATCATGACGGCAGGGGATGAGGTCCACTCGGTTGCGCAGTTCGTGCCAGAAGGCAAGACGAGTTACTCTGCGGCGGACGTGATCGAGTACCTGCTCGGAGCGCTGGTACCCGATCGTCGATAGTCCGCAAAGTTTCTAGCGCTGATTCATCAGCGGCCAGTCGATTCGAACTCCAACTTTATCAATGAAGTTCGGATTAACTGGATTGATGTTGACGCCACGTCGGTACAAGAATCGTCGCAGGTTTTGTGACGACTGGACCGGAAGCGAACGCATTCGATCAGCGATCACACCGGTGACCACGGCGTTGGCGAACGAAGTTCCAGACCAAGACACCAAGTCACCATCCCAGAACGTGCTGACCAGGTTTTCGCCTGGGGCAGAGAATTTCAACCGACTGCTGAAGTTACTCCAAGGAGATTTGCGATCTTTGGAGTCAACACTCCCGACAGAAATCACCTTATCCTCTTTTGCAGGATAAAGCAGTCTCGAAAGCGCGTCATTCCCACTCGGTGCAACAACAGTGATCCCGTTTTCATCGCACCAGTCGATCATTTTGTCCAGACCTGGAATTTCGTCCAGCGAACCGAAGCTGAGATTCACGATTTCACAGCCGTTTGCTTTCGCAAATGTAAGCCCCTTGATGATGGACCAAGAAGTTGCAATTCCATCCGCATCCGCGACTTTGACGTTGACAATAGACGCGTTTGGAGCTAGAGCCAAAATCAAACCGGTCACAAATGTGCCGTGGCCGACCGCGTCATCGTAGGTACCACTTCCATTCGAATCCACTCGCTCTGGCTGGTCAATCGCTCGATGCTCACCGTTAAATGCGTTGTAGCTAGCGGCGAATCTGGTTGAAAGCTTTGGAAATTGGGAAGAAAATCCTGTATCAAGAACGCCAACCCGGACAGTTCGCTGCGATGAAGTGAACGGGGTGTACTGATATCGAATCTGCTGCATGAGAGTCGAGTTCAGCTCGTTCATGACTGCACTGCCAAAGACAGCCGCGATCTTTCCACCGAGTCTGCCCTGGCTCTTGGGTGCCTCACTGTGCCCTGGGGAGCACATATCGCATTGCTCGGTCGCCCATTCGGCAAGGTTCAAATTTTCAAGCATCGCCTCGACATTCTCGACGCAGAAGGTGTCGGGAACTTCGATCAATATGAATCGATCGAACGGGGTTGAATCCTCGATTCCCAAGCCAAGTGCAATTTTCACTTGCTCTTCATCTACGTTCGGCCTAAGCCGAGCAATCACGCTCCCGGCACCAAACGCGAACTGGCTCGTCGCGATGGTCATCAGTGCTGCGGTGACAATCCTATTCTTCATTTCTGACTTATATATCCTCGGAACTCAATAATCGATGCCCAAAAATAAGGGTGCGGCCGGACCGCTTTCACTGCATTCTGCGCGCTTTGTGCACAGTATACGGCGGATTTCCCATTTTTGAGCTGTTTGTGAAACACAGTCGTCCACAAAGGCGCAGTTTGATCGTCCACCGCCCATTGACCTGCGAAAACACTTTTCGCGCCTAGCGCCAAAAATGCTCTGCAAAGACCGTTGGGTTCAAATCGGTGGGCCGTACTGAGTGCGCCCGAGTGGCATGCTGCCAACACCGCCAAATCAACTTGCGCAGGACTGCGCGAAATTTCTGCTGCAAACAGCTCGCCGTCTTCAAATTCAATCGAAGAGAGCATCGGGTTTGCGGGCCGATAGTGCCCGTGAGCCGCGACATGAAGCGCTCGAATCGGCTCCGAATTGTTCAGGCTATCCCGAGCTTGCGCCACGGACGTGCACACTTCTGCATCTGGATAAACTTCTAGCAATCCTTCAAGCTCCGCCCGGACGTGTGGCAATTCGTCAGTCATTTGCACCCAGATCACGACACGGCCTTGCTTGAGCACGGTATCGCTGGATTCGGATCGCCCTGGCAAGAGAATGTGTCCCACCAAATGGTCTTGACAAAGTGCTTGCCATGGCACACTCCAGAAAATCCCTTCGGGAGCGATCTGGTGGATATTCTGGTTCAGTTGAAGCAAGTCCTGCAACTCAGCGATCATCTCACATAGCGCTGAATGGTCTGGTTCCGAACCGAGTCCTGGAGCACCAAGTTCAAAGTGGAGCCAGCGAAGCCTCTGGGTCAGTTGTTCTTTTGTGATCTTGAGCCTAGCGGCCGTTCCATTGCAGATTTGAAACAGATCGTTCCTTGCTTCCAGATAGATCGCGGTGGAATCCAGGCTCTGGAGTTCGAACCGTGGAATCAACACGGATTCGAGCCGCATGCTGGCCTCGGTCCAGCGCCGTTGCAAATTGGCGTTGCTGGCGAGCGTAACGCCTTTACGCTTTCCTTCCGTTGCATCCGGACCAGCTTCCTTTGCGAATTCGGCCCTTAGATTTTCGAGCTCAGACAATATCTCTTGGTCGTGGGAACTGTTCGCGCGCAAGACTTCGTCAACTAGCGCGATGGATCGAGCTTGTACGATGATTTGAATCGCTTCTTTCGTCGCTTGTTCCGTTCCTTCCGATAGTCGATCTGCGACGACTGATTGGATTGCATCAACTTTGTCATCGAGGTAGCTCATCAGCGAAACTCGGCTTTGGAGCTTCAGCCGGTCTTGCCAGATGGAATCGAGCATTCGTTCTTGAGATTGCCTTTTCTTTGCGCCAGTTACCCTCTGCGACGATAGTAAATGGAACTTCCACTCTTCGCTGCTGTCTTTCAGCTTGCCAAGCGCGCGAAGTGACCGCACATCGCCACGCTCCGCCATCAGCACAAAGTGCGGCGCAATGAGCTTTGAGAGTCGCTTTTTTTGGATTACTGCGATTCCGTCTTCCGCGCAAGCCCAATCCGACTTGGACCATTTCGTCTTGAGCGATAAACCAATACGGTTGACCTCAGCGACCCAGACCGGATCACCGTACTCGGAATAGATTCTTCTAGCCGTTGAAAGAGCGGATTTCGCTTCGCGGAGATTGCCTTGGTTGATGCGAGCTGTCGCGATCTCTTGCCAACATCCTCCACGGTGTACCGGCATTGCCTTTGCCCAAGGGAGTGAGAGTGCTTCCAGCGCGCAGTCTTCGGCCTCTGCATGGAGGTTGAGCGCGGCGTAAACCGCGGCAAGGTCGTGAAGAACTCGAAACGCTTCTTCGTCTTCACGGTCAAATTGAAATTTGATCTTCAGCAGTTCACTGAGGGCGACATCGAGATTTCCCCGAAGACGCTCTGCCGCCGCGAGATTCATTCTGGCAATTGAGGCATAGTACGGCATCTCCGCCTCTTCAAACAGGCTGATCGCCTCTCGCGTAACCTCGAAAATGGCCTCGCTAGAATCGGTGCCAAGCAAGCTCGTCGACTTCCCTACAAGTGCTTGAGCCAGATCCACTTTTGAATCTGCAGCACGAAAATGAGCGATCGCTCGTTCGTACCATTTTGCCGCTTGCAGATTGTTGTCGTACCAAGAAAAGGCATGACCAGTGTTCAACGCGACTCGCCCGGAGCCGATTTCCGATCCGCCCAGCGATCTTTCGTAAAGATTTGCCCCATACTTGGTTGCCTGGTTAGTCCGACCCGCCCGCGCCAAAGAATCAATGGCACCTACCGAAAAAAGTGCGCCGAGATCGGCAGGCGCAAATTCGCCAGCCTTCTCGAACTCGGGGACACTCGCCAACCACTTCCCTTGCAACCGCAGTGAAATTGCTCGCGCGCGATGACCGAAGTGCTGAAGCCCTGAAATGGATCGCAGTTCGGAAAGTGCATCTGCGAGTAGCTTCGCCCTTTGCGGCTTTGTGCCGAGTTCAGCGAGAAGTGCCGAAAAGGCTGCGTTTGCGAATTCCGGGCTAGCGGATTGCCGAACCAACTTTCGGGCCGCGGCAAGGCTGCTTGCCGCAAAAATCCTCTTTATGGTTTGATCAGTCGGCATTATCGAGGAGTTGCCTCCCGTTCGCTACCTCAATTCGCTGATCGAGCCGGCTAATTACGAGTTCTGGATGGTTAAGATCGCGAACTTCCGAGCGAAAATGCCCTGAAGCTTCGACTTCAATGGATTGATCGTCGATGGAGACACAGGAATCTGCAGGGGTCACTTTGCCTACGATTTCCCAGCCCAACGGGAGCGGTGTGTAGACCAGCCGGAGCTTGACCCCCTCGTCTTCGAAGCTGAAAGAATGCTGTTCAGACGCAGAACGAGCTTGTAATGCCAATTTGGGGGCAATTGGTTTGACCCAGCGAGCCACCCGCTGGCCACCGATCATCGTACCGATTGCACGGTTCAAGGCGTCGGCACTCGGAGTATCGAAGCGTTGTTGTAGAAACTGGCAAATCTCACCCAAACCAGCAAGCCGTTGTTGTTCAGCTGGCGAAACGTTCCCCAACACTGAGATCGGCTGCTCGTTCAGAGCAACCTCTACCATAGAAACCAAGCGATCATTTGGGCGATTGAACATAGTTCCTCCTCATAGAGTTTCGCCCACGGCGTCTTGATACATCCTCCTCAAAAAAGTGATTCTTTTGCAGAATTTTGCGTAAGCTCTCGATGCATCTCGCTCTTGTAGGACCGATCGATCCGAGCGGGATGTTGAGTTCCGAAGAGATCTGCTCGTATGAAGTGGGATGGTCCGAAAAGATGGCGGAAAGCAGCTTTCGGCATCGCTCATCCAGTGCTTCAAATCCAGCAAATGCGGCTTCGTATTGCATTCCATCCAGGATCAATGCCTCGGTGGCTTGCTCATCTTGGTGGATGACCTCTTCTAGCAGTTCTGTAGTTTCGTCGGAACTGGTGGTACGGCGTTGTAGCCGAGAGATGCGCACCGATTCGCGCCCAGCCGTAACGACCAACCACCTGCTGAGCCGACTCCCATGCTCGATTCGATCTAGATTCTTGTGGAGGGCGATAAAAGTCGCTTGATAGACATCTTCAGAATCTTCGCGGGAGAGACCCGCTTGGCGTGCTACCGAATAGACCAAGTTTGAATAGCTTCGAACGATTTGTTCCCAGGCACGCGTATCGCCGCGCCCTGCCCTTTTCAGCAGAATGTGTGCGGTTTCAGGTTCGAGCCATGCCATGAAGTACTTGTTGTAGTCTAGCGCAAATGGTGGACTACTGCTGGCCGCTCGCAAAATTCATCATGCCATCCACACGGTGAGAAAAACTTCATGAAAATTGCTGTATCAAATGATTCTCACCCTCCCTCTTCTTGAGCAGATCACGGAAAAAGGAAGCAGAGTTTGATGCAATGTGCCTTCTGGCTTAGGCACTTGCGACAAAAATCAGACTTTAGCCTACGGCCGGGATTAGCTTCGATAATGAAACGACAATCCTGATGAGTCAATCGCAATATTGCTCGGGAAAACATTCCTCATCGCTAGGGCCGGAATTGCTTATTCCGGCCCATTTTTTGTCACTCGGAGTACATCGCGATCATTTGATCTAGGGCGGCGTTCCATCCGGCCTCAAATCCCATTTCTGCATGCTGATTGCGATCAGCGCTATCTTTGTGCATTGCGATGGCGGTGTACTTTGCGCCGCCTTCTGCGGGCTCAATGAGGATCGCGCCAGTAAAGTTTGGCTCGGGCGATGGGCGAAAACCAGGCATGAGACAACTCGTGAAAATGTACGCCTTGCCAGGATCGGCGTGCAGCACACAGCCGGTCATCGGCGGTAGGGTTTCACCTTCTGGAGACTGCATGGTGACTTCGCACTTTCCTCCTGGCCGTGCGTCCACTTCTGCTGCCACAGTCTTCCAGGGCGCAGGCGTAAACCACTTCACCATCAGTGCTGGGACCGTCCATGCTTCGTAGACTTGCATGGGGGTGATCGGCACGATCCGCTCGATCTTCAAGTCCGTTTCTGGATTGAACTGAATTCGGTCAATCATGCCAGCGACTCCGCGATTCCCTTGAGCTCTGCCAACGATTTTGCCCAAGCCGAATCGAAATATTCGCGCATACTTTCCGGCGATTCGACAAGCACGTTGAACGAGCACACGTCGCCGTTTTGAACCAATCGGTACTCTTCCCTTGAATCAATCCAATCTGCTGCGCCTTCACCTTCGGTGACGATCTCACCATCAACAATCAACCCTAACGAGCAGAGCCAGCACTCTGAATCTGGTACCCACTTCACAATTTTCGAGGCCAATCCGCTCTCACCGTTCTCAGAAGTTGGGCCAAGAAATCGGATGACCTCGCCTTCTGCAAGAGTGCCTTCGTACCTGGAGCCTGGATGGAAGTGCGACGTCCACTTTTCGTAATGTTCTGGTGTCCAGATCGCCTTCCAAACTGTGGCAGATGGCGCAGAGATGTCAATGCTATAGCGTAGTTCTAACCGCTGACTCATGATTGTGAATTCACTCCCAGCATCCAGCTGATCCCAAACTTATCCTTGACCATTCCAAAAGCCTCAGACCAAAAGGTCTTGCTCATCGGCATGATGACTTCTCCGCCATTGGCAAGTTTGTCGAAGATCGAATGAAGTTCGGCTGCAGAATCCGAGCCTATTGAGATACTGAATCCTTTGAATTCCGTTTTGGTATCGTTGCCATCGGAGAGCCAGATGGTCGAGTTCCCTACCTTGATAGAGGCGTGCATCACCTTGTCCTCAAAGCCTGGAGGAATTGAGCCCTCCGGCATCGGTTCTGGGCTATCGCTAAAGCGCATCATCATTTCGAGTTCTGCGCCAATCGCGGATTGATAGAACTCGATCGCTTCCTGGCATCGGCCATTAAACATCAAATACGGGATTGTTGTGAGATTGCTCATGGTCTTCCGGCTAGATTACGCTATATCAGCCGACCAAAATCACCAAAAAATCCCCGGGCACATCGTGTCCGGGGATTTTCGGTTTAGCTTAAGTCAGCTAGCTAACTTACGCAATGATTTCGGTGATGGCGCCTGCACCAACCGTTCGGCCACCTTCTCGGATAGCGAACTTGGAGCCTTGCTCCATAGCGATTGGCTTGTCGTCCAACAACGAGATCGACATTCGAACGTTGTCGCCAGGCATACACATTTCAGCCTTATCACCCGAGGTGCTAAAGATTTCGTCAATGGTACCGGTAACGTCGGTCGTTCGGAAGTAGAACTGTGGCTTGTAACCAGGAACGAATGGGGTGTGTCGGCCGCCTTCTTCTTTCGACAAGACGTAAACTTCGCCCTTGAACTTGGTGTGTGGCTTGATCGAACCTGGCTTGCAGATAACCATGCCGCGCTCGATATCGTCTCGGTCTACACCGCGAAGGAGCAATCCGACGTTATCGCCAGCTTGGCAGCTATCCAGCAACTTGCGGAACATTTCAACACCGGTGCAGGTCGTCTTGCGTGGAGCTTCGGAAAGTCCAACAATTTCGACTTCAGTGTTGACGTTCAACGTACCGCGCTCGACACGACCTGTAGCAACAGTACCGCGACCGGTAATGGTGAACACGTCTTCGACAGCCATCAAGAATGGCTTGTCGTTGTCTCGAGTTGGGGTTGGGATGAAGCTGTCAACAGCGTTCATCAGTTCGACGATTGGTGCAAATGCAGGATCATCGATCGACTTGCCAGCTTCCAGAGCTTCGATAGCCTTAACTGCCGAACCCTTGATGACTGGAGTGTCATCGCCTGGGAAGCCGTATCGGCTCAACAGCTCGCGGATTTCCATCTCGACGAGTTCGAGCAATTCTGGGTCATCAACAAGGTCAACCTTGTTCATGAAGACCACGATGTGAGGCACACCAACCTGTCGAGCCAAAAGGATGTGCTCTCGGGTTTGTGGCATTGGACCGTCAGTGGAAGCAACCACGAGGATTGCGCCGTCCATCTGAGCGGCACCGGTAATCATGTTCTTAATAAAGTCGGCGTGGCCAGGGCAGTCGACATGCGCGTAGTGTCGCGTATCGGTTTCGTATTCCTGGTGCGAAATGTTAATCGTGATACCGCGGGCCTTTTCTTCAGGTGCGTTGTCGATTTCGTCGTACTTGACGAACTTTTGCGACAGACCCTTCATAGCCAGGGTACCGGTGATTGCTGCGGTCAACGAAGTCTTACCGTGGTCGACGTGTCCGATGGTGCCGATGTTGACGTGCGGCTTTGTTCTTTCAAATTTAGCTCTTGCCATTACTTTTCCAAATAATTTACTATCGTGACAGGAAAAAGCGGCTTGCGGATCGCGAGCCTCCAGCTCCAACACCCAATCAACGACTGTGGGGAATTGTACCCGCTGACCCTTACGATTTGCAAGGATTCTTTGGGGCTAATTCCTTATCAAACAGCATCAAATCACCCCTGATTCTTAGATGACAAATGCAAAAAGCCCGCCTGTGCTTTTGCACAAGCGGGCTCTGGTTACGGTGCTATTACTTCGCGGATTTAGCGATGATTTCAGCAGCGATATTGTTCGGGACTTCTTCGTAGTGCGAAGGAGTCACGTTTGGAGTTGCGCGGCCCTGAGTTAGCGATCGAAGAGTGGTCACATAACCAAACATTTCGCTAAGCGGCACGTGCGCATTCACCACAACGGTTCCGCCACTGCTGGCTTCTTGACCTTCGATTCGGCCCCGTCGCTTGTTCAAGTCTCCGATCACGTCACCGATGTTCTGCTCTGGAGTGGTGACTTCCACGTGCATGATCGGTTCCTTGATTACTGGATTGGCCTTCTTCATAGCTTCGCGGAAAGCGAGAATTCCAGCTTGCTTAAACGCGTTTTCGTTGGAGTCGACATCGTGGTAGCTACCGTCGGTGACGGCGACCTTGAAGTCAACAACCGGATATCCTGCCAACACGCCCGAGAGCATCGCTTCGCGGACACCCTTTTCGATCGCAGGGATGTATTCCTTTGGAATCGAACCACCGACGACCTTGTTCTCGAAAACGAATCCTTGACCAGCTTCGAGCGGGGTCATTTCGATCGTACAGACACCATACTGACCCGAACCACCCGATTGTCGAATAAATCGACCTTCGGCCTTGACGGTTTGCTTGACGGTTTCTCGGTAAGCGACCTGTGGCTTGCCTTGATTTGCCTGAACACCGAACTCGCGATTGAGTCGGTCCACAATGATCTCAAGGTGAAGTTCGCCCATACCACTGATGATGGTTTGGCTGCTTTCCACGTCTGTGAAAACTCGGAAGGTTGGATCTTCTTCTGCCAGTCGCTGCAAGCTCGCACCGAGCTTTTCTTGGTCTGCTCGGCTCTTAGGTTCGATAGCGATCTGAATGACCGGCTCAGGGAACTTGATCGATTCGAGCGAAACTGGCTTGTCGTTATCCGCAATCGTGTAACCAGTTCGAACGTCGTTCAGACCGATCACGCCGACGATTTCGCCTGCATACACTTCGTCAATGTCCTTTCGATCATTGGCGTGCATTTCCAAAATTCGTCCGATTCGCTCGGTTCGAGTTCGGAACTCGTTGGTTTGCGGTTCTCGGTAACTGACCGAAACAGGAGTACCCTTCTTCAGGACACCCGAGTAAACGCGGATGAAGGTCAAACGGCCGACGTACTTGTCAGACATGATCTTGAACGCCAATGCGGTGAATGGGTCCTTGTCGTCTGCCTTTCGCTCCAAATCTTCGTCGGTGTTCGGATCAACACCCTGAACTGCGCCCACGTCGAGTGGCGACGGGAGGTAATCCACAACGCAGTCGACCATGAACTGAACGCCCTTGTTCTTAAAGGACGAGCCCGAGATACATGGCACGATCTTGTTGGCCAGAGTTCCTGCTCGGAGAGCGGTTCGGATATCGGCTTCGCTGATCTCTTCGCCTTCCAAGAAGCGCTCCATGATCGATTCGTCGTAGTCTGCGATCGACTCAATCATTTTCTCGCGCCATTCGGCTGCGAGTCCGCGCAAATCTTCAGGGATGTCAACGACTTCAAACACCTTGCCATCATCGGACTTGTAGATGGTGGCCTGCATGGTGATGAGGTCGATGTAGCCCTTGTAGTCGCTTTCTGCGCCAATCGGAATCTGAATCGGAGCAGCATTCGCACCCAATCGCTCTCGCATTCGCGAAACGACGGTGAAGAAGTCGGCGCCGAGTCGGTCCATCTTGTTGATGTAAGCGATTCGTGGAACCTTATACTTGTTGGCTTGGCGCCAAACGGTTTCCGACTGTGGTTGCACGCCACCCACTGCGCAATAAACAGCAACAAGGCCATCCAAGACGCGGAGCGAGCGCTCAACTTCGACTGTAAAGTCAACGTGGCCAGGAGTATCAATGATGTTGATCTTGTGCTCAGGCTTATCGCCGTTGCTTCCTCGCCAGAAACAGGAGGTCGCAGCGGAGGTAATGGTGATACCGCGCTCTTGCTCTTGCTCCATCCAGTCCATGGTGGCTGCGCCATCGTGAACTTCCCCAATCTTGTGCGACTTTCCGGTGTAATACAGGATTCGCTCGGTGGTGGTCGTTTTGCCCGCGTCAATGTGGGCGGCGATACCGATGTTTCTTAAAAGATTTAGGGGGTGGGATCTTGGCATGCGTACTCTCTGTTTCGTTTACAAAAATTAGAATCGGTAGTGGGCGAACGCCTTGTTAGCGTCTGCCATTCGATGGGTGTCTTCCTTCTTCTTAACTGAAGAACCGGTGCCGTTGTAGGCATCAAACAGTTCAGCAGTCAGCTTGTCCACCATCGTCTTCTCACCCTTTCGCTTTCGAGAATTCTCGACGAGCCATCGGAGGGCGAGTGTGCGTCGGCGAACCGGTCGAACTTCCATTGGAACCTGGTAGTTTTGACCACCAACCCGGCGAGGTCGAACCTCGTTGGTTGGCAAGACGTTAGCCATGGCCTTCTCGAAGACTTCGAGCGCTGGAACGCCAGCCTTTTCTTCAAGGTTGGACATGGCGGTGTAAAAAATCTTTTCGGCAACAGTCTTTTTGCCGCCGATCATCATGCGATTGATAAACCGCTGGACCATCTCGCTGTTGTAAACAGGATCTGGAGTGACAATTCGCTTTGGAGCTTGACCTTTTCGTGGCATCTGTTATTCCTTACTTCTTACCTGCCGCTGCGCCTGGCTTAGGCCTCTTGGCGCCGTACTTCGAACGGCCTTGCTTACGGTTGTTGGTACCAGCGGTCTGTTGGGCACCGCGGACGATGTGGTAGCGCACACCGGGGAGGTCCTTGACACGACCACCGCGAACGAGCACGACCGAGTGCTCCTGCAGGTTGTGCCCAATGCCTGGAATGTAAGCGGTGACTTCAACTCCGTTCGTAAGTCGAACACGAGCGACCTTTCGAAGTGCCGAGTTTGGCTTCTTCGGGGTCTGGGTTCGAACGATCGTGCAAACGCCACGTCGAAACGGGTTCGACTTGAGCGCCGGTGACTTCGACTTCACGGCTGCCGTCTTGCGGCCATTACGTACTAGTTGATTTACTGTAGGCATTTAATCCTCAAATTGACTGACTGCCTTTTGGGGCTGGTTTCCAACAAAAAACCCCTTGGGCTAGGCTCCTTGGGGCGCAGGGCGTTCCTTTCGGTCTTGCGGTTCAAACGTCGGATCGTCCGGAATACTCGCTTTGCCTCCCAATTAAGCCAAAGACTTCAAATGCGCGACTAGCACGCACCCTTAGTCCACGCGAGATTATGAATGACACGCATCAATCGTGTCAAGGGTGTTACCGAACGTCTTTCTTTGAACCTTGTTCGGTATAGATGGATGTGCCCACGCCTTCTTGCAGGAAGAGACGGAGCATGCAGCTCAATTGATCTGCTTGTTGGAGGCTAATCTTGCTGGCGAATTCTTGGGTCAGAGCGTCCTGTAGGTGCGGCCAGACCTCTAAGCGGAGGTTCAATCCGGCCGGAGTGATTGCTGCAAAAGAGCTTCGACCGTCATCTGGGTTTGCTTCGCGTTGAACGAGTCCCTGCTTGACCAGTCGGTCGACGAGGCGAGTGACACCGCTCGGACTCAGCACCACGCGGTCTGCGAGTTCAGACATCGTCAAACGCTGATTCGGAGCTTCTTCCAGAGCTAATAGAGTGTCGTAAACATCCATCCCAACACATCCATGTTGAGATAGCATACGTTCGATTCTTCGAAGGATCGCGGCATGCGACCGAAGCAAAGATTCAAACGCCCGCAGATGCTCCTTACAAAGTTTCCCTCGGCTCACGTTCTGGCTTATGATACCGAAGGCTATAGCGGCAATTGCGTCGAATGTTTCGCTGTTCCTAACACAAAACAGCTTTGAATTCGGCCGATACCTGGTATCAGACTCAATTTTTCGCGGACAAACGCTTCGTATCCTGCCATGTCCTCGACCAAAATTTTCAAGAGAAAATCGAATTCTCCGCTGACGTGATAGCACTCCAGCACTTCGGGGATCTTCGCCACAGCGACCCGAAACTCTTCGATTGGCTTGCCTTGATGCAGAGAGAGGCTCACTTGCGCGAACACGATGATGTGGAAATCGAGCGCGCCGGGATCGAGAATCGCAACAAAGCGATCGATCACACCGAGCTGCTCCAGCTTTCGAACGCGTTGCAAAACGCTCGGTGGCGACAAATCCACCTTCCTCGCCAAATCGGCGTTCGTGATTCTCCCGTCATCCTGCAGGAGCTTCAGAAGTTCGAAATCAATGGAGTCCAACTTCTCTCTGATTTTGTTTTTGGTAGCCATATACAAAAGAATTTAAGAACTGAATATACACCAACGCCGCTATATCGCTAAGGAGCAAAAAGCCTTCCAGGCAGGAAGATTTTTTCTCAAAAATTAACAACATTTAGATTAGTGGCTCGCAGTCGGCACAATTCAATGCACCCGCGCCAGATAACTTCAGAATGTTTGACAAACTCAGTTTGTTCGATGAAATAAAAAACTGAATTTTGCGGCTTTGACGCCAAGGGAACTTATTCCACACCCAAAACTTGTACCATTACAGTAATGAACGAAGTTCTTTCAGCCCCGAAATGGGACATGTCTGTGGTTTACCCCGGTTTGGATTCCTCTGAGTTCCGCGCAGGATTCGAAGCTTGTCAAGTGAAATTGTCAAAGCTCGAAGAACTCTTCGACTCGCAGGACATTCGCTCTGGCGGCGAAAAGTCTGGCTCCACGAGCAGGTTGGATACTGCGATCGTCGCGATCAACGATTTCGAATCGGATTTTGAAACAATTGGGTCATACATCTATGCATTTGTGACCACCGACGCGACCGACTCCACTGCTCAAGCCAAGTTGTCCGAGCTGATGAAGCTGGATTCGACCCTGAGGAAGCTCAAGAATCGCTTGGCCGCCTACGTTGCTCAATGTGACGTCAAGCAATATGTTTCGGATTCGAATGTTGGGAAGGACCATGAGTACGCCTTGACCAAAATGAAGGTACTCGGCGATAACCAAATGTCTCCCGCCGAAGAAGACCTCGCTGCGGATTTGATGGAAACAGGTTCAAGCGCTTGGGGTCGACTCCACGGTGATGTGACTTCGCAGATCATGGTCACGTATGAGGCGAATGGCACGAGTAAGACCGAACCTATGGCGGTCGCCCGTGCGATGGCCTACGATCCAGATCGCTCAGTTCGCGAATCCGCGTACCACGCAGAGCTCGAAACTTGGAAGCAGTTTGAAGTTCCGCTCGCGGCCGCGATGAATTCCATCAAGGGTGAAACGGATGTCCTTTGCACCCGCCGCGGATGGGATTCAGCCCTCGCCCGAACCGTTTTCAACTGCAACATGGATATGGCAACGCTCGATGCCATGATGGGGGCCGCGCGAGATTCCTTCCCTGCATTCCGGCGCTATTTCAAGGCGAAGGCAAGGCTCGTGAACGAGAGCAATTCTCTGGACTGGTTTGACATTTTCGCGCCGATCGGTGAAGACACCAAAGTCTGGCAGTACAACGAAGGTGCCGAGTTTGTCGCCCAACAGTTCAGCACTTATTCCGACAAGATGGGTGATTTTGCCCGCCGGTCGTACGCTGAGAACTGGATCGACGCTGCTCCTGCCTCAGGCAAGCGGGATGGCGCATTCTGCATGGGATTGCGTGCCGACGAAAGCCGAATCTTGATGACTTGGAAACCTTCCTTTGGTTCGGTGAGCACTTTGGCTCATGAGCTGGGGCATGCGTACCACAATCTCTGCTTGCACGGCAAAACCGAGCTTCAAAAGCAGACTCCAATGACTCTTGCAGAGACGGCCAGCATCTTCTGCGAGACCATCATTACGAAGGCAGCACTTTCCACCGGCTCCCCAGAAGAAAATCTGCCGATTCTGGAGCAAAGTGTTCAACGCGCCGCTCAAACCGTGGTTGACATTTCAAGCCGGTTCCTCTTTGAGCAAGCTGTTTTCGAGAAAAGGGCTTCGAGGTCGCTTTCTCCATCAGAACTCTGCGACTTGATGCTCTGGGCGCAGGGAGAAACTTATGGCGAAGGGCTCAGCAACCATCGCCACCCATACATGTGGGCGGTGAAACCACACTACTATAGTTATAGTAGCTTCTACAATTTCCCGTACATGTTCGGCCACTTGTTCTCGCTGGGGCTGTATTCGGTGTACCGAAACGATCCTGAAGCGTTCAAGGCCCGGTACGACACGCTGCTCGCGAGCACAGGATTATCTGACGCCGCCACTCTCGCCAAGGGATTTGGGATTGACATCACGACAGCCGCGTTTTGGGAGGGCAGCCTTGCGACGATCTGCGAGGAAATCGATCAATTCGTTGAATTGACTCGCTAACCAATCGCATAAAGAAAAGGGGCGATCCGATTTCGGATCGCCCCTTTTCTTTTTTGGACTCCCTTAGTCGACTACGGCAATCTCGACTTCTGGCACCATTCCGATTTCAGCGCCTTTCTTTAGGAGCAAGCGGATCGCCCTCACGCCCTCGTCGCCCATATCGACGGTTCGCTCGTTCACATACATTCCGACGAACTCATCGCTCGTTGCTTCGTCCATGCCGCGTGCAAAGGTGAGCGCATATTCGAGAGCATCTTTGCGATTGTCCAACCCGGCTTGAATCGATTCGCGCATGCAGCGACTGACTTCATTGACTGCACCTTCGCCGAGGTCTTTGCGAACCACGTTCACGCCCAATGGCAATGGAAGTCCGGTCGAAGCCATCCACCACTTGCCAAGGTCCTCGATTAGGTGCATGCCGTCTCGCTTGTAAGTGAGCTGACCTTCGTGGATGATGAGGCCAGCGCGGTACTTGCCTTCTTGAATCGACGGGATGATCTCGTCGAACGGCACGACTTCGAACTTCAGCGAATCTCGCTCGCCATACTTCTCGACCCACCACAAATTGAGCTCAAGAAACGCGCTCGTGAGCTTTCCTGGAACAGCGATGACAGTGTCTTTGAGTTCATCGAGGCTAAGGGCTTCTTTGGCCACGATCATCGGGCCATAGTTATCGCCCCACGATCCACCGTGTCGCAGGAGTGCGTACTTATCGGCAACGTAGGCGAAGGCGTGCACGCTGACCGCGCTGGATTCGAGCTGACCTTCCATCGCCCATTCGTTCAGAGTCTGAATGTCGCGCAAAATGTGCTCGAATTGATAGTCCGACTTCACTGGCCCCTTTGCGAGTCCCCAAAACATGAAGGCATCATCTGAATCTGGCGAGTGTCCTAATCGAATTTTCATTTTTCATTGAAAGTTTACCGCCATTGCGCGCAGTAAGTGAGGTCTGTGCATAATCAAACGTGGCACGCAAGCCGACCCTCAGCCCCAGCAAGATCTCTACTTATCTCACGTGCCCGGTCCGCTATAAGTGGACCTATATTGATGAGCGCGGGCGCTGGTATATGCGCGCCAGGAGTCATTTCAGCTTCGGCACGAGCTTACATCGCGTCCTTCAGCGGTTCCACGATTCTGGAGATTCTGGCGTGGAATCGGTACATCAAGCGGTGGCCGCACTGGAAGATTCTTGGATCGAGGCGGGATATGGTAGCGCCCAAGAGATGCAAGAAGCGCTAAGCGAAGGCAAGTCGATTGTCGCCAACTACGTCGAACACGCTCAGGCAACACCTTCTGACGCTCGGGTTCTTTTCGTCGAAAAACAGCTTCGAGCTGACCTCGGAGAATTTGTGTTGATCGGTCGCCTAGACCGCGTCGATGAATACGACGATTTAACGCTCGAAGTGGTGGATTACAAGAGCGGCCGAATGGGGGTCACTGACGAAGAAGTTGAATTTGACCTCGCGATGAGTTGCTATCAACTTCTCCTCAAAGCACACTTTCCAGACCAACCGGTGAGGGCGAGAATCATTGCCTTACGATCCGGGAGTTCTGGCATGGCCACTCTGAGCCCGGAGAAACTCGAGGAATTCAAGAACGACCTCGTCCAGCTTGGGCTTGAGATTTTGCACCGAGACTTTGAGTCGATCGTGCCGGTGTATAAACCGATGTGCCCAAACTGTGACTTCTTCCAACTCTGCACGAAGCACCCTGAATTTGAAGTCCCAGCTTCAGAACCCTCGGGGGACGCGTAGCTCCTCGAAGGTTCGAATCGCGAACGTATCGGACATCCCGGAGACGTAATCGATTGCTCCCCACACACCGCTGAAGCCTTCTGGCAGATTTCCAGGTTGGACGTATTGGTCAAACAGTTCAATCACCACGTTTTTGGCCTTGTTGATCTCGGGGAGTTCAATGGGATACCGGTAGTAGACGTTTTGAAAAAGCCAGTCCTTGAGTTCATTGAGCGTGGCGAGCATCTCATCAGGCAACCGAATTTCCGGGAGTCCTTCACTTGCCGCAATCAATGACGTGACCATCGCGTTGATTCGGTGACCGTGTGTTCCACCCAAATGCGCGAATTGACTCGGCACTGAATCGATAAATCCGGACCGAATCGCGTCGTCGAGATCGTGGTTGAGATAAGCAATCCGGTCGCAAATTCGCACCACTGCGGATTCGAGGCTTGACTTTGCAATTCCGTCATCCGCAGTCAAGTCCTTCTCGCCCTTGCTATGCCCATGAATACCATTCAGGACCTCGGCGGAGAGGTTCAGTTTCTCAACTTCCACCAGAAGGCGATAGGATTGTTCATAGTGCCGAAAGGAACCCGGTCCTTCTCCAGTTTTCTCGAAATGAACTTGCAATGCTTGATCAAGGGCCGCTTCGCCGGCATGACCAAAAGGAGGATGCCCTACGTCGTGGCCTAATGCGATGGCCTCGGTGAGGTCTTCATTGAGGCGCAGCGCTCTGCTCACCGTCCTCGAAATCTGGGCGACTTCTAGTGTGTGCGTTAACCGGGTCCGAAAATGGTCCCCTTTCGGAGCGAGAAAAACTTGTGTCTTGTGCTTGAGCCGCCGAAAGCACTTTGAGTGCAGGATTCTATCCCGGTCGCGCTGGAAACAAGTTCGAATTGGATCTTCTGGGACGTTGACCGTGCGACCTGCAGATTGGTCGGCAAACGCCGCGTAGGGCGCCAGGAACTGATGCTCGTTCTGCTCGGAGCGAAGTCGAATAAAGTTGAGATCCACCTCTAGTGGAGACGGCGAAATTGGTTAAGCCGCGTCACGTTCGATCTGATTCCATAGATCGTCCGACGGATGCGGGATTGGCTCTATGCGCAGATAGGCGTCAACCACGATTGGATCGAAATGCGTGCCTGACTGCTGGATGATGTGCTCGCGAGTCTTTTGCTCGGACCAGCTTCGTCGATACGGGCGGTCACTTCGCAGGGCGTCCCACACATCAGCGACTGCAAAAATCCTGGCGAGAAGAGGGATTTGGTCCGCGCTCAGGCCCAGCGGATATCCTGTCCCGTCGAATTTTTCGTGGTGACAAAGCGGTATGCAAAGGCTCTCTTCGAGGAATTTGACCGGCTTGAGCATCTCGTACGCCAGAAGCGTGTGGCTCTTCATCACTTCCATTTCTTCGTCGGTGAGCTTGCCTGGCTTCAACAAGATGGAGTCTGGGATACCGATTTTTCCGATATCGTGGAGTAGCGCGCCGCGGTACAGGATTTGGATAGCGTCTTCGTCAAGCCCCATCGCCCGGCCGATTTTGACTGCCATCTCTGCAACTCGCTGTGTGTGGCCTTCGGTCTCTTTGTCTCGACTATCCATCGCGCGCGACCAACCCAAAATGATCGAGTCGTATGCTTCGGTGAGTTCCTTCGTTCGCTCGCCCACGCGGACTTCAAGGTCTTCGTTCAAATGGACCAATTCATGCCGTTGGTCGATGAAGTCGATCGCGACCCGGGCAAGTTGGCTCAATTCGTCGTTCCGTTTGACGACGTTGTCGAGATGATGCGGCTCGTCTTTAATGATCGCGGTTCCGATGGCGGTGATCGGACGAACGACAGCCCGCACCACGAACGTTCCGATCGCAACCATGACCAAAAGGCAAAAGATCAAGAACGCGGCTGAGACGTATGAAATCAGTTCAAAAAGACGCTCGACCCATGTTTCTTGTGCCATACACGTCAACGAGCTCGTTACCGAGCCGTCAAAGTTTCTGAGCGGAATGTAATAAATCGTCGTTCCATTCCGATCGATCACAAACCGATTGTCTGGCGGCGCAAAAGCGCGAGCAGAAATACGTATTCCTAGTCCTTCTTCTAGTTCACCGCGAAGTGAATTTTCGAGTGAACGTCCGGCCACCATCACTCGGCCGTCAACAGCCTTTGCCGCGACATAGATCGTCGTTTGGCCATTGGTTTTGTCGTGATATTGGAATTGACGGCGCTCGGTCGGCAACATGACGTTGGCCGCGAAGTCTTGGAATCCAGGTGGGAGTTGAAGTTCAACGGAAGGATTAATCTTGGCTTCTTGTGCAGTCGCGCCAGTTTCGTTTAAGAGCCAGACTTTTTCTGCAAAAGCGAGCTTTGCGGACCTTAAAAACTCAGTTTCCTTTTCGAGCCGACGAGTTCGACCGAGATCTGGACGATTTAGGCCATTTGCGACGACCGCTTCAAGTGAATTCGAAAAAATCTGGATCAGTCGTTGGGTCGCACCGAGACGACCTTGCTGCGATTCTGCAACGACATCTTCGATGTGCTGCTCTTCAAAATTCTGCCAAATGACCCCTGCAGAGAGAAAAATCAAGGTCACCAATGTGACCAAAACCATGAGCCTTTGGCGCAACGAAAACCCACTAATCCCTTGTTTGTTCGGTCCGTGAGTCGTGATCATAATTGCGTAGTCAAGCTATTTGGCGTCAACCAACTTAAATATCGGCGGTCTAACCTTCCTTCTCTAGCTCAAATCTTGCGGAAATTTGGACTGTTTTGCGACGGGCGAAACCGGTCCGAACGTCATAATGGAATGATGAACGCGGATAGCTTTCACGCTGAAGTGGTTTCGCAGTATGCCGAGGCCGTCAATCCGAGCCTAGCCAAGCTCATGAACTTTGCCGGTTTTGGGACCGAAATCCGAGGCGAAGGCTGCTATTTGTATGACCACGAGGGTCGGAAGTTCCTCGACTTTTTGGGCAGTTATGGCGTGTTCAATCTTGGGCACCGGCACCCTGCGGTTGTGGATGCTGTCAAGTCCCAGCTCGACAAGATGCCGCTCTCTAGCAAGGTGTTTTTCAATCCTGTTCAAGCCGAGCTCGCCTCGCTACTCGCTGATTTGTCTCCCAAAGGGCTCGAATACACCTTCTTCTCGAACTCTGGAACGGAAGCAGTTGAGGCTGCTCTCAAGTTCGCCAAAGGCGCAACTGGCCGTACCAAGATCATCGCCACTGAAGGCGGATATCACGGAAAGACCATTGGCGCACTCAGCGTCACTGGGCGAGAAAAGTACCGCAAGAAATTTGGGGCATTGATGCCTGGTGCAGCGTTTGTGCCGTTCGGCGACACCGACCAGATGCTCGGTGAAATCGACGAAACGACTGCGGCCGTGATCATCGAAATCGTGCAGGGCGAAGGCGGCATCCACGTTGCCCCTCCGGGATACATGACTGCGATCCGCAAGAAAACCCGAGAGGTCGGCGCACTGCTCATTGTTGATGAAGTGCAAACCGGGATGGGGCGAACCGGAAAGATGTTTGCCTGCGAGCACGAAGGTATCGAGCCGGACATCATCACGCTTGCAAAGGCACTGGGTGGAGGAGTCATGCCGATCGGTGCAACGATGGGAACCCAAGAAGTCTGGTCCGCGATTTTTGACGAAAATCCGTTAATGCACACCTCAACCTTCGGTGGCAATCCGCTAGCCTGCGCTGCCGGAATCGCGGCTATCAAGGTCACCCGAGAAGAAGGACTCTGCGAACGTGCGGCACAACTCGGCAACGAGTTGATGCGCCAGCTTGAATCTGTCAAGCTCGACCAACCGGATATGATCGCAGAAGTGCGCGGAATGGGACTGATGGTCGGAGTCGAATTCACTCAAGACGAAGTCGGCGAATTGGTGATCGGTCAAATGACCAAACGAGGTCTGATCGCCGCATACACGCTCAACAATCCGCGAGTGATTCGGTTTGAGCCGCCGCTGATTATCTCTTCTGCTGAGATTGAAACTGCAGTGCAGATTTTCCGAGAAGCTGTCGCTGAAACTTCCGAACTGCTCGCGATGCTAGCTTAGTTCGCGGAACGTTTTGACTGTGTGCTCCACACCGGCGTCGTCGATGTCGAGATGGAGCACACACCTTACTCTGTGCTCGCCAAACGGTAGGGCAAGCACTCCATGAGCTTCGAGTTTCTTACAAATCACCACTGCGGGTTCGGTGGACTCGACCATGACAAAATTTGTCGATTGCGCGGACAAATCCACCTTGAAATTCTTTAGTCCTTGAATTCCCTCTGCCAGAGCCCTCGCGCGGCGATGGTCTTCGTCCAGCCGATCGATGTTGTTTTGTAGCGCGTAGATTCCGCACGCGGCAAGATAGCCAGCTTGACGCCATCCTCCGCCGAGCCGCTTCCTCCATTTCTTGGCTCTATTGATAAACTCCGCCGTCCCACAGAGTACGGATCCGACCGGTGCACCAAGGCCTTTGCTCAAACAGAAACTTAGCGAGTCAAAACCTGTACATACCTCTTTCGGCGTAATTCCTTGCGCGACGGCGGCGTTAAATACCCTGGCCCCGTCTAGGTGCAACTTCATTCCGCTTGACTTACAGATATCGGCGTATTGATTGGTGATTTCAATTGGAATCACGCTTCCGCCAGCACGATTATTTGTGTTCTCGATGCACAAAACCGTCGTCGCGGGAGTGTGCAAGTTCCCCACCATAATCCTGCTCTTGATATCGGCAGGATCGAGCACTCCGAGGTGGCTAGGCACACCCTTACAGACCACTTGAGCGATGATTCCTGGTCCGCCCACTTCGTACTGGAGCATGTGCGCGTTCTCTTCGAACAACGCGCAATCGCCCCTTTCGGTATGGCAGGCTAAGGCGATCTGATTGCCCATCGTCCCACTACAAAGGAACAGGGCCGCTTCCATCCCGACCGTTTCTGCCGAAAGCCGTTCAAGCTCGATCACCGTCGGGTCATCCCCCAGAACATCATCGCCGACGACAGCATTTGCCATCGCGGACATCATTGCAGCGGTCGGTCTTGTGACCGTATCGCTTCTAAGATCAACTGGCTTCATTGCGCGCCAACAGTTGGAGTTTCGAAAGTGCGGATGAAGCTTAGGAACTGCTCACGAATTCGCATCCATCCTGCATAGGAGAAACTATGTGATTCGCCGGGCAAGAGGTCTAGAGTCACCGGCACACCGACCGCTTCTAGGGCACCCGCAAGCCGTTTGCTCTGCTCGCAAGGCACGATATCGTCTTCCGTTCCGTGCAAAAGCACAATCGGGGAATCTGTTTCGGATACGTTGTAAAGTGGCGATGCCGCGCGGAGCTGCTCTACCGGGGCGTCCAAAGAGCCCATAAACTGCTCCAAGAATGGCCAACTGATAGGAAAATGCTGACTTCTCGGTTCTGTGAGGTCGGTGATTGGGCACATCGCAAACGCGCCGTCGGCTTTGATCTGGGCGGACGGCTCAAGATCACCGTAGTAGGTGTCGCACAAGGCAGACATCAGGGCGAGATGACCACCGGCGGAGTTGCCAATGACCAAGATGTACGTGGGGTCGAACCTGTAATTCTTAAGGTTTTTGCGTGCCCACGAGATGAAATCTTGCACGTCACCGACACTCGCCGGAAAAGGGTTGAGAGGCGCCAACCGGTAATCGATGGTCGCGGAAGGAATGCCTTGGGTGTAAAGCCAAAATGCCTCATCTTCGTACATTCCCCTCATCCCGCTGATCCATCCGCCTCCGTGCAAAAACACAACGAATGGGCCGGATTTCGATTGGGGAGGAAAAAACAAGTCAGCCGAAAGCTCTTGGCTGCCCTTGGTCGCGTAGACGACATTCCGCTCAATATTCACGTGTAAGATTTACCCGAGATTACGGTCGCGCGGCAGATTCAGTGCCGAACATTGCTTGTTTTGTCAGGCCATCGACCGCAATCTGTGCGAGTACTTCTAAGTTGACCACGTCTTCCCTGTTGTATGCGACCAAAGTTTCTAGCGCGGTTTCAGAGCCTCGCAGGTGCTCGCGCCAGAGCCGGATCGCGTCACGACCGTCAAGTCCATCGGCTTCGCTTGACCGAGAAATTCCAAGTTGGCGTTCAATCTTCTTGAGCCCGCCGCGATAATCTAGCCGCTTCAAGGCAAAGCACAAATCGAGATGGATCTGATCGAAAACTAGCCCTCGGAATCGCTTTTGAAGCATCGGTAAGTCGAAACCAGTCCCGAAGAAGGTGACGATCATCGAATACTTCGAAATAACGTCTCGGAACTCTTCGATATTGTCGTCTTTGACGAGCACTTGAAACTGGTTGCCGTCATATAGCCCGATGATGGTGACTGCGCCGCCAGTCTGACCTCCGTCGGTCTCGATATCGAGATAGACGCAGGAGTTCTGAAATGAACTCCAGGCTCGCCAAGCTTCTTGAGTCCCCAAGGCCTTCTGGAAAAACTGATGATTGCCCGCCTCGAAAGCGTCAACACTCTTTTGGATTGTAGATACGGCGAAATCCTTTGGGGCTGCTCCGGTTGAGAATTCGCTTGGATTCGCGAGAAACGTGTTCCAGTTATCGCAACCTTGCGCCCACAAAGCGCGCTCGGTATCCTTGCCGATTCCCTTTACGTGGCAAAACGTACGATTAAGCACGGCTTAGGTTGTTGGTTTGCGCCGAGGAACGATCGGCTTGGCTTCTGGCCCGTTGGTTGTTGGCAAGTTCGTTGGGAGCCGCATTTCCATCAGACCTTGAGCTGGCCAGGCAATCTTGAACGAAGGATCGTCGTACCAAGTTTCGCCTGTCTTAAGGTCCTTATCGTACTCACCACCGACACGAGCGACACCTCTGCCGAACCAAACGGCGGAAAAGTCTCGGCCAAAAAATTGAACTGCGCGCCACTCGCCAGTGATGACCGCCTTTCCGGTTCCGTAATAGAGCAGACGACCACGATCATCGTACTCTTTGCTGAACTTCCCAGTCATCACATGCTTGCCTTTGAGTTGGCTGATCAAAAGTGATCCTGTGAAGTTGATTTCCAATCGGCCTTCGCTGTCGATGATCTTGCACGTGCCGACTCGGGTGGCCAAATGCATGGTTTTGTAGATCGGCTTGGCGACCACGCCCTCGCGCTGCGCAGGCGTTGCAGGCTGGCCAAATGCCAGAGCAGCGAGGATTCCCATCCCTCCGATGGCGATAGTGACGATGCGCTTAGAAATCATAGTGAATCTGACCGTCATTTTAGCCCATTCCGTTCCATTTTCTGGGAGGAACTTGGGGACATTTGAAGTAAAATAGAACTGTCGATGAAACTTTTGTTACCCTTAGTCATCGGTTCTCTTGCGCTTACGGGCATGGTTTACACCTTTGTCAACAACGCAAGCCCCTACGTCAATATCGAACAGGCACAGCACTCTACCGGTGATCGGTTGCATGTCGCTGGCGATATGATCAAAGAATCACTGAACGTTGAGCCGCGCCAGCGCCGCGTGACCTTCATGCTGAAGGACGAATCTGGCAAGACAATGCCTGTAGTTTATACTGGCAATCCACCAGCGAACATGGGCGAAGCAACGCGCGTAGTGGTAATTGGCAAGATGCAAAACGGCGTATTTGAAGCTGCGGACATGCTGATCAAGTGTCCGTCGAAGTACGAAGCCGAAGCAAAGAAAGCCACTACGTAAAGAATGGAAAGCCATCCGACAATTCAACTGCCGCCGCTTCCGGCGAATACACCTATTCTGGAAGCGGCGGGGAGAGGGCTCTTGTGGTTCGCCACGGGCCTTTTTCTTTTAGCTCTTGTAAGTTCATTTTTCGCTAAATCTCGAAGGCTCACCAACCCCGCTTTTGTTGGAGGATGCATCAGCATCATTTCGGCGCTGGGCTTGCTCATTTGGCTCACCGTCAACAAGCAGTACCAGTTCGAATACGTCTTTTCTCACAGCGACAATTGGCTCAGCTTCGATAAACGGCTTGCCGCCGCATGGGGTGGTCAGGAGGGCAGCTTCCTTCTTTGGGCATCCGCATCCGCGCTGTTTGGAATCCTATCTCTTCGCTCCGTAGGCGTTTATCAGCGAGCATACGTAGCGGCCTACTCATTGATTCTGGCTGGCCTGTCTTCGATCCTCGTTTTTGAGTCTCCATTCAGACTTTGGAAGCCACCCGCCGAAGTCGCCTCCTTCTTTGCCGGCAAAATGCCCGAGGACGGCGCCGGCCTCACCCCAGCATTGATCAACAAGTGGATGGTGATCCATCCACCCGTGATGTTCCTCGGGTTTGGTTCGCTCACAGTTCTGTACGCACTTGGCGTCGCAGGGTTCCTCAGGCGCGACTTCAGCACCTATGTTCAACTGATTCGACCCTGGGCACTTGTTTCCTTGGCTCTCACCGGCATTGGCCTGTGTATGGGTGGATTCTGGGCGTACGAAACGCTGGGATGGGGCGGATTTTGGATGTGGGATCCGGTTGAGAACGCGGCATTGGTTCCTTGGTGTCTCGTCGCGGCGCTCATGCACGGATTGTTCGTTCAGGCAACCAGCAAGAAGTGGACAGTTTTCAACGCCAGCCTCGGCGCGTTTGCCCTTATCTCCTTTATCTACGGCACCTTTTTGACTCGGTCCGGGTTCTTAGGGGATTCGAGCGTCCACTCCTTCGCGGAGATGGATCGTTCAGCACTTCAACTCCTCATTTCGATGGGTGCAGGTGCGATCCTATTGCTCGTCGGATCCGCGGTTTACTACAAACTTGGTACGCGCAACGAACAACCTTCAACTCTGCGCGAACCTGTCACACGGCTCAATCTTCATAACGCCTATTCCGCGGCGACGACATTATTGATTTCGACAGGTCTCGTCAGCGCGATCGGGATGAGCGTGCCGCTGTTTATGTCGATTGCGGGCCAAAAGCCGAAAGTGGTCGAAGAAGCGCTGTATCACAAGGTGGTCACCTGGGTGTTTATCCCAACCGTAATCCTGATGGGCATTGGCCCGTACCTGAGCTGGCGCGGCATTAAAGGGCGCGAATTGGCTCAGAGGCTGTTCGCGACCGTTTGCCTCACCTCCGGTTTCATCGGAGTTGGAATGCTGCTGACTCGTTTCATTCCGCTTGATCTGTCTCTGACTCCCGCCGACCAGACGAATTTTCCGTTCGGCATCAAGGTTCCTACTCTAATCTGGGTGTTTTTCCTGGCTGGCGTTTGCTTGTTCGGACTTTCGGCAAACTTGGTCCGCGCGGCAGAACTGATCAAGAAGTCGCCCTCCAGCATCGGCTCGTTCCTCACTCACTTTGGGGTGATCATGACCGTCCTTGGGCTCATCATCTCGCGTGGGATGGAAAAGAAGCAAGAAGCGACAGTTCAGCTCGGTCGACCGGCGACCGTCTTGGGTTACCGCGTCAGCTTGGACAAGATGTCTTCTACCTTGCTTGATCGAGAGAATCAAGTTGGATTTAAGCTCGAAGGTCGCGATCAAACTTTCAAACTGAATCCTGTGCTCTTCTACACCGAGAGCCGCAATGGAGAGGAGCCAAGTCCAACAGTTCGCCCAGCGATCCGGCACTTCCCTCTCCACGACCTCTATTTCACTGTGTTTCCGATGGTGTTTGAGGCGACTGGCGAAACGCCGTTCAAAGTTGGGGAAAAGCGGCAATTTGAGGGCACCGTGATCAAGTTCGTCAAGATGACTCGCGAAGGCGAGGTCGGGGTGATGGGCACGAAATTCGGAGCACACCTTGAGTTCCAAAATCCCGATGGCTCGGTTTCGCACATCACACCGAAGTTCGAGATCTCGGATAGCGGCCCGATTCGCATTCCTGCCGAATCCGGAGACTACTTTGTCTATCTGATGGGGATGGACGCCGCCGACAAATCAGTAAGAATCCAGCTCCACTACAAGAATCCAATCTTCCCGATCGAGATTTTCTACAAGCCGATGACCGGGATGGTCTGGTGGGGCGCAGGGATCATGACCTTTGGTGGCTTTCTCGCCGCTTGGTTCCGGCGCAGAGACGCGCGGGCTGCTCTCAAGAGCGCTACCCCAGCGATCGAGGAGCCGAAGGCACCGGAGTCCGCTGAAAGCGAAGTCCCAACGGCGGTTAGCTGAGCAAAGGCAAAGTGATGGATTTAGGGCAGGTTTTGTTGGATTCGGGTGCGATGTTGAAGGGGCATTTTTTGCTCACCAGTGGCAGGCATAGCGATACCTACATCGAGAAGTTTCGAGTTCTCGAACAGCCGAAAGTGCTCACCGCACTTTGCCAGGCGATCGCGGATCATTTCTCAGGAAAAGGGATCACACACGTCGCTGGCCCAACGACGGGTGGGATCATCATCGCTTTTGAGGTGGCACGCTTGATGGGACTGGACGCGATCTATGTCGAAACCGAAAACGGCAAGAAGGTGCTCCGGCGAGGCAAAACTCTCGAGCCCGGCACAAAAGTCCTAGTGGTCGATGATGTCCTCACTACCGGAACCAGTATTTTCGAAGTGATCGAAACCCTGCGCGGGCAAGGCGCTACGATTGAGGGTGTTGGAGTTCTCATTTCCAGGGCGCCAAAACCTATCGATTTCGGTGCTCCACTCTTTGCCTCGTTCCATGTGGAAGCGGTCAGCTACGCGCCGAATGAAGTCCCGGAGAGCTTGGCCCAGATTCCAATCACAAAGCCGGGCACGCGAGTTACTGCAACTCCGTGAGGTGATGCGCCAGTGCCTCGCGAGCCGGGAGGTTTTTGTGGGCGTGATGGTACCAAAACGCACTGAGCACGCCAAACGACGCTAATGCGGCTTTGAATGCCAATGGCGGGCGGTCTAGTTTGGAAAGCTTTGCCAGCCCGATCAATATCTCCGCGTCAACCAATTGTCTGTCAGAGAACTCGTTGGAGTGCGCCGAGTCGATATGCCCACCGGCCATCGCCGAAATCCATGCCGGATTCTCGACGAGTCGATGTCCATCCAAGACGCAGTGATCAAAACTCGGGAGAATCCCTTCGATGCTCATGAAAATGAGTTCAGACCACAGCAGCGCGACAAGCGGCTTCACATGGAGTTCTAGTGCCTTTAGTGCAATCCAGGCATGCTGGAAGAGCTCGGCGTTGACCTGATCGATCTGTGCGAAGGCATGGAGCAACTCGACAAAGCTCATCGCCATGGTTAACCGGGTGTAATCGGTCCTCAGTCCTGGAAAAGAAGTCAGCGGCTGCGCCTGTGTGATGAATGAGCGATGCTTGCCTGCCGCAATCGCGAACGAGCAAACCGACAGGGGCTCCGTGACCCCAGACAACCGCGAATTGCCCTTGCGGGCTCCTTTCGCAATCACCTCCATCCGGCCGTGCTCCTCGGTGAGCAGGCTCAACTTTCGGTCCGATTCACCCGCATCCCAGCGCCGTAGTACGATGCCAGTGATGTTGGATTCGCTCATGTTTCGGTGACCATACCAAAGACGAATCCCCGCGACCAAAACGGCGCGGGGATTCGGTTCTTTTCTGAGGCTAGATTAGCGACTGAAAAGGGTTGGGATTCCGTCTCTCAGGAATTCTACGAGAACAAACTGCAACCGGTCGATGAGTAGCGCGAACCGCGTCATGACCGTGCTGCCAAAGATGGCACCGAAGCCAACCATGATTAGCCAGCGCCCCAGCCGCGTGAAGCCGCTGATGAGTTTCCCTTCTTGCTTGAAGCTGAAGAGGAAGTAGCTGAGCACCGAAAGAAGCGTGACCAAGTAGATCACGTTGTTGATCGCCTGCGAGAAATAGATCTCACTGTTGATCTTGCCAAGCACTGCGGCAATGACTCCCTTAACTTGGTCCACCGTCAGCCCGTTGTTTTGTGCCAGTGCGATGATGTCCGACTGTTTCAGTTGTGCGTTCTGCGCAATCGTGCTCACAAACTGAGCAGGCACCCCTGTTCCAGTCGCAATTTCATTGATCGAATTCTGCGATAGCTGAATACCGTTTGGAACGAAGAACGAACTTGTAGTAGTCGGCAGAACTGGCCGCATCGAATCTTGGATTTGCGGGCCGTACTCGCCCCAGAACACCTGGAGTTGTTGTCCACCCGAGAAGCCAAGAATGATTCCAATCGGGATTCGGCTCATCCAGTTATGCTTCTTGCTGAACACCATGTAACCCATGATGCCAACAGGAATCAACAGAGCGTACAGGAAGAACCCTGGTACACCCGGCGCACCGTCTTTGGCAGGAGTCCCCATGAGCGGCTTCCAGAAGCTTGCTTCCAGAGTTTCCGTCCACAAGGCGACCATAGCAAATCCGACCGCGAGACCGATATAGATATGCTCCACCATCCGGTAGAACTTGTTTTCACGGTACAGAACACTGTACAAACCAAGGGTTAAGAGAACCCCAATGAGAAGTTTTCCGAATTCAAATGACATGGCTGTTAGTTAGCCCCTTTGTTTTGTCGCTTTTGCAGGTAGAGCCCGATGTTTCCGAGCACAACTGCAAGGATCAGCAGAAAGAGCGCAGCGTGGAGCGAAGCAAAGTACCTCATGCCACGACCGAACGGCTCAAGCTTTGGATCGATTGGTTCGATCTTGCCATTGAGCTGTTCCGCCTTAACGAAAGGCTCCTTGTCTCCATCTGAGTAGTTGACGCCCTTGGCCATCATCGTTTCGAGTTCCACCACACCGCGCAAACCGACTGAAAGTCCAGCAATCTGCTTAGCAGCGTAGTAGTTCATCGCTTCTGGCCCCATCACACCGGTCACCATCGAACCAATCTTCGTTTTCGATCCAATTCGTTGAACGATGTACTTCAGTGTTCCACTCGCCGAAATGTTGATCACCATCGCGATGTCTTCTACCTTTCGGATGTCCTTGAGCACAGGCGACTTGTAAACATCCTCCATTTGACGGGTCGCCGGGTTGTTTGCCGTCTTCCCGGTGAACGCGTTACGTGGGTTGCTCTTGATCGCATTGTAAAGCGCTTCGATGTCGGGATAGAATCCAACGTCCACATAGTCTTCCCACGGCTTGAACGGTTCAAGACCGGCCGCAACAAGCTGCTTATTGACGTTGGTGATCGTGTTTCTTGCCACTTGAGGAGCCTGAGCATCCGAGCAGGAATAGAGCACGAATTTGACGTTTCGCAACCGAAGCAGCTTGAGCAGAGCTTCGAGTTGACCGGCGTTCTCACCACGTGTAGAAACGGTCCAGTCTGATTCCAAGAAGACAGTTGAACCTTCGGGCAACTTGTTGTAAGCGATGTACAGATCTTCAGTATTCGAAGCTGTGATCGTCGGCACCTCAATCTTGAGGAACAACAATGGAAGGCCGATGGCGATGACCAACAAGAGGTACATCACAAACCGGTTGATATTCATCAGTTTGTAGATCATCAGTTTCCACCACCCTTTTCAAGGCTCAGCCAAAGTCGAAGTCCCATCGAGAGCGCACCGATTCCAATGCCCCATTCGAGAGCGCGGATGCCGGGACCTTGAATGTTTGTCTGAATCCAAGCCCGAATGTTTGCGAGTGCAAAGTTGTTCAGGAAGTGCCCAGGATCACCACCAGTGATACCGTTGATCATGTTGGTCGAGGCAAATTCAACTGCCCCCATGAGCGAAAGCATCACGATCAGTGCGGTGCCGAGTAGCACCGTCGATTCGATTGAGCGAATGCGGAATGCGCGATAGGCGGCAACCAGGATGAAGAACGCAATGATCGAGAACATTGCTGCGTCCATCGCTTGGAGCATGCCATCAAACAGGAAGTCCGTCGCAAATTGAGTTCTTCCCCACTTGTTTGGATCGGCGAGGTCTGGATTGCGCAGAACTTCGTTGTAGTTCATGTAACCCACGGTGACCATGGAGAACATGGCGACCAGAAGGACAACGCTGAATACCCAGTCTTTCTGTTGCTTGACGAGCCTAGTCGTGTGCATTCTGAGGACTGAGAAAACACCTAATCCTAAGAGCAACGCGTTGAGCGTTTGAGAAATATTGCTCACGACCGGAATTCCATCGGCGAGCCGCATACCGAAATTCTCCATCGCGTTGCGTGGGATTTCGTTCGGGCCGAGTTCGACGGGGGCCGGGAACAACCAGACCAAAATCCAGAAGAAACCGGACAGGAAGGTTGCTGCAACGACAATCGGTCGTCGTAGCCGGTACGGCGCGTACATCAAGCCGACCATAACTGCAAATCCAACTAAGAGAGTGACCAGGACCGCTATCTTTAGCTGTTGCGACTCGGCTGGCAAAAAGATGCCGGCAGGTGGTTCAGCTTGCATCAAGAAATTCAACATTAAACGCTACCTCCTTCAGCTGGTGCTGCTTCCTCTTCCTTCGGTGGTCGCTCTTGGCGCGTTGGCTTTGGTGGAGCTTCAGGAGTGAAAATCCTGTACGTGGTCAATTCATCAGCTCTCTTTGTTCGAGGCTCAGTCAGCTGAGTCACCGTTTCCTTTCGCGCGGTGCCAGCAGACATCCCTGGATCGACCTTAAGAGGAACCATCTCAACGACCTTTTCCTCTTTTTGCTTTACAGCGCTGAGTTCGAATGAGTTCATCGCCGAACCTAGAACAACTGACGCCATCATCGCTACCTTGATCCAGTCTTGGCCAACGAGCGATCCGACCAGCACCGGTTCTCGGCTCAAGTACGCCGACGCGGCGTAGAATTCGTCGGAAATCAAAACGTAGTCGCAGGCGGCAATAAAGAATGGTGTTTGGGTGTTCTGCACCGATCCAGCAACCTGAATCGCTCCAACGCTGTTCGCGGTTTCGGCAAAGATTAGAGATTCTGCAAAGAACTCACCAAGTAAGAACGCGGCTGCGACCTTTTCGCGGTGAATCATTCCAGAAACAGCGGTCGCGAATGCAAATTGGCGGTCCGAAAGGAACTGCACCGAATCCGAATGGAACCGGTCAGGATAACCTTCGCGGGTGTACACGTCGCTGATAATTTCTTGAGCAACCGTGTAGACCGGAGCGTTTCCGCAGCACAATCGGATCGGTGTTCCGAATCTCGCGGCAGTTCCAGTGACGTGAGCAAAAATGTTGAGCGCTTGAATCGAAACCGCGTTGAGCGGGCCGAGGCCGGGAACCATCAGAACTGGGCGGCCCATTTCTGTTGCGCGGCCAATTGCCTCGTCGATTGCGTTCAATCCGGGAATTCGGCGAATGTACAAGCTACCGCTCGTCTTCTTCGCGCGCTGGATGTTATAGAGCACAAAGCCCACCAACATGATGGTGAACACGATGCTTATCCAACCTGTATCGTAATATTGCATTTAACTTGTCATCTCCTCTCCGAGCGACTTCGGTGATCGATCCCTCTCCGCAGCTTGTTTCTCAATCTCCGTGAGCAGGCGTTCGATATTATCCCGTTTAGCAAGCAGACGTGTCAGGTCGTTGAAAAGATCGAACCCAATAAAGGGCGCGACAAATCCAATCGTTGCCAACGCAAAGTGCGCGGTCACATTCGCGACCGGCTTCTGCATCTCCAGAGCAAGGATGGCGGGCACTTCAAGGCGCCGCTTCGTGATCTCGTGAGCGATTTTCGTCGTCAACGTGACCACTTCCTCCTCCGTCAGTTCCTCCTTCCAGAGTTCTCTTGACATCGTCTAGTTGTTCGCGAATTTTAGCCAAAACCAGCTCTCGATTGTTGGCAAAACGAATATAAACCCCGCGAAATGGTTCCATTCGGTGCGATTTCTCGAATGGTGATAGCTTTACGCCATCCGAGTCCTCAAAAGTTCGCTTGATTTGCGTCCACTCCATGGACGAAATAGACAGCAAACATCGGCTCTCAATCTTTTTGTTTGTCACCGCATAGTGGATTGGAAAGAACAGCTCTGCGCTGCTCACAATCACGAGTGCAAACCCGATGAGGCCGTAGATGAATCCGAGTCCGGGAATAATCGATCCAACAATTCCGGCAAAGCATGCTACCAAGAGCACGATGTACCGCTTTCTTGGATCAGAATCCCCGAGTCGGACCGACCACCTGATTTCCTCGGTTATCTCCACTGCTTGAACAGCGTGCTCACCGACTCATTCATGTGAATTCGCCGAATTGCCTCACCCAAAAGTGGTGCGCACGGCAAGATCGTCAGCTTAGGGAACATCCTTTGCTTGGAAATCGGCAGCGTGTCTGTCACCACAACGCGGTTTACGACGCTGTCCTGTAGTCTCTGGCTGGCGTTTCCGCTAAACACGGCATGAGTGGCACACACGACAACCTCGGTGGCCCCGCGCTTCATGAGTGCCTCTGCACCATGAATCACACTGCCTCCGGTGTCGATCATGTCGTCAATCATCACGCAACGCTTGCCACTGACATCACCGATAATCTCCACGATATCCACCTTGTTAGGTTCCGGACGCCGCTTTGCAATGATTGCCAGGCTCGCCTTGAGCATTTCAGCAAGGCTCCTGGCTCGCGGCACGCCGCCCACATCAGGGGACACCACGACCGTGTTTTCGTCGTTGGCGAATCCTTCGTTAATCAAAAATTCGCCAAGGATCGGGCCAGCGTAGAGGTGATCCACCGGGATATCGAAGAATCCTTGAATTTGCTCGGCGTGGAGGTCCACCGCGACGACTCGCATCGCGCCTGCTTGGGTGATCAGATCCGCGCAAAGCCTCGCTGTGATCGGCTCGCGCGGCTTGATTTTCTTATCTTGCCGAGCATAGCCGTAGTACGGCATGACAACAGTGATGCGACTTGCACTTGCGCGCCGGAAGGCATCCAGCATGATCAGCAACTCCATCAAATTGTCGTTTGCTGGTTCGCAGGTCGGTTGAAGAATGAAGACGTCGTTCCCGCGGGCACTTTCTTCGATCATCACGCGAATTTCACCATCACTGAACTGGGTGATGGTCATCGCACCGACATCGATGCCGAGGTAGTCGGCTACGCGCTGCCCGAGTTCCGGGTTTGCGTTGCCCACAAACAGTTTCATCCCGCTTAAATCAGCCGGCTCATTCAAGATTGATTTTTCTCCCGCCACCGCTTGGCCCATTCTGTTTTCTCCACTTGTTGTGCTCGCCCCAGTGCGAGCGCATCTGCGCTCACATCCTTCGTTATGACACTTCCAGCCGCAATGAACACCCCATCCTGGAGTGTTACCGGAGCGACCAATGTAGAATTTGAGCCGACGAAGCAATAAGAGCCGATAGTCGTTTCGTGCTTTCTAAAGCCGTCGTAATTGCAGGTGATGGTTCCGGCACCGATATTCGTTTTTGTGCCGATTGTCGCATCGCCGATGTATGAGAGATGGTTGACTTGTGCGCCATCGCCAATGATGCTCTTCTTCACCTCGACAAAGTTGCCAATTTTTACTCGTTCGCCGAGCTGCGCGCCAGGTCGGAGGTGTGCAAACGGTCCGCATCGGCTGCCGTCCGCCATCGAAGCCGCCTTCAAATAACTCATGAGCACTTCGACATTGTCACCGATCTGACTCGATTGAATCTTGGTTTGCGGCCCGATCACGCAATTGGCACCGATCGTTGTGGCACCTGCGAGCGAGGTCATCGGCTCAATCACGGTATCTTGTCCGATCTTCACATCGGCTTCGATAAAAGTCGTGCTCGGGTCAACGATGGTCACGCCATTCAAAGCGTGGTGGCGGAGGATTCTGGTCTGGAAGATTTTTCCCGCTTGAGCAAGGCTCCATCGGTCATTGACGCCCATAAAAAGGTCGGGATCGGAATACTCAACAACGGCTATCACCCCCCCCATCTTGACGATTTCGCTGAGTACATCGGTAAGGTAGTACTCGCCCTGAGCGTTCGCTGTGCCCAATCTTGGCAAGAGCGCAAAAAGCGTCTTCGAGTCAAAACAATAAACGCTTGAATTAACCAAGTTCACCTTGGCTTCTTCGGTGCTGCAATCTTTCTGCTCGACGATTCTAAGAGGGCGCCCCATCGCGTCGGTGATCACCCGGCCGTAACCTGTTGGATCGGACAGGCGAAAGGCGGCAACCGTGCACAATGCGCCGGTTTCTCTGTGCTTTGCTACCAGCGACGAAAGCGCCTCGCCATCCAACAGCGGTGTGTCGCCAGGGGCGACAAGGACGCATCCTTCATACGAAGCCAGCGCTTCTTTGGCCATGAGGACCGCATGCCCGGTTCCGAGTTGTTCGGATTGCGTGGCGAATGCGTAGGTATGAGAATCCAGCGATTCTTTGACCTTTTCTGCGCCATGACCCACGATCACGACGGGCCGATTTACCCCTGCTTTTTGCATCGCTCGGCCCACGTGCTCCACCATCGGAAGCCCGCAAACCAGGTGCAAAACCTTTGGGGTTTCGGACTTCATGCGGGTACCTTGCCCCGCCGCCATGATGATGCCAGCCAGCGCCATAGAGTGCGCCTGTAAGTTACCCGAAATGGCGAACTCGGCATTTCTCCAAATGGCTAAAATTGCCCGAATCTTGTCACAATGATTCTATGGCACTTCACGTCGTGGATCATCCGCTTGCTAGGCACCTTCTCACCACCCTTCGCGATGTGGAATGTGAGCCTCAAAGATTCCGAATTGCGGCGAGGACGCTCAGTACAATTTTGATTTTGGAAGCGACTCGGTCGATGAAACTGACCGAGCGAAAGGTGCGGACACCGCTTGAAGAAATGACCGATGCCAGCCTTGGTCAAGGTTTGGCCGTCGTTCCGGTACTTCGGGCGGGGCTTAGCATGCTCGAACCCGCTTTGGAGATTTTCCCGGACGTCGCGGTCGGCTATATCGGCCTTGAGCGAAACGAGCGGACAGCCGTTGCACACAGTTACTACTGCAAGCTTCCGGTGCTCAAAGGAAAATTCACACTATGCCTCGACCCGATGCTGGCGACCGGTGGCAGCGCATCCCAAGCGATAACGCTGCTCAAGGAATCCGGCGCGGACAAAATTGTGATGGTGAGCGTGATTTCAGCCCCGGACGGAGTGGAAACTCTCCAGAACGACCATCCAGAGGTGGAAGTTTATACGGCGGCGTTGGACCGCGAGTTGAATATCATGAAATACATCGTTCCGGGCCTTGGAGATTTTGGCGACCGATTGTATGGAACGATGTAGCGCCAGTTAGTTCTTGGCGATCGCGTACTTTGAAGGATCCTTCTTGAACATGCCTGGGCATGATTGGCAGCAGAAGATGTACTTGACACCATCCTTCTCGGCAAACGGATATTCCTTCTCGTCGCCAACCACTGGTTGGTGCATCACGACACAGTAGGCCTTTCCGGCGGCGTCGCGAACGACGCCGTCGGAGGCTACTTTGATATCGGTTGGGGCAGCACTTCGGCCACCTGCTCCGCCTGCACCACCTTTTTCAGATGGTGGAGTGCTCGAGTCACAACCAGCAACAAAAATCGCGGCGATGGCCGCAACGAGGAGTAGTCCACGCTTCATGACGTTAGACTATACGTTAGTCCGATGCCAAATTGACACAGATTTCTTCGATCCATTCGCGAAAAGGTGAAATTTTGTTGGCATCTAGCAGTTCATGAGGCGAATCATCGTCATGAATCCAGCGCAAAATCTGGTGCGGCATCTCGTCTAGAGCGTCCTCTTCCAAGAATCCGGGCCACGGTCCCCATTCTCGCATTCGCATGTCATCGTAATCGTCCGTCAAGTTGATCACGCTCACTGCGTCGTTTGCCTGACTCAGAACCGCATCGGCAAAACCCTTCTTCTCGGGGAAATCGGGGTGGTGCTTGGTCCACAACTCTTCCCCTGGATAGTCTGGGCAGAAAATGACTCCGTGCGCGCCAGCCAATGCCTCGCAATAATCTTCAAAAACTCCGAGGATGTGTACCGAATCGGTGACATTGAAGAGCGCTTTTGCCAAGAGCCCGATCAGCTCGGCAATCTCATGGTTTGGGTCATAGAGCCGAATCGCCAGGGGTCGTTCGCCGAAGTACTGGGCAATCGTGGCCATCAGCGGTGGGCCAACCTCCAGGTTTCCCACGCCGATAATGGCGATATGTACTTCGTCTACCATGTCGGTCTATTCACTCAGCGAACTCAGAATCAGCAACAACGCATCCGGCTCAATAGATTCCAGGAGCAACCGCTTGTCGCGAGATTTGTGCCCTGCGTCTATCTGGATTGACGATTTTGGGATGTGAAAAGCCTTGCTTATCGCGTGAATTACGGCGTCGTTCGCCTCGCCGTCGACGGGCGGGCTTGTTGTGTACACCTTGAGCAGTTCGCCGTTCCAAGACAGACGATTGCTGGATGCTCTCGGCTGGACACGAATCGTAAGTACGGAAGGCATTATGCGCCCAACTCTGAAGGGAGCATTAGGCTGCTTCGAGTTTTTGCTTTACGCGGTCGCGATTCTTTTTGGCTGCGAGATCCGATGGATTCAATGCTAAGTACTTGTTCCAAATTCTCAAGCAATCGCCCAGCATGCCCATCTTTTCATAGCTGTGGGCCAGAATTCTGTACATGTTTGGGTGCGGATTCTTGGCTAATGCGGGCTCCACCAACGGTGGAACCTTGGCGTACGCCTTTCGCATGAAATAGTACTGGGCCTCAGGAAGTGCAGCGTCCGGATCAGTTAAGTTGTCCTTTCGATAGCGAATATAG
This sequence comes from Armatimonadota bacterium, assembly GCA_017303935.1. NCBI lineage: Bacteria > Bacillati > Armatimonadota > Armatimonadota bacterium. Next base: position 549,716 of record JAFLBD010000001.1, on the reverse strand, counting down.
ATCGCAAGCGCTTCGTTGTGGCGATCGGTGCTTTCGAGCAACCAACCTAGGTTCGTTGCGAGTTCGTAGTCGTGCTGATCAATCTCGTACTGAAAATACAGCAATTGGATACACCGAGGGAAATCGGTGCCGTGAAACCACACATCAACCTGCTCCGACATGGCGTCGTGAGCAGCGAACATGATGTCCTGTTCCCTCTCATCTGCAGACTGCGCACTGGCGGTCGCCACCAGCGTCAGTCCGAGAGCTATCCCAAATAACCAATTTTTCATTGCTCTCCTAGTACATTCCGCATTATCTCCTGAACCATCTGCGGATTTGCTCTTCCCTGGGTCTTTTTCATAGATTGACCCACTAAAAAGCCGAAAACGTTCTCTTGTCCGGCCTTAAATTTCTCGACAACTGCTGCATTTTCGGCGATGACTTCTCGAACAATCTTCTCAATCGCTCCATCATCGCTGATCTGAGTCAAGCCCATGGCTTGCACGACATCACCAGGCTTGCTACCTTTTTCAAACATTTCGACAAAAACTTGCTTACCGATGTTGCCGCTGATGGTGCCTTTCTGAATCAGCCCGATCAGCTCCAAAATCATCTCTGGTGTGACCTTCGATTTTTCTCGATCGCTATGCGGATTTACGGTTTGTCCAGATTCATTCAGCATCCGAGCAAACTCGCCATTCATCCAATTGCAAACGGCCTTTGGCTCGCCGCCGAGCCTGACGCAAGTTTCGAAATACTCGGCCCACTCTTTTTCTGCAACCAAAACTCCAGCATCGTATGCTGAAAGTTCGAACTCAGCCTGATATCGCTGCTGCTTAGCAAGAGGGAGCTCCGGCAGGTTTCGTCGCTCTTCTTCGATCAGTTCGTCGCTGAAGTGCATCGGGACCAGGTCTGGATCGGGGAAATAGCGATAGTCGTTTTCGCTTTCCTTAATTCGCATGACGTAGCTCGCTTCGCTGCCTTCATTCCAGCCGCGAGTCTCTTGGAGCACTTGCCCACCTTGTTCGATCACGGCAATCTGGCGACGTCGCTCAAATTCCACGCCAAGTTGAACGCTGCGGAAGCTGTTCAGATTCTTGAGTTCAGTCTTGGTTCCGAACTTTTCCGCGCCTTCCAATCGGACGCTGATGTTTGGCTCGCAGCGCATGCTGCCTTCGGCCATCTTGCCGTTACAAACTCCCAAGAAAATGAGCAACTGACGCAACTGAACCAAATACTCTTTGGCATCATCTGCGTTGTCAACATCGGGCGGGAAATCGGTGACGATTTCCATTAGCGGTACTCCGGATCGATTGTAATCAATGCCGCTACCCGAACCCGGAATGTGCATGAGTTTTCCAGTGTCTTCTTCGAGGTGAACCCGCCGAATCTTGATTCGTTTGGAGCCGCCAGCTGAAGGAATATCGAGGTAGCCGTTGTAACCAATCGGGTTTGTATCGCCGTACTGGCTGATCTGATAACCCTTTGAAAGGTCTGGATAGAAGTAGTTTTTGCGATGGAAAATTGAATCTTTCGCGATGGTGCAGTTGAGCGCAAGTGCCGTGCGAAGAACCATTAGTACGGCTTCTCGGTTGGGCACTGGAAGCGCACCAGGCATGCCTAGACACACCGGGCAAACGCGCGTATTGGGCTCCCCGCCAAACGCCACCGCGCAACGGCAGAACATTTTGGACTTTGTTTCCAATTCGGCATGAACCTCTAACCCCACACTCAGCACGTAATTCGACATGAAATTCCAGTTTACTTTCTAACCCTCAACGATGACCGTGACCGGGCCGTCATTGATGCTGCTGACCTGCATATCGGCGCCGAACTCACCGGTCTCTACCTTCAATTTGTGGACTGCCATTAGCTCCTCGACGAACTTCTCGAAGAGCTCTTTCCCGTAATCGTACTTTGCCGACTCTGTAAAGCTCGGGCGTCGATTCTTGGAAGTTTCGCCATAAACCGTGAAGTTGCTCACCGCGAGGATTTGGGATTCGTCGGTCACTGGCAAATCGCCGAGTGACAGGTTCATCTTTCCGTCGAAGTCGTTGAAGATCCGAATGTTGGCGATCCGATGCGCGAGCTTTGATGTATTCTCAGCAGTGTCGGATTGATGCACCCCGACCAGGAGTAGCAGGCCTGTGCCACACCGCCCGATGACTTCACCAGATACCGAGACCTGCGCCTGTAGAACGCGCGTAACGATGGCTCTCATTTTGCACCCGTCCGACCGTGAACTCGCAAAATGCCGAAAACGTCCTGAAGTCCCGCAACTTTGTTCATCGTCGCGTTGAGGTGATCGAGATCGCGGACTTCAATCGAAACATCCCATTCAAAAGTGCCGTTCTTGAGCGGCTTAACATGAAGACCCACAATGTTCGCTTTGGATTCGCTCATCAACATGCTAACTTCGGCGAGAAGTCCCGTGCGCTCAAGCGTGATAATGCGCAAGTTCACTCGGTACACGTTTTCGCCGTCCGATTCCCACACCATCGGAATCATTCGCTCGGCTTCCGTATGCGAATAATTGAGCGCGTTTGAGCACACCGTGCGGTGGATCATCACCCCCCGACCACGCGTGACGTAACCGACGACATCTTCTCCAGGAACAGGGTCGCAACATTTCGCGCGCCGCATGCTGATCTTGTCCAGCCCTCCAGCAACGTGCATCGCACCTGTCTCGCGAGACTTCTGGACATGGCTTGTTGGGGTTTTTGGAATCGTGCCGCGGAGTTTAGTGACCACGTTCTGAACAGATGCCAGGCCCTCACCAATTTTTGCGAAGACATCTTCTCCGTTTTTGCAATCTTTGATCTGCGCAGAGACGATATTGAGCGGTTCACCAAGCACTGCTTTCGGGTCGATGCCGATGCTCCGGAGTTCACGCTCGAGCGCTTCTCTACCTCGGGCTACGCTCACTTCGCGGAGTTGGGACCTGAAATAGCCTCGAAGTTTGCTCTTTGCGCTAGCGGACTGAACAAATTCCAACCAGTCCATCGACGGCGTTGCGTTGTTGCGAGTGATGAGTTCGACCACATCGCCGTTCTGCAAACGGTGGCTCAGGGGCGCGATCACACCGTTGACTTTGCTGCCAATCAGCCGCAGGCCAAGGTTAGTGTGTACGCGAAAAGCAAAATCAACCGGAGTCGAGTTTGCCGGCAGGTCCACAACGTCCCCTTTCGGAGTGAAAACGAAAACTTGCTCGCTAAACACCTCGGAGCTAAGGTTCCGCAAGAAGTCGGAAGACGTGCGAGTGTCTGTACTCCAGTCAAAGAGCTGCTGACGAAGCTGACTAAAGCCTTGATCTCCTCCGGCTTTGCCCTCCTTGTACGCATAATGCGCGGCCACACCCATCTCGGCGATTTCGTGCATTGCCTTCGTGCGAATTTGAATCTCGAGCGGCTCGCCTCGTGGTCCGATGACCTTGATGTGCAGGCTCTGGTAGCCGTTCGATTTTGGCCGGGCGATGTAGTCTGCAAAGTGCTGCATCATCGGAGTCCAAAGTTCGTTGACGATGCCGAATGCCACATAGCAATCGGCCTTGTCGTTCACCACGATCCGCATTGCGATGAGGTCGAGAATCTCCTCGAACTTGAACCCGTACTTAACGATTTTGTTGAAAATGCTGTAGAGGTGCTTCGGTCGACCTTGGACTTCGACGACCTTAACGCCGCGGCTGATAAGCGCTTCTTTGACGGTGATGATCGCTTCACGCAGCTCTTCTTCGCGCTCGGTGCGAGTCTTTGCGACTAGCTGCTGAATCTCCGCGTATTCATGGGGATGAAGGTACTTGAAGGCCAGATCTTCAAGCTGCCATTTCATCTGCCAGATTCCGAGCCGGGCCGCGAGGGGCGCGTAGATATCGAGGGTTTCGCTGCTGATGCGGATGCGCTTATCTTGCGGTTGACCATCGAGCGTGCGCATGTTGTGGAGGCGATCCGCGAGTTTGATCACCATCACACGGATATCTTTGGCCATCGCCAACAACATCTTGCGGAGACTTTCCGCAGCACGATGCGTTTCGGCCATCTTCCGCTGGCGTTCTGTGGTGCCGTCCGGTGCTTTGAATTTTAGTTTCGTGACCCCTTCGACGAGGTTCAGGACTTCTTCTCCAAACGGAATTTTGATCTTTTCAGGCGAGAAGTCTATATTGTCCTCAAGAGTGTCATGGAGCAGCGCAGCGCAGATCGAGTCCTCATCCATTTTGAGATCTGCGAGGATGTCCGCGACGGCCAGGGGATGGGTGATGTACGGTTCGCCGGTTAGGCGAGTTTGTCCGCTGTGTGCCTGTTCTGCCAGGTAATACGCGTACCTAATCTTGCGCAAATTGGCATCCGGCTGCTGCTCGCGAATCTTTTCTAGAAACGCATGCAGGTCCTCGGGCTCCTCCCAGGTATGCGGGATTTCGAACGGTGCTGACATGGGCGAAAGGTGGGCCTCCTTGCCATTCTCGCCGGTGAAAATTGTGCAGGAGAACTTCTATCTTACGGCAAAACGCGCGAACTTGATAGGGGGTTTTAGACCTTTCGGTACTTATTTCGGAGCACGATTGCGATCAAATTGAGCGTCAGCAGCGAGACCAGCAGGACCACGATTGCTGCTGATGCGTTTCGCTGGAAATCTGCAGTCGGCTCTTTGGACCAGTTATAGATCTGAAGCGGCATGACGGTGAAGCTACTGCTCAAGTCCTGCGGAGCTCTGCGGATAAATGCCACCGCACCCACGACGATCAATGGTGCGGTTTCCCCAATGGCTCGCGAAGCGGAAAAGATGATGCCAGTGAGAATGGTTGGAAATGCGTTGGGCAAAATTTGGCGGAATAGTGTTTGCCACTTTGTTGCGCCCAGTGCTAGTGAAGCTTCTCGGTATGCCCGCGGGACCATTCTCAGCGATTCTTGCGTGACCAAAATCACTGTTGGGAGGACCAACAAGCTCATGGTGAGAGACGCCGCCAGAATCGAATTCCCCATGCCGAGCCAGCGAACAAATACCGCCAAACCCAAGATTCCGTAGATGATCGATGGCACGCCCGCCAGGTTGGAGATGTTGGCCAATACAAAGTTCTTGAACTTGCTCGGGCGAGTGAGCTCTTCTAGGTAGATTGCTGCAGCGATCCCAAATGGCACCGAAAACAACAGTGTCAGTGCCACGATCCAGAGCGATCCCCAAAGCGCAGGGCCGACGCCCGCTTTGTCGGGGTTAGACATGCTCGGCGGCTTCACCAAAAAGTCCGGAGAAACCCGGGTGATTCCAGTGTGCATCGCACCGTACAGCACGATGAAGAGGATGATGACCCCCATCATCACGCTCACCAAACACAACCCAGCAAAGATCAGATTCTTGACCTTTCGGGCTTGCGGAACGGCGTAGCCACTATTGACCGACATCGTGTTTGCGAATCCTCCTCACGATTGCCTGGGAGGCAATGTTGCTGGCCAGGGTAATCAAGAACAACGTCATGCCCACCGCGAAAAGCGACTCATATCTTGGGCCGGAGCGTGGCACGTCGCCCGAACTGACGCTGACGATGTACGCGGTCATCGTGCCGATCGCACGGGAAAAATCGAACGCTACGGTTGGGTTCTGACCTGCTGCGAGAGTCACGGCCATCGTTTCGCCGATCGCCCGGCTGATTGCAAGAATGAAGCTCGCGACGATTCCGCTTGAGCCCGCTTTAAGAAGCACGGTCGTCGAGACCTCGGCCTTGGTCGCGCCCAATCCGTAGGCGGCTTCTCGCAGTCGAGACGGAACGTTCGAGAGCGCGTCCTCGCTCAACGAAGCGACGAGTGGCAGGATCATGATTCCGACCACGACAGCACCTGACAAGGCATTGTAGGTTTCAAACGCTGGGTTGATCGACTTTAGAAACGGTGTGACCACCGCAAGACCGAAATAGCCGTAAACGACGGTCGGAATTCCGGCGAGGAGTTCAAGCGCGGGCTTGATCAGAGCCTTGACGCCTGGCTTTGCGTATTCCGAGAGATAGATAGCGATCGCCAAACCCGCTGGTAATGCGATCAGGCTTGCGCCAAGTGCGATCATTAAAGTGCCGTTCAGAAGTGCCCAAATTCCGTACTGCGGATTCTGGAAATTCGGAGTCCACTCTTTGGCGGTGACGAATTCTCTGAACGAAACATGGGTGAAGAACTGGATCGTTTCGTAGGCCAGTGCGACAACAATTCCTACCGTCGTCAGCACCGAAACTAGGGTGGCAAAAAGGCACAGCAGGGAAAGGAACGACTCGCGGATCGCCCGGTTAGAGCGGGTCCGCGAAATCGACTTGCCTTTCGCCTGCTGGCTAATCATGGTTCGATTTTGACCGAATTAATATCCGGCTGCTGTCAAGACATCTTCGACTGGCTTGCCGCGCATTCCTTGGAAGTGCGATCCGGTTTTGCCATCAGCAAACATCTTTTGGATTCGAGTGTAGGTTTCCGACTTAAACGGTACATAACCGCTTTCCTTCACCGTAGCTTGGCCTTCGGCTCCGATGTAGAATTCGGCGAACGCCTTGACTTCTGGTCGGTCGAAAGCAGTCTTGCTGATGTAGATGAATTCTGGGCGGCTGAGCGGCTGATATTTCAGCGAAAGCACGTTGTCGAAGTTTGGTTCGACTGGACCAGAACCAGCATCAATTGGAACAGCCTTCAAAGTATCCATATTGGCTTCGTAGTAAGCGATTCCAAAGAATCCGAGGCCGCCCTTGTCTCCGCCAACACCCTTTGCGAGTTGGTTGTCATCTTCGCTGAAGCTGGCATCCTTACGCATATTGCCTTTCTTTCCAGTGATGACTTCTGTGAAGAAGTCGAATGTGCCGGAGTCTGTGCCTGGCGAATAGAGCTTGATCGGCTCGGCAGGCCATGTCGCTCGGATGTCCTTCCAAGTCTTAACGGTTGATCCTTCTTCAAAAATCTTCTTGAGTTCTGCTGTGGTCAAGTGATCAACCCAGTCGTTTTGCTTGTTGACGACCAGGGTCAATCCGTCGTATCCGATCGGAACTTCGACGTATTCCACACCCGCAGTCTTTGCGTCGGCGATTTCATCTTCTTCGATTGTCCTAGAAGCGTTCGAAATGTCCGTTTCTTTGGCGATGAACTTCTTGAATCCGCCGCCGGTACCGCTGACCGCAACGGTCACATCCACATCTGGATTGGCGTCCATGAACTTCTCGGCGACCGATGCCGTGATCTTGTACACCGTGCTGGAGCCATCAATTTTGATCGCACCCTTCAGCGCAGATGTCGCGGCTGGCTTGCCGTCTTTCTCGTCGGTCGAAGTCGTTGATGTCGTAGTCGTGCTACTGCAACCCGAGATACCCGCTAGAGTAACCGCAAAGCTGACCAGCACTGGAAAAAACCACTTGTTCATTTTTAGCTTTCCTGACGTAGTCCGTCACAGACTAGCGTACCTAGGGCAGATTCCCGGTTCCAAGACTCCAAAATTCGCCCGTTTAGGTTCAAATTGAACCTGTTAAGAGATTATTAAGATCGTGTTAACAATCTCTGGATTCCGCTGTGACAGGCTGGGAATGAGTGGTTGATTCTGTTCGTAGTACACTCCCAGAAGTCTCATGAGTTTCACTGGCAGTTTTCCCCGCCGTAAAACCCGCGCAGTCCGGGTGGGTGACGTCTGGATGGGCGGCGACCACCCCATCTTGGTGCAGTCGATGATCACGGAAGAGACCCGCAACATCGAAGCCTGCGTCGAAGAGATCATCGCGTTGCACAAAGTCGGTTGCGAACTCGTTCGAGTTACCACCCCTACCTTGGGCGAGGCCGCTTGCCTGGGCGAGATTTCTGCCAAAGTTCGCGAACAATACAAAGCCGTTCCACTGACAGCGGATGTCCACCATCAAGGATCTGATATCGCCGTGGAAGCCGCCAAATACGTGGATGAAGTGCGGCTCAATCCTGGACTTTTCGTATTCAAACGCCATGGCAGCCGATCTTCTGCTGTTGGCGCAGAGAGCCTGGACCTTCGCGGCCGAGCAGAAGAAAAGGGTGTCGATGAGCTTCGTGCAGAACTCGCCTATTCGGATGCGGAATGGCGCGATGAGATTGATGCAATTGAAGAATCTCTCGTCCCCGTGATTGAAGCCTGCAAGAAGCGCGACATCGCCATGCGGATTGGCACGAACCACGGTTCATTGTCCGAACGGATCCTGGTGACTTACGGCGACACTCCGGCTGGCATGGTTGAAAGCGCCATGGAGTATCTCAAGCTCTGCCGCAAGCACGGATACGAAAATCTCAATATCTCGGTCAAGGCCAGCAGGGTTCCTGTAATGGTGGCGGCAAATCGAATTCTGGCGGCCCGGCTCGACGAGGAGGGCATGGATTATCCGATTCACCTCGGAGTGACCGAAGCAGGTGATGGCGACTACGCTCGAATCAAGTCCACTGCGGGGATCGCAACGCTACTTATGGAGGGGATCGGGGACACGATTCGCGTATCCCTGAGTGAAGATCCAGTCGCGGAAATTCCGGTCTGCTACGACATTTTGCAATCCCTTGGACTTCGAAAGACCAAGGTCGAGTACATCGCTTGCCCCAGTTGCGGACGGACGAAATTCAACCTTCCTACTGTGCTTCGCGAAGTTCGGGAAGCCACCAAACACCTGGTCGGTTTGGATATCGCTGTGATGGGCTGCATTGTCAACGGGCCTGGAGAAATGGCTGATGCAGACTACGGCTATGTTGGCGCGGCTGGAGGCAAGATCACCCTCTATCGAAAGCGCGAGCCGGTCAAGCACGGCATCCCTCAAGAAAACGGTGTTGCCGAATTGATCGCATTGCTCAAGGCGGACGGGATTTGGACTGAGCCAACTTCGGAGACGACCCAAACCCCGATCAAGGTGCTTCAATGAGAACTGGCATGAGTCCGGTCGCGATTCTCGCGTTGATGGTGATTGGGCTGATTTTCGCCATCGTCGGTGTCGTGTTATTGATGAATCAGCAGCAAATGATGGGTCAGTTCCTTGTTGCTGTGGGCATCATGGACATGTTGATCGGAGCCTATTTCACAACGAGGGTGATGCGATGAAAGTCGGAAATGTTCGTGTGTTTTTAGGGCAAGCTTTGATGCTGTTTGGCATCGTCACTGCCTCGTACGGGCTCATGCTCACAACTGATGCCGGGCGCAGGCATTTGGCATTGCTGCTCGGGATTTTTGCCGCACTCGAATTTTACGCGGCATTCACTTTGTTGAAGAAAGCACGCTGACCCCTTGCGCGATCAGATTCCGCGTGTAAACTCTGTCCACAATGGAAGACTTCTCCGACGACCGGTCCGAACTCTCCGGCAGCCTTATCTCGATGGAGTTTGGTCAGAGCGGCCGGATCAGTCAGCTTTGGGCGGCAGACCCCGTGCTACCGGAGGAAGGGGAGGAGTTCCAGTTCATTCTCCCGCCAATTCCATTTGGCGAAGAAACATCTGAAGACTTGCTTCCAGGGACAATCTTGTTGGGGGTAAGAACCGGGCCAGAGGACCATTGGGTTTTTAGTCGTAACAGTGCCTCTAACACTTCCCTCCCAAGTGACGATGAAGACACCTTTAGCGCGATTCCTTTAACTTTTGAATACGATTTTCCATTGATCAGCGATATCCAGGTCACCGGAAAGTTCTATGAACAAAGCGGACCAATTCCTCAAGTTGTCTGGGAAATTGAGGTTCGGAACCGCGGGAAAATATCAGTTGAAATCGGCGAACTTGGATTTCCGCTGGCGCTGAACAATTTCTATGACGGATTCGGCTGGAACGACGAGCAGCTCAAAAAGTTATGGAATTCGCGCCTATATGTACACAAATATATCGGAGGCGCCGCGAGCTATGTCTATGCTCAGCGGATGACGAGCGAGCCGCCAGGACTCCTTGTTTGCCCTGGAGATGATCGAGGATGGGAATTCTGCTCCTCGATTCCGAGCAGCCTAACCACGCCTCATCAATGGGAAGGCATTCCTGTCGTCTATGCCTACAGCCGCGCGACCGTCGAGCGTGAAGGTTGGCCCCGATGGTGGAACGACCACACCAGTTTGATCTTGGAACCGGGTGACCGGCGAACCTTTAAGGTGCTCTTTGTGCCGACCGAAAGAGATCGCGAGGACGGCGTGAATCTGGCCATGACCGCACTCGGACGACCGGCGATCCGTGTTCTCCCCAGCGCGGTGGCTCCGGCGGATGTTGGAATCGCGGTTGAAGTGCAGGGTGCAGTTCCAAAGCGTTGGTTTGTCAGCCGGGATGCCGAAATCCAAACTGATGAAGATGAGGAAGGCGGCTTTTGCTTCGTCAAACCGAAGGAGCCTGGCCGCGCAAGAGTGACGTTCGAGGATAGCTTTGGGCGGCATAGTCACGTTCATTTGATGTTCACGGAGCCGATCGACAAACTCATCAAACGAAGGGCGGATTACATCGTCCAAAACCAAGTTTGCCGCGACGGGTCTTCTCCCCTGAATCACGCGATCGTGCAGATCCAAACAAACTCCGGGGAGGCATATACGAACTTCGATGAGTACTCGAAAGGTACTTCTGCAATCGAGTGTTCCGTCAGCGATGCGCTCTTTTTGGCGGCGAAGAATTCACTTTATCCATCATCCGAAGAAATCAAGATTCTAGACGCCTATGTAGATGAATTCTTGCTCAAAGTAGTACAAAATCCGGGCGATATGTCTGTCGGTAGCGTGCTAGCGGAAAACGGAAAGCTCGCAAGCTACTTTGGTCGTCCAATGACTTACCCGCCCGTGTTTGCGCTGCATCACACGCTCTACCAAATCGCAAAGGCATCGGGTGATACCAAGCATCGCCCTGAAAAATATTTGATTCGTGCAGCCGAGACTGCACTCGCAATGTTCCAGTTTGGATGGAGAAACTACATCCATTCTGTCGGAATTTTGGGATATCCGCGGGTCTACCGAATCCTCGAAGACTTGACCGAAGAAGGAATGGACAACCTGTTCCTGAAGCTCGAGCAGCACGTCACACAGAAGGCCAGTGAGATGGTCAAACTTCAATACCCCTATGCTGGGGAATCGGTGCTGGATACAAGCGGATTTGAAGCGGTTTACACTGCCGGCCTTGTGCTGGACGATGACGAACATATGGAACGGACCCTCCGGTGTTCGTTTGCGGCGCGCTCATTGGCACCAAGCTGGTGGTGGTACGGCAGCGACAAGAGGAGTTGGGACGGGACCGACATAACTTGGAAGAATGCTCTGATCGACCGAGGGGAAACTTGCCTTGGACACACCAACATACCGAACGCGCTGAGCTTCTTCCACGGACTAGATCGGGACTACCTTGCTCTTCCTGATGTCTATATGCGAATTGCCTTTGGCGGGATGCTGGGTCCGTGGGCTCTTGTTCGCGGCGATGGCGCTGCGAGCATGTGCTACTGCCCTGATCCTAGCAGCAAGCATTTTGGATACAACCCCTACACTGGAACTTCCGGGATTGGCTACTACCACTACATTCAGGAAGTAGGCGCATACGTTTTGCCAGCCGGAAAAGAAGGCGTATTCACTTTTGGGTGCCACTTCCAATCGGATGAGAATAGCTACAAAGTGCAACCGTGGGACGGTGTCGGCCGGCGGGTGGTATTGCGGCAGATCGGCGCCGAGTTTGAAGCGAGTTTTGGCAAAATTCTTGAACTTGAACTTGACATTCAAAAGTCTTGGTTCAAGCTCACCATCGAAAACCCAGCCGATAAGTCAATCGCCATTCAGCTCACCGTTCGGGGGCTATGGGGATCGACACTCGATTGGGGTGGCAATTCTGTCCAAGCAAAAGAAGGCGAATACAAGTTATCAGCGGTGCTGCCGCCGAGTTCAGTTCAGACGTTTGTCGGCGGATCGATTTAGACTCCGGGTAATTTGGAATCAGTAATGGAACATGCTCCTGAGTGGTGGTACGTCGTTTCCGGCATTTTCTTTGTGCTCGGCACGCTGTGCTTTTTGGTGCTCATTGCGCTGTTGATCAAGCTAATGGCAGCGGTCAACTCCCTGAACGCGCAAATCCGGTTACTCTCTGCTAAGGTCGAGAAAGTGTCTGAGAAGGTGGAAGGCCTTGTGACCGAAGTCCATAAAGTCACGACCAAGGTGGGCGGCGAGGCGTCCGGCGTCGCGACCAATGTCAATTCGCTCGTTTCGGCGTTTACGGGTAAGGCTGAAGCGGCATCCATGGTTCTATTCGGCCTCACCCTCCTCCGCGGATTCTTGGCGAATCGCAAATCCGCCCGCCGTAATTAGTTCTAATCTCAGCGTAGAACCTGCCATGGAAACGTTGGTTGTCGCCGCGGGATGCTTTTGGTGCACTGAGGCGATTTTTGTTGAGTTGAATGGCGTTCACAAGGTCGAGAGCGGCTACACCGGTGGTAGCCTTCCGAACCCGACTTATAAGCAAGTTTGCTCTGGGACTACGGGACACGCAGAAGGTGTCCGCATCGAATTCGACCCAACTGTCGTATCGCGCGCCGATCTATTGCGAATCTTCTTTGTCACTCACGACCCAACTTCCCTCAATCGTCAAGGCGGAGACGTCGGCACTCAGTACCGATCAGCAATTTTCTATGCCAACGACGCCGACAAGCAGCTCGCCATAGAAGTCATCAACGAACTCACTCGTGAAGCGATCTTTGATCAGCCCATCGTCACCACGCTTGAGCCACTTTCGGAGTTTTTTGTTGCGGAACCGGAGCATTTGAACTACTTTGAAAGATTTGAAAATGCGGGCGCACTGCAAAAGATAACAATGAACGCCGGCTATTGCAGTGCGGTAATTGCACCAAAAGTCGCCAAATTTCGCAAAGAATATTCGGATCGTCTGAGAAGCAAAAAGCCAGTGTAAATATCGGACAATAGTCCCAATCCGCAATTTTTAGCTGATATTTCGTCATCCAACAGCATATAATATCAATATGTTGGACGAAATGGATAGGAAAATTTTGGAAGCGCTTCAGGCAGATGGTCGGATGACCAATGTCGAACTCGCGCAGAAAATCGGCTTGACTCCTGCGCCAACGCTTGCCCGGGTGAACAAGCTCGAAGCACAAGGCTTCATCACGGGTTACACCGCCTTGATCGATCGCGAGAGCATCGGAATGGACGTGACGGTATTCGTTGCGGTGATCATGAAATCTCACGGATCGAAGGAATCTCGTGAGTTCTTGGATCGAGTCTGTCAGTTCAAAAACGTGGTGGAAGTGCACCATATCGCTGGAAATGAGGACTACCTCCTCAAGATTGTTGCGCCAAGCACTCGAGCCTACGAGAAGTTTTTGCTTGAAGAGCTTTCGAACCTCGATGGAGTGCAGCGGTTAAACACCACATTCGTGCTTTCAAGCGCCAAGTCCACGACGCACATTCCGATCCCATCCGGAGGGGGAATTCTCGATGAAATTTCCTCTTGAGTTCGGCATTCTGGCGTTTAGCACGCTCTTTGCGATGGTGAACCCACTGTCGGCTGCGCCGATTTTTGTTGCCATCACCGCTAGCGAAGCTGATCGAAGACGACAAATTGCTTTGAGAGCCTCGTTGGTGACCCTCATTGCACTGGTGCTGTTCAGCGTCGCTGGCCGCGCGATCTTCGCATTCTTCGGGATCACTGTTCCTGCCTTTCAAATCGTTGGCGGGCTGATCTTGTTGCTAAGTTCGCTCCGCACGATGAATGGCGCTAAGGACGAAGAGGTTCAGCAGAGTGGTGGTGATGTCGCAATCGTACCAATCGGGATTCCGTTGCTCGCTGGCGCAGGCGCGCTTTCGAGCGTCATGGTTTTGGCGGGCCAAGCCCAGCATCACACAGAACAAATGGCACTGTTGGTGGCGATTCTCGGACTGGCAGGTTCAACATTCGTCATTCTGGCAGCCTCGCCACGAGTCATTCGAATGCTCGGGAAGGCTGGCGAGCATGCATTGAGTTCCGTCATGACCTTGCTGACAGCAGTGATCGGAGTTCAGTTCATCCTGAACGGATTGACCTCAGTTGTGAACGGCTTTCGAGGCTAAAATCCCCGTACAACTCTGGTGCGTTTGAACCTAGTGCTGCGTCTTGAATCATAGTGACCACTAGCCTAGGTTCAATTGAGGTAAATTCCTCATAAGAATACTGGGGTAATCCTTGTATACTGGGTCTAGTGTTCGTCGCTTTGTTTTGTGCTGTCCAAGATGGAAAGCCAGAGCGGAGCACTTCTCGGAGAAATTAAAATGCGCAGAATATTTTTATTGAGTAGCGTCGCTGTCGCGACCGGTTCTGTGATGGTTGGTTGTGGCGGTAGCAGCGATGCGGCTCCTGTCGGCAATACAGCTACACGAGTCGTCGCAGGGTACGTTTACGTTCGACAAAATACGGTTCCTAACACAACACCAACCGTGATCGTTGTTCCTTCTTCGACCGCTCCAAGCGGGTACGCGGCACCAACCGCCGGTACTGTCACTCTCTCGGTGGCTGACGGAACGATCACTCGAGATGCGGATAGCGAGGCTTTCAACATGGCCAGCGGCAACGCGATTGTGGCTAATGTCACCTCGATTTCTTCGGGAACTCCTACCTGCTCGCTCTCGTTCAGCGGCTTGCAACTTTCTGGCGAAAACAAGATCGATGGCTCGTCTCCATCCTTCTCGATGGCAGGCACGGCTAACACCGTACTTGCATTGAGCTACAACGCTCCAGGTACCTACACTCCAGGCGCACCTGCTTCGATGAAGGTTCTGATCAAGGACCCAAGCTCATTCTACGGCTCCGACGAGAACTTCCGATTTGGCGCTCCTGGCGACATCATCGGCAGTGCATCGGGTGACGCAGGACTTTGCCCTTCGAGCTCGGCTGGCGATCAATACGATGTCGCAGTGCTTCTCTATGATGCAAACGGCGTCCTGATCCCTGGCACAACCTTTAGCGTTGCTGATGCATCGCCATCCGGACCAACTGCAACTGCTGTGAGCTTTGCTTCGAGCAAGATTGCCGTTGCTGGCGGTGGTGTAGAAGGTGCACAGGTTGACCTGACCTTCTCGTCGCCTGACGCTCCAGGAATGACCGTCAACTACAGCACCGTTTACAGCTACGGTAACACCGCAAACTTCGCCGCAGTGTTCTCCGCTCCATCTGACCCAGCCACTCTGGTTTGGCCAGTCTCTGGTGGCGCTAACACAGCAGCGATCGCAGGTGTATTGAACAACGGTCGAGGAATTGCGGTACCAAACCAGACGATCACTTGGAAAGTTCGAGATGCACGAGCAACCGGGTCGGCAGTTTTCTCTGGTGGTACATACCCATCGGCAGCAGCTGGCACGATCCTGACTTCGCCATCGGCAACGACCGACGGCGCAGGCAACTTCTCCGCCACCTTCAATACTCCAACTCCAGCAGCTGGAAACTCCGCATTTAATTCGTTGAACATCAAGTATGCCGACGGCGTGAAGGTTGACGTTCTTGCTGGTACGAATATCAATGGTACAAAGAAGGTGACGATCACTCGTCCGCTGAACAGCTTGACTATCGCAGGCGTTTCGCGAATGGATACAGGAACAACCAGCCCAAGCTCTGGCTCGGGTCAGTTCCGAGTTACCGACGCACAAGACGTCGATGCTCAGAGCGTAACCATTCCAACGATCAACTCGTGGACACTGAACAACGTTCCAGCCGATCCAGACGGAGCCGGCCCAACGCTTCCGTTCACTGCAGGTAATGCTGATGACACTAGCGTTCGATCTCAAAGCAACGCCGGATTCTCCGGACCTACTGGTCTAACCGCTTCAATCACAGCTGGTTCCAACGCAGGCCAATTCACGGTAACTGCAACTTCTGGCTCGGTCACCTCGAACACCTTGACAGTAGATGTCTATGGCGTTCCAGCGAAGATGCTTGTCAGCCCATCGCCAACTTCGACCGGTCTGACTGGTACTGCAGGTACTGGCCAAACGGTGACAGTGAGCTTCAGCGACTCGTTCGGCCACGCAATCTCGGGATCTGAATTGACCTACTCCACCAAGACTGGAACCATCCTTTCTAGCGGTGCAGGCAACATCAACTTCCCGCCATTGAACAACCTGACCTACGTGATCACTCCTACCGCTTCGGGCACAATGACTGCTTCGATGCGAGTAAGCGGATCCTGGACAGGAACTGCTGGTGGCGCAACCCAGACCTTCGACATCACTCGAAATCTGGACATCACCACCCCGTAATCACCATTAGGTGAGAGCGATGATCCCTCAGCCTTCGGGCTGGGGGATTTTTTTGTTGCCAAGTGCGCCTGTATAGTTGCTAAAAGAAAAGCCCCACAGGAAAATCCTGCGGGGCTTTATCGGAGTATTAGAGTGAAGTGTGTTCTTACTTCTCGCGGAGTGGGAGACCAAGTTCCTTTAGCAAGAACCGGGCTTCTTCGTCGTTCTTTGCAGTGGTGCAAATCACGATGTCCATTCCTCGAATTCGGTCGAATGAATCGTACGAAATCTCAGGGAAAACGAGCTGCTCCTTCAGACCGAGGCCGTAATTGCCTCGACCGTCAAAGCTGTTCGGATTGAGACCCTGGAAGTCGCGGATTCGTGGCAGAACCACCGTGGCGAGCTTGTCGAAGAAGTGCAGAGCGCGGTCGCCTCGAAGGGTGACCTTGCATCCAATCTTCATCGCTTCTCGAAGCTTAAAGTTCGAAACAGCCTTTCGTGCAGTCGTGACCACCGGCTTTTGACCGCTGATGATGGTCATGTCGCGGACGCAGTTCTCGAGGTGCTTGTCATCGGTCGCCTTAACGCCCATATTGATGACGATCTTCTCGATCTTTGGTGCCTGCATAACAGAGCTGTAGCCAAACTTCTCCATGAGCTTTGGCATCACTTTGTCCTTGTACTGCGCTCGAAGTCGCGGAGCGGGCAGCTTGCCACTTTGTGCAAGTTCTTTTTCTTTTCGTGCCATAGAATTCTCCTACCTAGCCGTGAATGGGCTTAGGCCTTCTTCTCCTGTTCGCGTCGAGCCACGAGATCGGCATCCACCGTATCCTTGATGGTCTTGTTTGACTTCTTGGCATACCGAACGAGCTTGTCCTTTTCAACACGTCGACCCACTCGGGTTGGCTTGCCAGTTTCTGGATCAAGCACCATGACGTTGCTGATATGGATTGGGCCAGGCTTCTTGAATCGTACCGATCGCTCGCCTTGTCGCTTTGCCTTGTAGTGCTTGGTTTGCGCGTTGAGCGGCAACCATTGACCGTCATTCTCTGGATCTGGCTGTGCGACGAGCACTTTCATTTCCTTTGGGCTGACAGCAACGACGGTTCCGGTTTGGCCCTTGTCTTTGCCAGCGATGATCATGACTTGATCACCCTTTCGGATCTTGAGCTTTACAGGCTTGGTAGCCGCTTTGAGTTCAGCGAAAGTTGGCATGGATTTAGAGCACCTCCGGTGCGAGGGAGACGATCTTCATGAAGTTCGAATCGCGAAGTTCGCGAGCGACGGGGCCGAAGATACGTGTACCGCGTGGTTCGAGGTTGGCTGGGTTGATGACGACGCAGGCGTTCTCGTCGAATCGAAGTGTGCTGCCGTCTGCGCGACGGATAGCCTTCTTTGATCGAACGATCACGGCCTTGATGACATCACCCTTCTTGATGGGCATGTTTGGCGTGGCGGACTTAACCGATGCCACGATGACATCGCCTACTCCACCATATCTCGGTTGCGACCCCTTGAGCACTCGAATACACATGACTTCTCGTGCGCCGCTGTTGTCGGCAACCTTCAGCCTAGAAAATTGCTGAATCATTGCTAATACTCCTTACTTATTTTCCAGTTATGCTGACTGGGTTTCCATCATGGAATCCCAGCCAAAAATGTTGATCGAGGTGTTTACTTCACCTTTTCGATGATGCGAATGACGCGCCAGTTCTTCTCTCGGCTGAGTGGGCGTGATTCCATGATTTCCACGGTATCGCCTTCATCAATTGGGCCGGAGAGGATCGACTCGTCGACGTGCGCCTTGAACTTCTCAGTTCGAAGAACGGTCTTGCCATACAGCGGGTGTTGGACACGACGAACGATCTTAATGACCACCGTCCTTTCCATCTTGGTGCTGGTGACAACGCCGATACGGGTCTTTCGACGACCGCGTGGTTCGACGGTCGCTTCGACCTGCGCCTTCTTTTCGTCTTTCTTCGCCATTAGTTAGTTCCTCCGCGCTTCTTTTCCGAGATGATCGTCAAGATGCGCGCGATGTTGTGCCGCCGAGCCATGAGGCTTGCGGTATCGGTCATCTGGCGAAAAACGAGATCGCGTCGCGCCTTATAGAGGGCTGCTTTCTCCTTGGCCACGAGCTCTTCCAGCTCTGGCACGCTCTTTTCGCGTAATTCGGATGGCTTCAGTTCTTTCATTACTCTTCGTTGGTCGCCTCAACGACCTCTTCTGTCGGAGCTACGACTTCTGGTGTGGTACCAGCGGTCATTGCCACTCCGGCTTCTGCATCAACACTTCCGTCGGCAGCCTTGATCTTGGATTTGACTACGAATTTGCAGTCAATCGGCATTTTGTGCATTGCCAATCGCATAGCTTCCTTTGCGACTTCTTCAGCGGGGCCAGCCATTTCAAACATGACTCGACCAGGCTTAACGACGCACACCCATCCTTCGACCGGTGCCTTACCTTTACCCATTCGTTGCTCAAGCGGCTTTTTGGTGAACGGCTTGTCTGGGAACACTCGGATCCAGACTTGTCCACCACGCTTGATGTGACGGGTCATAGCAATACGAGCGGCTTCAATTTGTCGGCTGGTGATCCATGCCGGTTCCATTGCGACCAGAGCGTATTCGCCAAATGCGATGGTGTTACCGCGCACGGCTTGTCCGCGCATTCGTCCACGATGTTGCTTTCGGTACTTGACGCGCTTAGGCATTAACATTTTCAGTCACCTCTGCTTTTGGTTTCAAAGATTCCATTTCTCGGCGGCGAGCTTCAGCAGCGCGCTGTCGTTCTGGGAGGACTTCACCCTTATAGACCCAGACCTTGATACCGATCGAACCATAAAGGGTCGTTGCGGTCGCGGTTCCGTAGTCGATGTCGGCTCGGAGAGTGTGCAATGGCACCTTTCCGACCTTGTCCATTTCGGTTCGAGCGATTTCAGCACCGTTCAATCGTCCGCTGACCATGATCTTCATACCGCGGCCATTCATTCGGACGGCTCGGGTCATGGCTTGCCGCATTGCTCGTCGGTGCGAAACGCGCTTTTCGAGTTGAACAGCGACGTTTTCTGCGACCAGTTGAGCATCGAGCTCTGGTTGTCGAACTTCAGTAACGTTGACTTGAACGACGAGTGTTGGGTCTTCAGATCGCACTCTTCGGTTCAGTTCGTTGCTAAGATCGTCAATTCCCTTACCGCCTCGGCCGATGATCGCGCCTGGCCGACTGGTGAAGATGTTGATCTTGATCCGGTTGGCAGCTCGTTCGATTTCGATTCGGCTGATAAGACCCAGGCCAAACCGCTTTTGAATCTCCTTTCGGATATCGCGGTCAGACTTGAGATAAGTCTTGTATTGCTTCTTGTCGGCGAACCAATTGCTGTCCGCTTTGCGGATGACGCCGATTCGGAAACCAATTGGATGAATTTTTTGACCCATTACTCTGTGGCTTCTCCCTGTGGTGCTTCGGCCTCTGGAGCAGATTCAGCAGCTGGGGCTTCCTCAACAGCTTCTGCTACTGGCGCCTCTTCTACCTTTTCTGCCTTAGCTGCCTTGGCCTTCTTTGGTGCAGCAAACTTTGGTCGTGGCTTAGCCTTGGTGGATGAGCCAGCAGAAACCGTTTTTGGCTCGTAGTCTTCCAAGACAACCGTGATGTGGCTGGTCTTCTTTTCGATGCGCGCACCGCGGCCCATAGCCTTTTGGGTGATTCGCTTTTGCTTTGGCCCTTCGTCAACGGCGATCGACCGGATGCGCAGTGCATCGGCGCTGATTCCGTTGTTTTCGGCCGCATTCGCGATCGCGCTGACCAAGACCTTTCGCAGGCTTCGGGCACCCTTACTAGGATGGAACCGCAGCTTGGCGGCGGCCAAAATAGCTGGCTGACCCTTGACCACGTCCGCTACGATTCGAACCTTTCGAGGTTGAACCTTTACATATTTAGCGACTGCTCGTACTTCCATGAATTTTTCCTCTAACTAGCCAACGATTGGAGCCGGGGCGCAACCCGAAAGGATACCCGCGCGACCCGTGTTGAAGCTAGTTTTGAACCTATCGTAGGCGAGTCCCCCGATCTGGAAGCGAACCGCCGTGACCCTTGTAGGTGCGTGTCGGAGCGAATTCTCCCAGCTTGTGTCCAATCATGTTTTCTGTCACAAAGACAGGGACATGCTTGCGGCCATCGTGGACCGCAATGGTGAGACCAATCATGTCTGGAGTGATGGTGGAACGTCGCGACCAGGTTTTGATCATTCCTTTATCACCAGACGCGTTCATTGCGTCGACCTTCTTCATCAGGTGGTCGTCTACAAAGAACCCTTTTTTAATACTTCGTGCCATAGATTAGGTTTCTGTTTCTCTTAGCGTTGTAATTGCAAATTCTGTAGTAGTGTCCTGGGCTGAGCAGCTGTCCAGCCCAGGACGATTGTCTTAACTCTTGTATCGGCGTCGAACAATGAACGGATCGGTTCGCTTGTTCTTGCGAGTCCTTCGACCGAGTGCCTTGTTGCCCCATCGGTCCACTGGGCCTTTCTTTCGGCCAACAGGAGACTTCGCTTCACCACCACCATGGGGATGGTCTCGAGGGGATTTGACAACACCACGGACGTGTGGCTTTCGGCCAAGTCCTCGGTTCTTACCGGCCTTGCCGATCTGCTCGTTCTCGTGCTCTGCGTTGCCGACTTCACCGACCGTTGCTCGGCAAGTGTAGTGGACCATTCGCATTTCGCCCGATGGCAATCGGAGGGTCACATAGTTGCCTTCCTTTGCCATCACCTGTGCGGAAGCACCGGCGGAGCGGACCATTTGGCCACCCTTTTGAGGCTGGAATTCAACGTTGTGAACCAAAGTACCAAGAGGGATGTTTCGTAGTTCAAGGCAGTGTCCTGGGAGGATGTCTGCGCCTTCACCGCTGATGACCTTCATGCCATCAACCAAGCCCTTTGGAGCCAAGATGTATCGCTTTTCGCCATCGCTGTATTCCAGCAATGCGATTCGGCAGGTTCGATTCGGATCGTATTCGATACCGATCACGGTTGCTTCAAGCGTATCTTTTTGTCGCTTAAAGTCGATGATTCGGTAGCGTCGCTTGTTACCGCCAGCCTTGTTAAAGCTCGTTCGGCGACCCTTGTTGTTGCAACCGCCACTCTTTGGCAATGCAACGGTCAGGCTCTTTTCCGGCTTCTTCTTTGTGATTTCTTCGTAGGTCGACGCAATCATGTGCCGTCGGCCCGGTGAAGTTGGTTTTAATCGTCGTACTGGCATGGTTTAGACTCCGTAATCCTCCAATTGCTGACCAGGAGCGAGGGTAATGATCGCCTTCTTCCAATCAGGGCGCGGACCTCGGCTCTTTTGACCGACTCGTCGCATCTTGCCCTTCATGCTGATCGTGCGAACGCTGGAGACTTCGATTCGGCTGGAATCCTTGTCCTTCTTGTCCGCGTTGTACATCGCTTCAATGGCTTGCTTGATTTCGAACTTGTTTGCAGTCTTTGCGACAACAAAGGTGTAAGTTCGAACGTTCTTCTCATCGGCCACGAACTCTTTGCCGTAGCTCATGGCTACCGACTTTTCAGTGATGTGTGGGCGGATGATGATATCGTATGGGCTTTTCATGCGTTATCGGCCTCCTTCTTCTTTGCAGGTGCCTTTGCCTTTGCAGCTGGCTTAGCGGCAGGCTTTTCGGCCTTTGGCTTAGCGGCGGCTGCCTTTACAGGCTTCTCTGCTTTCGGCTTTGCTTCTGCTTTAACGGCTTTCGGCTTAGCTTCCTTAGCAGGCTTTTCTGCCTTTGGAGCTTTCTCGGCAGCCGAACCCCAAACGGATTCAACGGCAGCCAAAGCGTCCTTGGCAATCACAATCTTGTGGGCGACCAAAACATCGCGGGTACTGAAGGTGTTCGTCTTCGCGCCTTCTTCGGTGCTCGGTGCGGTTCGCACCTCAACGTTTGGAAGGTTGCGGAAGCACTTGAAAGTGACTTCGTCGAACGTGTTTGTGATCACCAGCACTCGGCGAGCGTCTGCCACGCCAACCGATTCCAGGAACTTTGCAGCATCCTTGGTCTTTGGTGCGGTGAAGACGATCTTGTCTACAGCGATCACGTTGCCAGCAGTGACTTGAGCGTTCATCGCGCCCAAGAGTGCAGCCCGTCGCTCCTTCTTGTTGAAGCCCTTGGTGTAATCGCGCGGCATGATAGCCAGCGCCATACCGCCGTGAGCATAGTGCGGCGATCGAGTCGAACCTTGTCGTGCGTTACCGGTTTTCTTTTGCTTATAAGGCTTTCGGCCACCGCCACGGACTTCGCTTCGAGTCTTGGTCTTTTGGGTTCCTTGTCGACTGTTGGCTTCTTCGGTCACCACGGCCTTGTGCAACAGATGAGCGAGAGGCTCTGCCTTTGCAATCGCGCCGAGTTCGACCTTTCCTACAGCCTTACCCTTCAAATCTTTTACGTCTAGTGTTGCCATGGCTTACTTCACCACCTTGGTGACCAAAACTTCGCCACCATTAGGACCGGGGATACTTCCATCAATCAGGATCAAGTTTCGCTCTGCGTCCACACCAACGATCTTCAAGCCCTTCTGGGAAACGGTGACGTTACCCATCTGACCTGGCTTTCGAGTTCCCTTGAAAACTCGTTGCGGACCCGTTGCACCGCTCGACAATGGTCGTCGGTGGGTCATGTAACCGTGGGTCATGTGCTGACCAGCAAAACCGTATCGCTTCACACCACCCTGGAAGCCGCGGCCCTTGCTGGTACCGGTGACAACAACTTCATCGCCTTCAGCGAAAACTTCGCCAGAAGCAATTTCTTGTCCGGTAGCAAAAGCGCTCACGTCATCCATGCGGAACTCTTTCATCCGCTTGACGTTGTGGGTGAGGCCAGCCTTCTTCAGGTGACCAAATTTCGGGAAGGTTAGATCCTTTTCCCGAGCGACGCCAAAACCAATTTGGACTGCCGAATAACCGTCCGTTTCTTGGGTTTTGATTTGAGTCACCCAAACTGGACCGGCTTCGACAACCGTAACAGGGATCATGCGCCCATCTGCGTCATAGATGTGCGTCATTCCCACTTTCGTTCCGAGAATTCCCGGTAGCATACTTGTCGTTTTTTCTCCTCTAGCAAGTCACACCGCAAGCGTTCGGAGCACTGCCAAATAGGCATTGCTCGTTCAGACTCTCAACATGAGATTGCTGTTTCGCAGCTTCACGCGCCAGCGACAGACTTCCGATGCCGTTGCCCAGTCTCAACCTTTCGGCGTCTCTTTTTGGCTAGCTACCAAAAAGCACTCTGGGTCGGCGTCTATCGCGACTCGAAGCCGCTTCGTTTCGAACCTAAGTTCTCACGCAATGGGGGAGAATACCCCCATCACATTCAAAAGTCAAGCCTGATCTTTATTAAGGCGTTCCAGGCGGCTTCGCTACTGGTGGAATTCCTTGGTTCACCGTCGGTCCAACAACTTGGGTTGCGTGGCCAACGGCTTGCTGATTCTGTTTTGTAAATTGCATCAAGCGTTCGAACTCAAACCGGTCTTTGGCTTTATTTCTGGCGTCCTCGATTTCGATCACACCTTGCTCTACCAAGTGAATCAGCGCTTGGTCCAGGGTTTGCATCTTCTGCTTATGCCCGGTTTGGATCATCGATGCCAGCTGGTGAGTCTTGTTTTCGCGAATGTTGTTGCGCACAGCCGCTGTCGCCACAAGGACTTCAAAGGCGGCAGCCCGACCTTTGCCGTCTTTGCGCTTGACCAAGGACTGGCTCACCACACCCAATAGGTTCACCGAGAGCTGCATTCGAATCTGTTGCTGTTGATAAGTCGGGAACACGTCTACGATACGGTCCACGGTTTGCACTGCGTCCACGGTATGCAACGTGGCAAAGACCAAGTGCCCCGTTTCAGCAGCCGTGATCGCGAGATGGATTGTCTCAAGGTCACGCATTTCGCCGACCAGAATCACGTCCGGGTCTTGGCGCAACACATACTTGAGCGCGTTTGAGAAGCTCAGCGTATCATTATCCAATTCCCGTTGGTTGATCAAGGCCATGTGATCGTCGTGTACAAACTCGATCGGGTCTTCCACTGTGACGATATGATCGTGACGCGTCTTATTGATCCGGTCGATCATCGCAGCGAGCGACGTAGATTTACCGCTTCCCGCTGGGCCGGTCACCAACACTAATCCGCGCGGACGAGTGATAAAGTCGTAACACGCTTCTGGGAGATTCAGTTCTTCCATCGACGCGATGCGATAAGGAATCACGCGGAAGGCAGCTTGCAGGTGGTTTCGCTGCTGATACAGGTTGCCTCGGAAACGACTGACGCCAACTATTTCATGGGCAAAGTCCAGTTCAAGATCTCTTTCCATTCGAGCGATCTGCTCAGGCTTGAGGAGTTGCTTCAGCTCATCTCGAAATTCCGCGTCGCTGAAATGCGGCACATCTTCGAGCGCGCGCAACTCACCCAAAACGCGAACATAAACCTTGCCAGTGTCTGTCTTGAAGTGGAGGTCAGAGCCTCCCATCTCGACGCACCGGGTGAGCATTCCTTCAATGCGTTGCATGGGTTGCCTCCGCCAGTCCGTCTCGAATCGCGCGAGCTTCAAACTCGCTGACATTCGAGCATTTGCTCAATGCGTGTTCATAGTCGATGTGGCCATTTTTGAGTAGCCAGAAGAGGTGCCCATCGAGAGTTTGCATTCCGAGTTCGCCTCCGGTTTGGATGTCTTTAAATATTTGGTGAGTTTTGCCGTCGCGAATCATGGTTCGAATCGCAGGCGTGGCCACCATCACTTCGAATGCGGCGACCCGACCTTTGTTGCTTCTGAGCGGCAACAGTGATTGCGACACCACCGCTTGGAGGGTCACGCTCAGCTGAGTGCGCACCTGTTCCTGTTGTTCTGGTGGGAACACGTCCACCACACGATCGATTGTTTGGGCGGCGTCTACGGTATGCAAGGTGCTGAATACCAAGTGCCCTGTTTCAGCAGCGGTGATCGCGAGTTGGATCGTTTCCAAGTCACGCATTTCGCCGACCAGAATCACGTCCGGGTTTTGACGCATGACGTGCTTGAGTGCATCAGCGAAACTGTGCGTGTCGGTGCCGAGCTCTCGCTGGTTGATCATCGCCTTCTTGTCTTGATGCACATATTCAATCGGGTCCTCGATGGTCATGATGTGCGCCAGCGAATTCTCGTTGATGTGGTTGATCATCGCCGCCAGGCTTGTCGATTTGCCTGAACCCGTGGGGCCGGTGACAAGGATCAATCCTCGGGGTAGCAACGAGAGCTTCTTGGTGACTGGCGGCAATCCAAGCTCCTCGATCGTACGGATCTTGTACGGGATGACTCGGAAGACGGCGCCGATTTTGCCGCGTTGCCAGAACATATTGACGCGAAATCTTGCGAGACCCTCGACGTAGTAGCTGAGATCAAGTTCCTTGAAGTCGTCTAGCTTCTCTTTGCGCTCTGGAGTCAGGATGCTGATCAGCAGATTGTAAGTTGCGTCTGCGGACAACGCCTCATGATTCGTGCGATGCAAGTCGCCTTGAATTCGCATCATCGGCGGATTGTTCGCCTTGATATGCAGGTCACTGGCGTCATGCTTGATGACTTCTCTCAGAAGGTCGTCGATCGAAAGGCTCATAGTTTCGCTCTCTGACGACTGAGTTCGTTATCGACCGAACAAACTCCTTTATTTCTAGTTGGATAGACTAAAGAAAATCATGCCTGAACTCATGCTACTTAGCAATTCCAGAATGCCGGGCGGTGAGCCGTTTGCCTGGGCACAAGATTTCTTCGCGTCCAGTTGGGTTGCGCAAGTCAAGACGATTGCGCTCGTGCCATTTGCTGGAGTGACGCTGAGCTGGGACGACTATCTGGAGTACGTAGCAGGAGCCTTCCCAATTCATCTTGTGGAGTCTGTGCATGCGACTTCCGATCCGATCGACCTCGCCATGAGTGCCGACGCGATTTTTGTCGGTGGTGGAAACACATTCAATCTCTGCTCCAATCTGCACGCGAGCGGACTGGTGCCCGTTATTCGGGAAGCGGTGCGTTCCGGGAAGCCATATCTCGGTTGGAGTGCCGGTGCAAACGCGGCTTGCCCAACGCTTTGCACGACCAACGACATGCCGATTGTGCAACCGCCAACATTTGAGATGCTGAATCTAGTGCCGTTTCAAATCAACCCGCACTACACCAACGAGAGGGTGCCAAATCACGGCGGGGAATCTCGCAACGACCGCATTGCCGAATTCCTCATCGCCAATCCAACCCGCACCGTGGTTGGACTTCCAGAAGGAAATCTCATTCAGGTTTCCGGATCTGGCGCAAACCTGCTAGGCACGCGCGATGCGATCGTCTTTGAATCTGGCAAGGACCCTTCGCCGGTTAGCCCGAACTCAGATGTCAGCTATCTGATTTCAGGTTGAAGCTGATCGATCAGCGCTTCCGCCGCAGATTTCAGTTCTTGGAGGTTTGTCGTCTTGGCGTTGATGTCGACGTCCTCTGGTGCCGCCGATCGGACGCCCCAAGTTGCCATCAGTGCGGACCAGTCCGCTCGCTGTTCGTCAGTCCCGTTGAACGGACCGACCGAGGAACACCAGAACGGATGAATCGGAATTCCACCTTCCATCGAAGCAGAGACGAGGTTTCGAGCGCGTTCGAGATCGCTCAGCTGCCACTTGCCCACTGCCTCTTTTAGCTTCGATTTGATTTCTGGAATCGCCGGCGAAGAGAGCGAGCCGCCTAGCAGCAATCTAGGTTGCCATCCGGTGACCGTTGGCCAGAGGAAAAACTCTTGGCGATAGCTCCATTGCTGTTGAACTCGGCAGACTTGATAGACGGTGCTCGACTTCCCTGCGCCCAGAGCAACCGCAGCGAGCATGCTCGGGCCGTTGTTCGCTGTCGGCAAAAACGGTTTGCCAATTGCCGCTGTGATGTTCGCTGTTTCGGGAGAAGAGAATCGGTTCTTTGGCCCCGCTCTCAAATCTTGCTGGACTCTTGGGACTTGCCAACCGTTGAGGCGATTGCGAATCAACTCGATCGTCTTTGGGTCCGCCGAGATCGTCGTGTTTTCAGGCCGCAAAGCCCGTTGGAAGAACCTGTTCAAGAATGCAGAATCGACCGAAACATCGCCGCGCGCCGTGTAAAGTGCGGCTGTCCAATCATCCTTAGCGAAGCCGCTGACATTGGCGCGGAGTTTCGGCAGAACTTCCTCGTCGATGCGATGCTCGCGTAGAACGGCATCGGCGAGCCGCGCGCATAGATTCTCGCCTCCAGCTGGGAGCCAAAACTGGACGCTGATGAAGTCGTTGGTCCACCAAACACGCGGAGGAATTCCTCCTTGAGCGCCGTAAGTAAAGAACTCCCGCCGAGTGAAATCTGCGCTCAGATCAAAGACGCCTTGCGCGAAAATCTGCCACGCGCCGAGCTCGCGATTGTTCATCGGCTGGGGTGCACGCAACAACACGGTGACATTTGGGCGGTCGGTGATCGCGGATTCGCAGTAGGTTTGCGACATCCCTTGCGCAGCGAGACCCAGCGCAATGGCACTCAAAAGGACTCTCAATTGAGTCCTCCGATCACCACGCCGGTTTGCAACCTCTGTTTTGCCGATTGCAGATCGGTAATCGTGAGAGTTTGCGCTCCCTTTTCGATCGCTTCCAGGGTGACATTCGAGCCACGGCATAGGAGTGATCCGCGGAATGAAGCCAGGGCGGCCGGGTTGCGCCGAATCCCTTGAACCCAGGATTGAATGAGGTCGATCCCGAACGACAAGTCAAAATCGCCGACTTTGATCACCTGTTCTTGAATCCCTGGCGACTTGCTGGTGAGCGTGATGACACCGGCTCGGGAAGAAGGCGTGAAGACGATTTGTGTGCCAGGAACGGCGGATTGGATTCCGAGTCCAGCGGCGACTAATGCGAGGCATTGCCGATCATCAATGCTCGGTAACCGGCACGCCAACGCCGATCCAGCAACCCCCACCGGGAGATAAAGCGAGTCGACTTTTGCACCAGGCATCGTCGCTGCGCTTGTGCTCGGGAGCTTGGCACGGTCAACAATCACCCGAGCAGTTTCGGAGACCTGCGTTGGGTCAATCGGACCGGTGATAACCAGCGCGATATTCGGCCCGCAATACATCTTCTGCTGAATCGACTGAATGTCTGCAGGGGTCGCCGCTGAAATGGACTCCGGTTCGCCGAACGGGTCCGGTGACGCTGGGCCTAAGATTCTTCCCCAAGCTGTTCGGCTAAACCTTCTGTAGCTTGGCAGAAGCGATTCCTCGTTGATTATCGACTGACGCTCTATGGCGAGCCATTCAGGTGTGATTCGGACTGGGTTTGAGGTTGCAACAACGAATTCGATGGCGCGATCGACCTTTGCAGGAGGGCAATCGATACGAAACATCATCGCATCGCGCGAGGTTTCGGCGAGCATCATCAGCCCCTGCTTTTCGAGTTCGATATCGGTTGAGCCGCCTTCTCCGCTGCCCAGGCAGTGCTCCAGCAAGTGACGCCAACCATTGGTCTCTGGACGCTCCTCGGTGCCTGCGGAAGACACCCAAAGTTGAACAGAACAGTTCCGGGCGTTCGCCACATACTCCGAGTAGATTCTCGCCCCATTTGGGAGAGTGACCAGAGCTTTGGGCTGAATCGGCGCCGAGCAAAGCGACGCCAGGGCAAAGGCAAGAGAAACCATGGAATTCAGAATGTTGACGTTTGAATTAGTGGAAGTAACTCGCTCCGTTGATATCGATAGTGATTCCGCTGAGATAACTCGCACCATCACTCAACAAGAATGCGGTGGCGGCGGCGCAATCTTCTGGAGTTGCCATTCGCCCGAGTGGAATATCCTTTAGAATCTGTGGCAACCGGGACTCCATCCCTTCTCGTGCCATCGCTGTTTCGACCCAGCCCGGCGCGATCGCGAAAAGTTGGATGTTCTTTGGAGCGAGCTCCACCGCAAGTGCCCGAGTTACGTTGATCAAAGCGCTCTTTGATGCGGAATAGAGCGCGGCGCCCGATTCCCCTCGGAAGCCGACTCGGCTAGCGACGTTGACGATCTTCCCGCCGCCTCGTGTTGCAAATCGCTTCGTTCCTTCGCGAATGATGCGCAACGGCGAATCAAAGTTGACGGCAAATGTTTTGGCGTAATTCGCTTCGAAGACTTCATCGCCTGAACCTGTGAAGTCGAGCGGCAAATAGACACCGGCGTTGTTGACAATGGCGGTTAGTGGGCCATCGGATTCCACTCTGGAAACCAGTTCGGCGGCCGTTTTTGGTCCTTGACTCAGGTCGGCGCCGTACAGCCCGGATGAGGCATCGCCGATTTCCGACCGGACGGATTCGGCTCCGGCTCGGTCCTGTCCGTAATGGATGGCCACCTTCCAACCCTGTTTTGCCAATTCGATGGCAATGGCTCGACCGATCCCTTTGCTGGCACCGGTTACTAAAACGCGCTTGGTACTCACTGCCCCATTTTGGCTGATTCTTTAGCGCAGGTCTTCGATGGCGGCCGCAAGAGTTGGAAATCTAAACTCGTACCCAGCGTCCATTGCCTTTTTCGGAATTGCGCGTTGGCTGCAGAGGATGACATCGGGGTCGGTTGCCCCCAGCGCCGATGCCAATCGCATGCTAAAAACTGGCGCGTTCAAACCAAACTTCTTTCCAACCGATTCTCGTAAGGTGGACATAAACTTCTCATTGGTGACCGGCTCTGGCGCGGTGCCATTGATTGGGCCAGTGAGTTCGTTCTTCAAAGCAAAAAGGAACAAACCAACGATGTCTTCGAGGTGTATCCAAGGCATGTATTGGTTGCCCGATCCCGCCTTACCGCCCAGAAAGAGGTTGGCAAGCTTTTTGAGTTCTGGAAACGCCCCGCCGTCCTTGCCAAGAACGACGCCTGTTCTCAAACAGCATTGTCTCGTATTCGGAGTTTCGAACTTAGACTGGGCTTCTTCCCATGCGACGCACGTGCTGACGAGAAAATTGTCCATTGCACCAGGAGCAGAATCTTCCGTGAGGATTTCATCGCCACGATCACCGTAGAATCCGACCGCGCTACCGTTGATCCAGACTTTCGGAGGTTTCTCGACGGCCAAGATCGCGTTCCCAATTGCGTTCGTCGAATTGACCCGGCTATTGATGATCTCCTGCTGCTTTTGATGAGTCCATTTGGTGGCAATCGGCTCGCCGGTCAGATTGATGACACCCACAGCGCCGTTCAACTGAGTGACCCAAACACCCGGAGTTGCGCCATCCCACTGCAGTGCTCCAGCTCCGCGGCGGCTCAGGATTGCGGTAGTAAATCCAGCCTCGATCAAGGCATCGGAAAGTGCGCGGCCAATGAATCCGCTACCTCCAGCAATGACCACACGACCGCTCATTCGCTTACCATCCATTCTTTTTGCAATGCGTGTTCGACACCAAGATTTTGCAAAATTCTCGAGACCACCGTGTCCGCGAGGTCTTCTAGCGAAGTCGGATTGGTGTACCAGGCCGGGCAAGCTGGCAAGATTGTTGCTCCAGCCTCAGCAAGTTGGGTCAGGTTACGGAGCATGATCAAATTGAACGGCATTTCGCGAGGAACGACGATTAGCTTGCGACCTTCTTTGAGGCAGACATCAGCAGCCCTTGTCGTCAAATCGTTGCTGATACCGTTGGCAATCCGGCCAATCGTTCCCATACTGCAAGGCACAATAACCATGCCGTCATGCCGAAAGCTGCCGCTCGCGGGAGGTGTGAAGTAGTTCTTTTCTTCTAACAACCGGAGGTTTGGCGCGGGTTCGCCGATCCATGCTTGGGGATCAAAGTTGTTGCGATCGATCTTCAGGCCCAGTTCAGTGGCGGCTACCTGAATCGCCTGCTCGCTGAGAGTCAAATACACTTCCTTGTAATGCCGGCAGGCATGCCGGATCAAGCGCTGGGCGTAAATTGCCCCACTGGCGCCGGTTACCGCAACCACCAATCTCCCTGTGCTCATCTGTCCTAGATTCTACGATGTTTGCGCGTGGATCGGCTGAAACAAAATAGCCCTGGCGAATGCTCACCAGGGCTATTTCTGAACAAATGAAGAATCAGACTTCTTCGATCTTGGCGTTCTCGTTCAAGAACGTCATCACTTTCTTGTAAACCGTTCGGACTTCCAATTCGGTGAAGTTCTTGTTCTTTCGCATGAAGTCGATGATTTGAGCCGGATGCACGCCGTATTCCTGCGCCATTTCGACCAACGAATCGTTCATGTCTTGGTTCGTGAGCTTCATGCCCTCGGTCTTGAAGATCGTGTTTGCGATCACGGCACGTTGCACCTGGACCTTGGCTTCATTCTGCCAGTTCGACACGAACTCTTCGAATTCCATGCCGCTTTCCTTGGCAACGTCTTCCAACTTCTTGCCTTCTTGTGCAGCCTTTTGAGCTTCTTCGCGAAGGCGTTGATTGGCGACGGCTTCCCACATGGTGTCTGGCACGTGGACGGTGCTGGACTTCATCAATTCTTCAAGGATCGCCTCGTTGGTGAACTCTTGGCTCATCGCCTTCTTGGCTTCCAAGATGTTCTCTTTCAGCTTGTCCTTCAATTCAGCGAGGTCCTTCGCCTTCAGCTCCTTGCCCGCTTTCTTCGCGAATTCGTCGTCGAGTTCTGGCATGGCGACCGAGCTCACGCTTCGGATGGTGATCTGCGCCTTCTTCTTCTTGCCGGCCCATTCCTTTTCTTGGAACGTCTTCGGAAAGCTCAATTCGACCTTTTTGATCTCTTCGACTTGCATGCCGGTGATCGCTTCGTCGAGTTGCTTAAAGGTTTGACCTGCGATGGACATGAAGTTTCGTCCGTCGCCATCTTCGCCTTCAACCTTGATGTTGACGACAGCAATGTCACCCTCGTGGATGCCACGGTCGGTTACTGCCTCGCGCTTACCAGCGCGCTTTCGCAATTCGTCAAGTTGGGTGGTGACTTCTTCATCAGTCACTTCGATCTTTGGTCGCTTGACCACCACACCCTTGTAGCTACCGAGTTCGACCTTTGGTTCCAAAGGAATCTTGGCGGTGAACTCGCACTTGGATTCTTCTTCGCTCAACACTGTGAGTTCAACGGCAGGTGAGTCGTGAGGCTTGATGGACTCCTCTTTGAGCGCTTCATTCATCGCCTTTCGGACAATCTCTTCGGCTGCAGCGTTCATCAAGTCGTTTGGATCGACAAATTTCGATACCACGTTCTTGGGTGCGTGACCCGGTCGGAAACCAGGAACTCGAATCTGCTTGGCAAACTTCTTGTAAGCCTTATCGAAGCCGCCGCTCACTTGCTCTTTGGTGCAAGCGACGCTCAGCTTAATGGTGCAAGGATTCAGTTCCTCGCGTTGAATTTGCATCGTCGTGGACATAGTGAAAGCGTTCTTTGTTTAGGTAAAACCGTTTTGCGCGAAGAGCAAAACCCTACGCACAATGACCTTTCAGGGTACCCGATACGCGCAGGTTGAATTCAAGATGGAACCTAACAGTTTTCAGAATCAAATTGTCGAGACGCTTGCGATCCAGCACCGGATCGTCCTGTACGTCTTAGACGAAGTCGCTGAGGATTCCTGGTCGAAGAAGGTGGAACGCTCAAAGACGCCCTGCGGACATTTTTGCCACATCCACAATGTTCGGCTGATGTGGCTAAAATCGGCGGAGCCTGCACTTCTCGATGGCCTCGCGAAGTTGGAGGGCGTTGAATCGAAGTCGGTTGTCCGCGAGCATTTGGAAGCTTCGGCCAAAGCGATGGAGACAATGCTGGATAACGCGTTAACTTCGGGCCGATTGAAAGGATTCAAGCCGCATCCGGTCGCATTCCTCGGTTACATCGTGTCGCACGAGACCTTCCATCGCGCCCAAGTTGAGCTTTCATTGAGGCAACTTGGAACGCCTCTTCACGACAAAGTTTCTTACGGGCAATGGGAATGGGGCACGAGATAGCTCGTGCCCCATTCTCAAATTACTTCATTTTAGATTTGGCAACCTTGATTGCCGAATCCAGCTGCGGATCTTTGCCGCCGAAGTAGTCTTCTGGGCTCCAGTCCACCGAAACATCCGGCTTTTCACCGTTATTTTCTAGTGGCGATCCATCCACACGGTAAACACCGGTGCCAGGGATTCGGATGCTTGTTCCATCCACCAATCCGCCGCCATAGGTGTAGATCACGTAGCCCGGAGTGGTCCAACCGACCAGCGTCGCAAATCCTCGGGACTTCATGGCCGCTGGGAACATCTCACCGTTCGAAACGCTCCGCTCGTTAATCATCACGACGATCGGGATGTTCACCAACGTCCCTGGGGATAGCTTGACGACTCCATCACGATCTCGGTAGACCATTTGTGGACGCCGTTCGAGAATGTCGAGCAATTGATCCGCGATGTTTCCACCGTTGTTGTCACGCACGTCAATGATCAGCGCTTTCTTCTCGTTGATGTACTGCCAGACTTCGGCGTTGAAGGTGTTGAAATCTCCACCACCCATCGCCGCGATGTAGACATATCCGACCTTTCCGTTGCTTGAGGCATCAACCTTTCGGCGATTGGTGCGGACCACTTCGGCCGCAATCAGCCCGTCGAACTGCCCATCGCTAATTGCTCGGTACTTGACCGCGCGAGGCTTTGATTTGTCCGCTGGATTAAGGATTTCGAACCGCAGTTCTCGTCCAGCTTGATCGTTCAACAACCTCCAAAGGTTCTGGTCATTGTTGACTTCCTTGCCGTTTATCTTTGTGACGATTTCGCCCGGTTTGATCTGGGTGGCAGGGAATTTGGCAGGCGAACCTTCTGGAACCATCTTCACTTTGATTCCTGGCCCGGCGTAGCTCGTATCGCTCGAAAAACCGAGGCTGGCGGTCTGCTGGGAACCTGGATTTCCGGCGGCAGGGCCGACTTCGCTGTGGCTACTTTCGAGTTCACCCACCATCATGTTCAGCACTGTCGCCATCTCGTTTCGATGACCAACGCCGTCAAGCAACGGGAGATAGCGGTCCTTCACTTCTGCCCAGTTTCGACCGTGGAAATTGGCATCGTAGAAGTTGTAATTGTAAACCCGCCAAAACTCTTGAAGCGCAGCTTCTCGCTCCTTGCGGATATCGCGTGTCCAATCGGCTCGGAAAGTGGTCTGCGTGACTTGGAATTGTGGGTGCCGCAAGTTCAATGTCGCAGGCAATCCGCCACGAATCAGGACCAGATTGTTGCCATCTTGGCTAAGCTCGAATCCTCCGATCCCGGCGCCTGCGGTGATTGGCCGTGTGGTTTCACCGTCGTAGCTCGTCAGCGCGATGTCGCCGTTGAGGTTATAGAGCAGATTTCCGGTTTGGGGATCGAATACGAGGTTAGATGCTGGACCCGATGCAATCCGCCGAATTCGCGAGTCGACATCGTTGAAATCGAACTCGAATTTTGGAGTTTCCTTGGGCTTCTCGTACTTTAGTTCAAGTTCTGTTGGACGTGCAGATTCGGCTTGCAATGGCAAAGCGAAGATGTTGTTTCCGCCACCGCCTTGTGCAAATCTTCCTCCAGCAGAACCGCGATCGCTGATGAAATAAAGGTACTTGCCGTCGGCGGACCATTCGGGCGAACCGTGATTCGCGGCGAGATTGGTCACGTTGACTTCCTTACCGGTGGCGAGTTCTCGGACCCAGAGATTTTGTTTGTTTTCCCATGGGTTGAATCCGCTACCGAGGAGTGTCCGATTGAACGCCACATACCGCATGTCTGGGCTGAACTTGTAATCGCTGACATCCGGTTCCTTCACGATGAGCTTCATCGGCCCGCCGCTGAGTGGAATCGTATAGAGTCCCTTTTCTGGACCTGCCATGACGAAGGCAAGGGATTTCTTATCCGGAGTGAGGCTGAATGATCCGATGTCGTGGGTGTTGGTCGTCATCTGGGTAACTTCCTTCGAGTTCACATTCAGCTTGAAGAGTTGATAGGCGCCCTTTCGATCGCTTGCGAACAGCACGGTGTCGTCATCCGGTGTCCAGATCGGAATATCATCTGAGCCAATCCAGTCGGTCAATTGCTCAGCATCGTCTGCGTTTGGCCCTTTGCCTTTCTTAGTGGGCACACTCCACAGCTCCCGGCGCACCGAGAACACGAATCGGTCACCTTTCGGGCTGAGGGTCGCGGTGGAAACTCCGTCACGGAGGATCAGCCGCTCTTCAGCTGTAGTCTTTTCGTCGATGGAAGCGGTGATGACGATTGGAGCAGATTTGTCCCCACGCATCACGAATACATTGCCGTTCACTTCGTAGGCAAGCGCAGAACCGTTCGCGGCCACCGAGAGGAACCGTGCGCCGGCTCCGCCTACCAAGTTAGTGAGTCGAGTGACCTTCCCATCGAGAGATATCTTCGACACGTTTGGCGTTCGAGCTGCATTATCGGTGTTCTGCTTTGGCTGTTTGAAAACGTTCGTGCTGCTCGGAGTGACTTCGGTGCAGGTGATGGCATAAACAGAGTTGCCATCTTTGCTCCAGTGCGGCCAAAGGTTTTGGAAGCCGTTTGTCCTCACTTCGGACCGCTTGCCCGTGGTCAAATCCATCAGGTTCAATTCCGCGCTACCTGAACCGAAATAGCGGGGCCGGTTCCATGGGAAGCCGTATCGCCGGACATAAATGACCTTGTCCCGTGCGCTGTTCAGCTTCGGCAGTCCGACAGTACGATTGTCCAGGAATAAAGCCTTGTACTTTCCGGTCTTGGTGTCAATCGTATAGATTCCGTTGTCTTTGTCGTCAAACCAGGCGCGCATGACGAGCGATTTTCCATCGGAACTCCAGTCGTTAGGGACTTCGGAGAAGCTCGAATAAGTCAATCGGCGAGTTTCACCGCCATCGACATCGGCGAGGTACGTGTCCCAGTTGCCATTTCGATTCGTGGCAAAGGCGATAGTATTTCCATCAGGCGACCAAATCGGGTTGTCGTCCATTTCGATGTTGCTGGTGATGGGCACCGCTCTGCCACCTTCGGACTTGACGACCCAAATGTCTCCACGCCAAGTGAAGGCGAGTTTTGTCCCGTCTGGAGAGAGCGCCAGAGACCGAGCTCCGATGATGGGGCGGGCCTGTGCCAAGCCGATGCTTGCGGCAAAAAGTGCCAGCGTTGTTGTTGCCGTTTTGTACCGATTCATGCTAAATCGCAGTTTAGCTACAAACGGCATCAAATCGCATGGGCGGTATCCTATAGAACTTCCCATGTCAGATGAACTTTCATTGAGAGAACTCCGGCTAGGCAAATTGCAACAACTCCGCGACCTCGGGCTGGACCCATATTCGGTCGAGCGGTTCGTTCGCAGTCATTCGCCTGCCGAAGCTTTGGACGCCTACGCGGCCCTCGTTCCGGACGCAGAAATTCCTACCGAAGATCGTCCGAAAATCACGGTTGCCGGTCGACTCGTGAGTTACCGACTGATGGGCAAAGCTGGATTTGCCCACATCAGCGATGGCGACTCCAAAATTCAATGCTATTTCAAGAAAGACGATCTGGGAGAAAAGCTTTGGGAGGCTTACAATCTTCTTGATATCGGTGACCACATCGGTGTCGAAGGGCAACTCTTTGTCACCAAAACTGGCGAGACCACCGTGTACGTGCGGGACCTAATTCCGATGAGCAAGTGCCTACAGGTACTGCCTCTAGGAAAGGAGAAGGACGGTCAGCAATGGTACGGACTCTCTGATGTTGAAATGCGGTACCGACATCGGCACCTCGACCTGATTTGTAACCACGAGGCACGCCAGATGCTGATCAATCGCTGCAAAATCGTGAGTTCCGTCCGGCGCTTTCTTGACTCGAAGGGATATCTTGAAGTCGAGACGCCTGTGCTCCAATTGGAGGCCGGTGGCGCAGCCGCCCGGCCGTTTTTGACGCGCTATAACGCTTACGAGATTGATGTCAAGCTGCGCATCTCACTTGAGCTCTATCTCAAGAGACTCATTTGCGGCGACATTCCTAAGGTTTACGAAATCGGACGAGTGTTTCGCAACGAAGGTGTTTCGAATCGCCACAATCCCGAGTTCAGCTTGCTCGAGTACTACGAAGCATATTCCAACCTAGAAGACATCATGACTTCGGTCGAGGACATGTTTAAGTTTGTCGCGATGGATGTCTTTGGCGATACCAAGGTGGCCTTCGACGGAGGTGAGCACGTGATTGACTTCGCCAAGACTTGGAAACGTGTTGACCTGATGTCAGAGATCGAAAAGCACACCGGAATGGTGCTCGCAGACTTCGCGACACTTGAGACTGCGAAGGCAGCACTCAAAACACGAGAAGTGATGAACCCCGTTAACGGCAAGCGTCTCGATTTGGCTAATGAGCGATCACTCGGTGGGCTGATCGAGAAACTTCTAGAAGTGTTTATTGAGCCCACTCTCCAAGAGCCAACCTTTGTGGTGGGTTATCCGCTGGAAACCAGTCCTTTGGCTAAGCACGATCCTAATCGTCCCGGTTTTACGCGGCGGTTTGAAGGATATGTTCGTGGCCGTGAGATCTGTAACGCCTTTAGCGAAATCAACGATCCCCTGGATCAGTATTCCCGGTTCGAGCAGCAGCTTCGCGAGTCCGCGAAAGGTGATGACGAAGCTCACCCGATGGATGAGGAGTACATCTACACGCTTGAAGGAGGAATGCCTCCAACGGGTGGCTGTGGGATTGGGATGGACCGAATGGCGATGCTGCTCACCGGAGCCGATGCGATTCGCGAGATACTGCTATTCCCAATGATGAAGCCTGATGTCGGACACGCAGAAGCCTGAGTTCTTGGTAGTCATTCCATCGATTCGTCAATCCCGAACTGGATTTGATGAAGTGCAATCTCGGGTCCGAGCCAGCTTTACTCGTCCCACGGAGTATCACCTTCTCGATGGAAAGGAAGGAAAGCCAGCCGCGTTGAATTTCGCGCTGGCTTCTCTACTCCCACCGAGTGAGGCCAAGTTCTATGTGACTATGGACGACGACTATGTTCCCGGTGCGGGTTGGCAGGACTTAGTTGTGAAAGTCTTTGAATCTGAGCCGAAAATCGGTGTGATTGGGCTTTGGGTGAGCGATGACGAGGAGCATTTGCGAATCATCGGAGCGGAGCGGGTCAGTCCGCCAAAACAGTCAGGTAGCGTGACCATTCGACTGGTGGACCGTGGGCATCATATCGCCGGTGCGTTGCTCGCATATCGCCGTGAAGTTGCCGAACAGATCGGCGCGCAACCGATCACAGGTGAGAAGTATCAAGTTTGGGAAGATGCCTGGCGGGGCCGCCGCGCACAATCTTTGGGCTGGGATTTGGCTTTCGTTGAGGGCGCTGTTCCGGAGTACATCAAATACGACGATCCGCCAGAATACGATGCTTGGCGAGCGGAGCAAGTCGCGCTCTCACGCAAGAATCAAGATGAGTGGCTCCGCGACAGTGGGATTCCCGACCCTTGGCACTTGCGTCTCAGAAGGGTGATCGCCAGGCTGCGCGGACGAGCGAAAGACTAAATCTTGGCCAAGGCTTGATCGAGATCGGCACACAGGTCATCTCCGTGTTCGATGCCAACACTGATTCGGATGAAGTTGTCCAGGATTCCCAACTGCTTGCGATTCTCTTCGGGCAAACTCGCGTGGGTCATGATCGCTGGATGCTCGATGAGGCTTTCGACACCGCCCAACGATTCCGCCGTTTTGAAGAGCTTGAGCGCGCCCAAAAACGTCTTGGATTCTTCGATCCCACCTTTTAGGTAGAACGAGATCATCCCGCCAAACCCTGAAGCTTGCCGTTTCGCAAGTTCGTGGTCAGGATGCGATTGAAGACCTGGATAGATCACCGAGTCGACTTTCGGATGCTTTTCAAGGAACTCGGCGACGGTCATTGCGCCAACGGTGTGCTGTTTCATGCGCACAGCGAGCGTCCGAATTCCGCGCAGAACAAGGAAGCAATCCATCGGCCCGGGAACGGCACCCACCGAATTCTGAAGGAACTTCAGTTGTTGATAGAGGTCGTCGTCGTTGGTCACCAATCCGCCCATGACGACATCGCTGTGCCCATTGATGTATTTCGTGATGGAGTGCATGACCAAATCTGCGCCGAGAGACAATGGGTTCTGAAGCATCGGCGACATGAACGTGTTGTCGATTCCCAACTTCACCCCTGATTCGTGGGCAACTTTGGCGATTTTTTGGATATCGGCCAGTCGAAGCATCGGGTTTGTGGGTGATTCGGCCCAAATCCACTTCGTGTTCGGTCGGATCAGGCTTCGCAACTCCTCTTCGGATTGCAGGGTCGAATAGCTGAATTCGATGCCGCGGTTCTTGGCCACCTTTTCGAAGAGTCGATAGGTTCCGCCGTACAGGTCATTGCCTGCTACGACGTGGTCCCCTGATTTCAGAGTGTTGAGTACCGCGTCAATCGCGCTCAAGCCTGAGCCGAAAACCAGTCCGTGTTTGCCACCTTCTAGTTCAGCGAGAGCCGCTTGCAGGGGTGTTCGAGTCGGGTTGTCGGTTCGAGAATACTCATAGCCAGTGGTCTCCCCCGGAGCACGTTGAGCATAAGTCGACGTGAAATACACGGGAGGCATCACGGCGCCTGTTGCGGATTCGGATTCGAATCCGGCGTGGACTGCGGTTGTTTCTGGCTTCATGGTGATGGGAGAATTTAGAAGAATTCGGTGCAAAACACGGGTCGCTGAGGCACTTTTTGAGGCTGTGATTGGCTCGGATCGGCAAAGATGCACTGTGTCAACTCGCCAATATCCATGCTGAATTTTGAACCTACCTGAACGATATTATTGGCTTCGATCAAAGGATCGGTGAGGGTGAACGGTTCTGTTAATTTACAATCCGGTGCCAGCTTTTCGAGAACCACCGGCGCATCAAGCACTCGGTACATGGCCGGTCGATAGAGTTCAAGCCCGACACCTTGATCCAAGAACCGGCTCATAAATGGGCCTTGCGTAGGTTCGGTCCACACCAATGCGCTTTGGTTGATACAGAGCGTCTTTGCAAACGCCAACAGAGATTCGTATCCTCGCCGAGTGCTCCAGCAGAATTCGCCTAGGATCACGTCGCTCCAGAACTCACCTGATGGCGTAAGCCAGGCATAGGCTTCGACTGGATCGCCGGCGGCGTAGATCATCGGTGGACGCTTGCCCATCCTGTTTTGCCAATCCTTAGGGGACCGAACATTCGCACCATCCAAGTTGCTGATGAACTGGGAATAGCAGTCGTAAAGTAGCCCGAGCTGCGATGGATCAATGCGCCGAACTGGAAGCGAGCATTCCAACTTTGGAAACCGGTCAAGAGGACATTTGACTTTCCAGCGCATTCCGACAGTTCGGTAGCCAAACTTTTCGTAGAACGACTCTCGAAACGCGTACAGTGCAGCGACTTCGAAGCCTTGCGCCTTCATTTCTGGCACGGCCCAGCGCATCAATTCCTGACCGATTTTGCTTCCACGGTGCACTGGTAATACGGCAACCGAAGCAACTCCGGCACAGCATAGAACGGCAGAACCAGCTGTGACCGCATATCGATGGACTTTGAAGCTAGCAACTCGCTCACCCGATTGGTAGGCAATGTACCGAAGCGATCCGTCACCTGGGTCGAGCTCACCCTCGCCGAACGGCTCACCAGAACGCCAAACCTCCTCATAGACGGCTTTGTAATCGGCGATAGACTTGGCATCTTCGGCCAGTCGGATATCGAGCATTTCTTAATTTTAGACCAGGGGATTCCAATCGACGAGATTCGCGACAGGCAAGCACGGAATATCGAGGTCCGTCAACCACGATTCGCACAAGAACTTCGAGAAGTAGTTCCGAATCGAATCAGGCAGGACGACCACGATTCTTTCGCCGCCTTTGCACTTTTTGGCGATCTCAATGGCCGCGTGCATCACCGTGCCGCACGATCCACCGCAGAGGATTCCCTCTTCTCGGATCAATCGTTGCGCCATGACAAAAGTGTCATGGTCGCTGACCTTCACCCACTCGTCGATCTCGTTGAGATCCAGCGTATCCGGGATGAAGTCATAGCCGATCCCTTCGACCCAGTACGGCGCGTTTAGATCTCCGCCGCCCATCAGCGAACCCACGGGATCAGCACCGATCACTTTGACGTCTGGCAGTACTTCTTTCAGCTTCCTGGAGCAACCCGTAAGCGTGCCGCCCGTGCCCGAACCCGCGACAAAGTAGTCTAGCTTTCCTCCAGTTTGCTCAAGAATCTCGACAGCGGTCGTTTCGTAATGCGTTTTCGGATTTTCGGCGTTTGCAAACTGGTCGAGGATAAACGCATTTGGGAGTCGCTCAGCGATTCTGGTGGCGACTTCAAAATTCGAATTTGGGCTCTCGTGTGGTTCACCGGTAGGAGTGCGCACGATTTGCGCGCCAAGAGCCCGGAGCGTGACCTCTTTCTCCATGCTCATCTTTTGAGGCATGACAATCACGACGTTGTATCCCAGAACTGCGCCAGCCAAGGCGAGCCCGATTCCAGTATTGCCACTGGTCGGCTCGACCAGAGTGTCGCCTGGTTTGATTTTGCCGGCTTCTTCCGCCTTGCGAATCATTCGAAAGGCGATGCGATCTTTTATCGACCCGCCCGGATTGAACATTTCGATTTTGGCCAAAATTTCAACCGGATATTCGGAACCGATGCGATTGATGCGTACCATCGGAGTATTTCCGGCGGTTTCCAAAATATTGTTATAGATGCCTGCGTCGTTGGAGGGCATGCCTCGTTTTACCCGTTTAGGCTCAACTTTGCCTTAACCCAGAGGGCGTCAAACTCCTCGGCAGAGAGTGAATCCAGCGGTTTTTCGGTGGAAAGCTCCATAAACTTGAATCGATATGTGAACCGTTGGAGCATTTTCGAAAGGGCTGCTTCGCTATCGACTTCGAGCCATCGCGCGATATTAACGACTGTGAACAGTAGATCGCCAAGTTCTGCCTCAATCTTTGCGGGTTCCTTCCCTGCCATTGCCTCGCTAAGTTCGGCTAGTTCTTCATGGAGTTTCTCAAAGACCGCCTCGATATCCGGCCATTCAAAGCCAGCGCGCGCTGCACGTTTACTGATTGACAGCGCTCGACTGAGCGCAGGCATGGATCGCGGAACTCCATCCAGAATCGAAGTCTCTTTTGGCGTACCCTTTTCTGCTTTCTTGATCGCGTCCCAGTTCTTCAGCACTTGTTCTGCATCATTAGCCACCACGTCCCCGAACACATGTGGATGTCGGCGGACCAACTTCTCCGCTTGTTGCTGTGCGATCTGCTCGATATCGAACTCGCCCCGACGGCTCGCC
This sequence comes from Armatimonadota bacterium, assembly GCA_017303935.1. NCBI lineage: Bacteria > Bacillati > Armatimonadota > Armatimonadota bacterium. Next base: position 507,323 of record JAFLBD010000001.1, on the reverse strand, counting down.
ATCTCCGCATGCACGATTGGCTGTAGCAACACATCGCCAAGTTCCTCGCGCATGTCATCCATGCTCCCGCGTTCGATCGCTTCAATCAGCTCATAAGATTCTTCGATCAAGTATTTCGTGAGGGATTGATGCGTCTGTTTGAGATCCCAGGGGCAGCCCGTTTCTGGGTCGAGCAGGGCGTGTACAACGGTCTTCAGCCCCGCGAGTCCACCTTCGTGAACCAAGTTCGGCTGAGCCGGAAGGTGAAGTCCCTCGTTTGCTCCGAGCCCAAGTAGATCGTTCGCAGACACAGGGTGTGCACCGGAATCCAACAAATAGCACGGAGCTTCAGCAGGCCAACCGGTGAGAACACGCTCCAAGTCGTGCTTCGTTCCAGGCCCCAAAAACAGCCGATCAAACCTTGCAGTCCCAGAAAACCCTGCTTCGAGCGGAAGAACTTGGAAATAGCTCAGCTCGTGGATGCGGGACTTGGCGTCAGCAAGGGACTCAAAATTCATGCGCTAAGCGTACTTTGCAACCAAGAAACGTTTCCACGCGCGGCGGCCTATAATAGATAAGTACATCCGATGAAGTTCAATTCCGACTTTCTGTTAGCCCTTCAAGAGCGCGTCTTGGTTTGGGACGGTGGCATGGGGACTCAAATCCACGCCGCTGGGCTTTCTGCGGACGATTTTGAACTGCGTCCCGATCCGTTGTATCCGCCCTACGTCAACGAGATTGCGACTCTGCGCAGCGGAAACAATTACGACGGATGCAACGAAGCACTTGTATTCACCCGGCCAGATGTGATTCAGGCGATCCACGAACGGTATTTCGCTGCTGGAAGCGACGTCGTTGAAACAAACACGTTCGGCGTAAGTAGCCTCGTATTGGCCGAATACAACATCCCTGAACTTGATTACGAACTCAGCAAGCAAGCAGCGATCGTCGCTCGTCGCGCAGCTGACAAATTTAGCGGCAAGTTTGTCGCGGGGGCGATTGGTCCAGGAACGAAGTTGGTCAGTCTGGGGCACACCACTTTTGATGAAATCTATGTCACCTACCGCGATTCCTATTTGGGATTGATCGAAGGCGGCGTTGACGTTCTTTTGATCGAGACCTTGCAAGATTTGCTGATGGCGAAGGCAGCCATCGTAGGCGCGATTGATGCCATGAACCAGGCTGGAAAGCAGCTCCCACTGATCGCCCAAGTGACGATGGAGCAAACCGGCACGATGCTCGTCGGATCGGAAATTGGTGCGGCGTTGAACATGCTTGAGTGCTTCCCACAGATCGTTGCGATTGGCATCAACTGTGCGACCGGTCCTGTGGAGATGGCGCCGCATATTCGGTATCTCTGTCAGAACAGCACCCGCCCGATTTCGGTCCAACCCAACGCAGGACTTCCCGTAATGGAAGGCGGAAAAGCGGTTTACAAACTCTCACCCGAAGATCTTGCCCACCATCACGACCGGTTCATTTCTGAATTTGGCGTGGCACTTGTCGGTGGATGTTGTGGCACAACGCCAGATCATATTCGTGCGGTTGCTCAGGTTGCCAACAACCGAGCTCACACCGCAGATTGTCATTGGCGGAAAGTTCAGGGACTGTATCCTGGCTTCGATTTCGATTTGACTAGCGATGAGCGAGCCAGTGGACTTTCGTTGGTGGGATGTTCGAGCCTGTACCAGTTCCAGCCGTATCAACAGGATTCGAGTTACCTTATCATCGGCGAGAAGACAAACGCGAATGGAAGCCGCGCGTTCAAGGAGATGCTCGCCGCGGAGAACTGGGAAGGTTTGACCGAACTCGCCCGAGAGCTAGAAGCGGAAGGCTCGCACGTTCTCGACGTCTGCACGGCGTACGTTGGACGGGATGAAACTCGGGACATGACGACCTTGCTTCAACGATACAACACCCAAATCACGGTGCCGATCATGATCGACTCGACCGAGGTCCCGGTGATCGAAGCATCCTTGAAGTGCCTCGCTGGGAAACCATTGATCAACTCCATCAATTTTGAGGATGGTGAGGGCCGGACCCGCAAAGTGCTAGAACTGGCTCGCCGGTTCGGGGCTGGTGTCGTTGCACTCACCATTGACGAATCCGGAATGGCAAAAACTTCGGAGCGAAAAGTCGAAGTTGCCGAGCGACTTCTGGCAATGACCCGCGAGTACGGCTTGCCAGATCATGATGTTTTTATCGATTGCTTGACCTTCACTTTGGGTTCAGGCGACGAAGAATTCAGGACCGCCGGCGTGGAGACTTGCAACGCGATCCGCGAGATCACTCGTCGCCACCCACGAGTGAATACCACGCTGGGCGTGTCAAATATTTCATTTGGCCTTAAGCCGTCGGCGCGGATGGTGCTGAATTCCGTGTTCTTGCATGCCGCCCGAGAGGCTGGATTGACGAGTGCGATTGTGCACTTTAGCAAGATTCAACCGGAGAATCGAATTGATCCTGAAATCTGGAAAATTGCCGACGATCTGGTGTTCGATCGTCGTGAGTTTGCTGGAGTTTAGGGCTTAAGCAAAAGATGGCCAATCATTTGTTCTGTCTTTTCGCGATCAATTTCCGACACAGGCGGCGCGTTGTATTCTCGTTCGCAAAATGCTAGTAGCTTTTCATTTGATATTCCGCGATGAACGAGGAAAGAAAGTAGTAATCTAAGTTCCGTTTTTCTATTCCGAGTAATGTAAAATTCTTCAAACTCAGACGCAAACTTAGGTTCCTCAGGAAACGCCAAGAAATACAGAGTCGGCATAATCTCCGAAGCGATCGTTTCCACATACCCTGTTGGAAGTTGATCATTTTGGATCGTTCGTAGATACATCAGAGTTCTTTTTTCGTTTCTCTTTCGAATTCTGTTGAAATTTCGTGAAACTTTCTTGGGATCAAGAACTCGATTAATCGTCTTATCGATATGTTTATGCAGTCTCTTTAGATAATCAGCATCTATTGGTTCTGTGTGTCCGAGACAGCCTTCCTTTATCACTTTTCGAATGTGATTCAGTTCAGGATCATTGTCAGGTTCATCCGCAGCCAGTACGCTCGCAAATGCGCCCGCTGCTTTTCGGCGACGATCTGCAGTAGCCTTGCGACCTTTACCAGCCGATGCTTGATTCTGTTTAATTGTTTTTTGGTTCCGTTGGCTGGTTTCGAAGTCGGCAATAACTTGCTCGCACAAGTTTAGAATCTTTAATGCGATAGTCCGTCCACGGACTTTACAATACTTATCAAATAACTTGGCCCCATCATCTTCAGAAAGACTTGACAATATCTGGAAGCATGAGGACTCATACTTCTCCATCGCTTCTAGATCGTCTACCAATACTCCTTGCACAAGACTTTCCATTTGAGCCTGGCGGGATCGCAAGAATTCGTCGTACTGATGAGCCATATTCTCTAATTATCGTCCAATTCAGTCCAGATTCAAAGGGTTCGGGACATTTTGCGATGTGGGATACCGACTTCGACAAATGGCTCGCCAACGAGTGAGTAGCCAAGTTTGAGATAAAACGCCACGGCGGATTCGCGGGCGTGAAGAACGATCTGCGAGTAGCCCAAGCTCCGCATCCACACCTCGGACTTCTTCACAAGGGCTGCTCCAACACCCGACCCCTGCAAGTCTGGATGAACCGCGACCTGACACATCTTAACGGTCTCTGAATCCAAAATTCGGTATTGCAGTGTCCCGACCACTTGATCTTGATGAACCGCGCACATGAAAAGACAGTCGGATTCAGACTCTAAATCTTCCACAGAAAAGTCGAGGCCGAGTGGTTTGCGCAGCACTTCGCGGCGTAGTTCGACCAGCTGATGCCAGCGACTTGATCGATAATTTGGCGTTTCAAACTTCATCATCTGCAAAACTTTTGGTAACAATTCAGTTGCCTTCTCCTTTGTTTCTTAACCTGGCAATTGTAACGGCCTCTGTGGTGATTGGGCTGTGGCATAGATTCTGTGGAGCGCTGATGGTCATCATTATTCGATCAATTTGGTCAGTAACAATAAGCCTTGTTGGCATGATGGCATACCCGTATCTGAAGCCTCTTTCTCCGATTGATGATTCATTTGAATCAGAGCGAAAAGCCGTGCTCTCCGCTCCAAAGAGGATCGAGCTTTGCCGATTGGTCAAAGTTGGTTCAAAAGCCAGCGTTGAGCGAATGCCATTCGAAACGGAAGTGAAGAAGTGGGAAATGGCTCAGACCGGATGGGGTGACGCGTTCGTACCGACCCGCGACAAACTGATGTGCCGGCACGACGCACCTTACAAGGCTCCCAAGGAACGATCGGCCCAATACGCGGTCCGGTTCGTCGGCAATCAGCACTCAGTCGATATTCTCATCAACTTGAAGACCAATACGGCGTACTTCTTCGATCGTGGAGACGTGCGTCCATTTTTTGCAAAAGACTTCATCGCCAACCGCGCCGAAGTCATTGCTGGCCTCAGCAGCGCGTTCCCGAACGACCCCTACCTCGCCTCAATTCGGTGAGTTCTTCAGTCCCTTGCGGGCGGCATTTACTATTGCCTGCGCCATCGTAGGACCGTTGAACGCAAGCGTTGCTTCGTATCCTCCTCGGCCGTAATCTGGCGCGCTCAGGATATACCCGCACCATCCATTCACATGGCTGATCACCTCGGTCTTTGGTCGTAGTCCCCGAATCATTCGAGCGACTTCGCTGGTGGGCTCTCCCGGAACTCCCACCAATGTCCATTCTCCAATCTTAATGAACGTGAGCTGAGCAATTGGCGGGGCAAATTTGCCTACTACCGATTCGGCCAACTGATCGGTGACTTTGTACTCCTTCGCAAAAGTTGGGTGCGGCGTGACTTTCGGCAGTTCGATGGTCTGAGTCCAGATTTTGAATGGCTGATTTCCAAGCTCGGATCGGCGAGATTTCAATAGTGCGGTGTCGAGTTCTCGGGCGAAGGTAATCGAATTCGTTTTGCCGTCTAGCTTCGGAAATATCGGCACCGGCGAGAGATCGCCAATCGCGCCTGTGACGGCCATTCCGCTCGTGCGGTTCATCAACTCTCCAGGCCAGTCGCCCCGCAACTTTAGTTCCTGTTCGTCGAAGAGGGTGGGATGGGCCGCAAAAATGTCCAAGATTGGCTGACCGTTTAGCAAGAATCTGGTCGCAATTTGCGTTGGCACTCCTCCCTGTCTTCGCGGTCGAGAAAGTCCGACGCGCGCTTGCTGCATTTGCCATCGCCCCTCCATGGGGGGAGCTTGGTTGACTGCCGTTGCGATTTTATCGGCGGTCCAATCGAGCCAGCGCCGATTGAACGTCGCGATCCCTGGTACCGGGAAGGTCATCCTGGAATTGAGTCTTTGGCTATCTGGAGCGCAATGAGTGTGGGTCGCGATCAGCACCACTCGAAGGTTTGGGCCGACTCTGGCCTGTACCGCGTCCAGCAAGCTCTCTGGGATGGTGAGCATCTCGGCGACGACGATCACGCTTCGTTCTTGCTTGAAGGCGCGCACCGATATCTCGTCTCCGCCAGGCACGAATTTGGCGCCGCCACGAGCCGTGTAGCCGCCTAGTGTCAGAGGCTCGGGCGGAACAAGGCTCACCTTAGCGATCGGCGTGGGGCTGGCCAAAATCATGCTCGCCAAAATCATGGTTCTATTTTCTCAGATTAAGGTGCGCGTTGCTTCGAGATTTCGTCCCTATTCGCGGGCAATGACCAAAGGCAGACTCGAAGCATTTAGCGATGGCGTGATGGCCATCATCATTACGATCATGGTGCTCGAGCTTCGTGCACCGGCTGGCTCGCAACTGACAGACCTCGCGAATGTGGGCCGGGTGTTCTGGTCGTATTTGCTCAGCTTTGTGTTTGTCGGGATTTATTGGAACAACCACCACCACCTGTTGCAAGCCGTAACGGTGGTCAGGGGCTGGACTCTCTGGGCAAATCTGCACTTGCTCTTTTGGCTCTCACTGGTGCCATGGGCCACACAATGGATGGGCAGTACTGGCATTCAGCAAGGCCCGGTTGCCCTGTACGGATTCATCCTGCTGATGGCCGCGATCTCGTACAGTATTTTGGTGCGCACGCTGCTCTTGCATCACGAAAGTGATTCAGCTCTGGCTAGAGCGATTGGCGAGGACGTTAAGGGGCGAATCTCGCTCTTGCTGTACACCATGGCCATCGGAATTTCGCAATTCCAGCCGGTGATTTCGATCGTGCTGTATTGTATCGTGGGCGTGATTTGGCTCTATCCGGACTATCGAATCGAACGAGCACTCAGCGATGAAGGTTGCCTCGAAACTCGTAAATAAACATTCCCACTTTCGCCTTCTTTGGCATATAATCTTGGAATGTCCAAGCTGATTTTGTTGGCGTCAGTTGCACTAGTTGGTGGCAACGCATTCGCAAGTTTTGAGCTCGTTATGGCGGCAGACAACGGATCGTCTACAACCGCCACTCGAAAAATCCACCGATTCGACGGAGACTCTGGTGTCTACCTCGGTTCGTTCGGAGCGTTCAATACCGACATTCGAGAGATCCAGATCAAGAAGGGCACCAACGAAGCTTGGGTTCTCACCAACGGCCGAATGTTCGTTTATGACTACAACTCAGGTCAACTTATCGCCGATGCGACTGTCAGTGCAACAAGCTTTGCACTCGATATGGTCAATTCCAATATCTATTTCGTAAACGGAACAAACGTGATTAGCTCGGCTAACAGTTCGACGATCTACAGCGGTTTCCTATCGCCATCGACTCTTTACACTGATCCTGGCGCAACCTCGATTGACCGAATCGCAAAGAATGAGTTTGGAGTGTTCCTAACGCACCAAGTCCGCGCCGGGACGAGTTACGCTTACAAATATAACAGTACTTTTAATGCCAACGGGAATACCGTCACTTACACCGCCGGAAGTGCTCCGGCACAGATTTCCGTTTCTGCGAGCAACTCGTTTTTAACTACTAGCACCTTTATTGGGATTGGGCGGGGTTCTTATATTGGTAGCACCGGTACAAGTTTCCTCGCATCGTTTACGCTAAATTCACTGGCTAGTGCCACTGGCGCGGCTGGCGGACACGTTGGAGGTTATTACACCGGTAAGGACATCACAAACACCAGCCGAGGATTGATCACTAGAGTTTCGATGTCCGGTGCTGAGTTGAACTCGTTCGGCAGCAATGTGTTAGTAAATCCGGTTTCGATGGCCTCGGTGGTCGCTCCGGAACCCGGCACAATCCTCGCCCTCTCGGCTGGAATTGGCGCATTTCTATTCAAGCGACGAAAGCGGGCTTGATCAGCCCCTACATAGCGTGAGATTGGATGCACCAGGAATAGACTATTTGTCTACCTGGTGCATCTTTCGAACATTTGCTAAACTTGCGCAGTGAAGTATTTTTCTTTGTTGCTGATTGGGATCGATAAGCTGGCAAGATGAGTGACCTAATTGACAAATATTGAAGCTAATCGAAGGCCCACCCGACCAGAAGATAACCAACGAGCCACAGCACAAATTGAATCACTGGAACGAAAAAGATAACTAAGTACCCGACGCCCGTTTTGGGCCTGCAACGTGCCTTCAGAATGGTCATCGTCACAAAACAAGCGACGCTCCAAACAAGATTGAGGTTGAACAGGCCGCTCATTCTGGAATCATGGATTGTATAGGCCCACGGGCCATGATTCCCCACTATTTCAGTGGATAATTCTCTTCGCCAGACAGCAGACCAAACATACAAGTTCACGAATATTGAGTTTGCGACGGTTCCGAAAATGGCGAGCCAAACGCTCATCTTGAGGCGCCTTTGTGCGATGCTTCCATCGAGGTCTGCAGAGTCGGCCTGTTTCACACTCATTTGAATATTCTATGCTGAAGTTCTTGTTATCCTAGAAGTATCTAATCTATGGAGATCACTTTGACTCTCCAGTTGGCGATAATAATTAGCCGATCAGGTTCGACTTCGAGGCTGGCAAAAGAATAACACGCTTGTACCTCAGCAATTAGAAGTATTATGACTGAGTGCATTCCTTATCGTTGGCGTTGGTGTTGGCAATATGCCTTGGAGTGAGCCAGGGTGAAGAAATTCCTGAGCCAAACCTGGAAAAGAATCTTGCCGTTGCAAAGCAAATTGGGCTGCCGACGACATTGGCCGAATTTAAGCAGTCGTTACCGCAAGTTTCTGAAGACGAAAACGGAGCCACCCTCTACCAGGAGATTCTGGGTCGTGGACGAAATTCCTATCGGTTCTTGACTCCCGTACCTGAAGGCCAAATCGACCTTCAAAAGTGGCGCGAGTTTGAAAAGGCAAACGCTCCTGAGTTAACAAAAATAGAGCGATTGGCAGAATACGATTTTTTGCTACTGGAACGCAATTGGGAAGACGGCGCGGGAGTCATTTTCCCAGAATTGTCCGTTTATCGGAATTGGGTGAATGTAATGTCCAAGCTGGCATTTGTTTCAAGCGCAGATGGCGACCACATGCAGGCGTTAGCGCGATTTCGAGTGGCGGACCGACTTATCCTCCAACTAAAACATATTCCAGGAGTTATCGCCGGCGTGGTTCACAGCAGCATGACATCCATTCTCGTAAACCAAATCATGGCATCTGCGTATCAAACCAACGACCCTAGGTACGAGTGGTTTCTTATCAAGACTATGAAGGATACTGCAGTACCAAATTGGAAATCTATTTACCAATTTCAGATTGTAGAGATGTTCCAATCTATAGAGATTTCAAAATTGCCGAAGGGTTATGAAAGGTTCGGTATGTCGGAAAGCGAAGCAGAAATTCCTCCAGCCGGATTGGCAGTTGCTGAATTGCGCATGAGTCAAGGAAATGTTAAGGCCGATATAGTCGCAGGAGTCGTTGAGAAAGTTCGGTCGACTCGGCTTCCTCTCGAACAACAACGCATTGCCATTTCGAATGCGAATTTCAAAATTATGAGTTCGTTGCTGGCCTATCCGATTGTAGCGAAAGTGCTTGAGCTTCCTCTAGAAGACGATACAGAGTTCAAAATCAGCTATTTTTCAAAAGAGCTGGAGGTGGTCACCGAAGCGTTTCGGAGGTGCCTCCACCAAGCTCCTGGAAAAACCCCTGAACCACTGAACGATCTAATCATTCCAATATCGAATGTACCAATCAAGGCATGGACAGACGATAAGCAATCACTTCATTTAGAAGTACAAAGATTCGATCGAGACGAACCCAGGGTGTTTACTTTCTCTAGGGTCTGAGTCGGCTCAATCATCATTCGGATCGCACATCGCGCATTTCTAAGCAATTGATCTCAGCCATGGGCCGCTGACTTAGATGAAACGGCTTGTCTCATGAGTAATCGGTAGAAGGAAAAACGTAATTGACTCTGGGATTGTTAGCCCGCGACAAGTTGCAAGATCAGATACCCCTGCCCTTGGTGATAGAACGGGTGCGCGCAGAGCCTGGCCATTGCGCCATCACCATCGATCATCGGCCCAAGAACGCTCTTAATTTCTCGGCGGCGGATCGAGTCATCGCCCGAACTCATCACCGATTCAGTGAGTTTGCGCGCTTCATCCAGCGCGTTCAGCATTGACTCCCGAGTCATCTCGGATTCGCTGAACGGGAAAGGGTTGTTGTTCACCACGCCGTTGAACGCGCAGCCGATCATCCGCTTCTCCCATTCATTGGTTTCGCGCACCAAGAGCGACGTGATCACGTAGATCTCGACACCCGCAACGTGCATCGCCATTTCCGCCATCGTAAGCGTTTCCGCCACAATTCGGTGGTGGAAATGCTGCTCGGGAAAGCTTCGCACGAGGTCGTCGAAGCGCTGGCGTGTGAGGCGGTATGTCGTCAGAAAGTCGGTCATGAACCGAGGTTACCCGGCAGCCATTCAGGGCGAAAACAAGATCTCCCCGCTGTTGAAATCAACAGCGGGGAGATGATTTTGAATCAGACTGGATTCAGGCTTTCTTTCGTCGCTTGCGAGCGGCGATACCGGCAAGGCCAGCACCGACAGCGATCATGGTTCCTGGCTCTGGAACTGCCTGCAGATTTGCGCGGAGTTCGCCGCCACCATAGGTTGTGGTGTGGATGTTGTAGTATGCGTGCCCGAGCAGCAACTTCGATCGGAACGCGTTGAACGCCGTAGAGACCGTACCGCCGTTATTCGCGATGTAGGTCGGGTTGTAGCTGCTGGCGAGAGCCATATCAAACGTGTTGTCGTAGGTTCCCGAGGTGACGCCGAGAGGGAATCCTGGGAACGACGGCAAAGTAGTGACAACGCCACCATTAGTGCCAGGACCATTGCCGGCGTGGATGTGCGATGCTGTGGTGTTACCGGTCAAACCCGAGAATTGGGCTTCGACGCGCATGGTGAACAGGTCGAGGTCGAGCGTGACTCGAGCCCAGCCGGTTGCTGGTGAGGAGTTTGCTGGTACTTCGTTTGCTCCAGAAAGTACGCCATAGTACGTCTCGAAATGGGCGAATGCGGGCACCGAAGCCACTGCCATTGCAACAAGTAGAATAGATTTCAATTTCATAAATGCATCCCTGGCCCTGAGGCCGAGAAAACCGGAGGCCCACTCCCGCAAAACTACGCGGAAACCTCCAAGGCAATTATATGAAATATTTGACCGCGAAAACAGTTTCTATCATGACTTTTTCGTGAATATCGCGCATCCCTGTTATTTTTGCGGTCATTTTTGTGGGGGTTTTGGGGCGTGTTTTCCTGCCCCTTGCAGGAGCTCAAGGATCAAATGCCAATTGAACAGAGTTTGCGGCTGCATAGGCTAAGTGGAGTGCAAAATTTCGAGACACGATCAATGACGTTGAGATCGATCACTAATGCCCGAGAAGCAGCTCCGGTCAGTCCATCAAGTTAAAAGTATTCGACATTGACATCAGCTCGGACCGAAACAAAAATAATGCGACGATCACCAAAGCTAACGATGGCGCAATCACGCCCAAAACGGTAGTCGCGCTTTACCGGAACACCTAAACCAATGGAAGATTAGTGGAGGGATCAGAAACAGGGCAAACAGAAAGTTTAGTACAAGAACATTCCAGAGAACGACGTTCAATGCGCTCGGAATCCCGCCGATACTCAAGGCGAGCCAGTGGATGACATATGCAAACATGCCGACTTTGGCGACGATGACTGACAATTCGTACTTATCGCGCAATTCGATGGCTTCAAAATCCGGTTGCTTCTGCATGCTTAGTGTCTTCTCCCTGACGCGACATTTCTTTCGAATGGCGCATATTTGGTTACGATCGTTCCCTCTCATATAGAATCCAGACATAAATGGACAGGCAAAGCAATCCAATTGAGGATAAAACGAACAGAATCGGCACAACCGAAACTTTCCAACCAGATATCCCACTACCCTTGGGACATTTGAGTCGAAACCACAGCAACTTCAATGTTAAAACGAAAGTCACTACCATGTTAGTAAAGAACATCGGTACTCCCAACAGTATCAAAACGTTGAGTGCATTTGCGACAAGCCCAAGCAACGCACAAAGAAGCTGGACTCCAAGTCCTTTACTGACCACCTTCACAAGTGTTTCGAATGCCGCAAGCAACGCCAATTCCCGCGGATCATGTTCGCTCAAATTGTCGCTCATTAGTTGAAGCCCAAGATATGACGTACCCACTCAATAGTAAGTGGGAGCAAAAGAACTACAATGCTCGATGCCGCAAACATTATCGGCATGAAAAGAACTCTCCAAGAAGCGATACCTCGTCCCTTGGGGCACCTCAATCTACATCGTAGCAATACTAGAAACGATATTCCACAGAAGGCAAAATATAGGAAGAGTATGGCAAAAACCTCTATTCCTACTCCTGGCGAATCATCTCCTATCGAATATAGAACGTAGAAGCGGATTGCAATTAGTGCGAGGCCAATGCGTGCAATGAGCAAACTTAGACGATATTCTCGTGCTAATTCCTCTTCCCTGCTTGCGACATTCTCATCCAATGGCTCTGTCGGCTCATCTGAAAGTTCCTCTGTTTGTGATTGGTAGGTTAATTGCCCCATAGATGAACCTAGTCGACGCGGGGACTGCGATCTCTTATGTCAACGCTCTAAGTGTGATCTGGGTTCCGATGCGTCGGAACACCGTAGATCTCTTTGTCCTCAAGCCCGAAAAAGGTCTGAAGAGTACGCTTGATATCTAAAGCTGCAATGTGTCCAGGCAGGTTGTCTGCCACTGGCCGTACGATGTGCATCGCGTCGAGCAGCTTAACCGAATCACCATGATCGTGGCTAAGGCCTACGCCGTTTACAAAGAATTGAATGATATCAATAGCATCATATTCACGCACACGATGCCAAATGTAGGGCCCCGATTTTACATTCAGCCGCTCCTTGGTTGCAGTGATTGTGGTGGAATTTGCACCGAGGGCAAGAGCGCTATAACTAAGCGGCCAAAAAAATATGGCGGAAACCGAAGTGATTCCAAACAAAGGTAACAGATTCTGAGGTTCTCCGGAACTCGTTCCCATGATAAGGCTTATCAAAGGCGATAGTGGAAGAATAAATAGAAACGGCGCGATCACTGCAAGGACTCGGTTCGTCCATCGGTAACGAATCGTCAACGTATCATCGTCTTGAGTGATTTTGATTCGATGGTCCTTTGGATAGATCATTGCAATCAGTTTCTCACTTATTGGTCCTGAGGCGACGCATAACTAGTGATTGATATTCGGCTTTTGATGCGTCGTTAGCCCGTATATCTCTCTCTTCTCAAGCCCATAGAACTGCTGGAGAGAATGGCAGATATCCAATGCGGCGAACTTACTCGGGTGTTGGTCTGTCACTGGCCGAACAATGTGTTCGGTGTCTACCAGTTTCACCGAGTCAATCAAAGTGCGATTCGACCTAACATCACATACGAAAAACTGAATGATCTTTTCGGCATCGTATTCTCGAGTACGGCAGAATGGAAGTGGGCCGTTCACAATTTCTAGCTTGCTCTTGGTCGCTTTGACCGTTACAAAATTCTTTGCAAACACAAGACTCAAATAGCAAAGTGGCCAAAAAAACAGTGCAATAAACAATCCAGTGCCGACCATCGATTGTAGAGTTTGGACTTCACCAGAACGTGTAACTGACCCGACGCTTAAGAGTGGAAGGAATGGAAATGAGAAAATCAGTAACGAACCTAATGCATAGATTCTTTTCCCGAGTCGATAGGTTATCGTCAGCGTATCGCCGTCCTGACTAGTTTTGACACGATGGTCCTTTGGGTAGATCATCTCTATCAATATTACAGAAAATCTGGTGAGCGGGATTCAAAATCAAAGTCCCCCTGGCCAAATCTGACCAAGGGGACCGGTGGACTTAAGTCAATCTAGACTTAGTAGTCCATGCCGTCCATGCCGCCCATTCCTGGGTTTGGCATGGCCTTCTTCGGCTCTGGCTTTTCGACCACCAAGACTTCAGTGGTGAGAACCAGACCCGCGATGGATGCAGCATTCTGGATCGTGCTTCGGGTCACCTTTGCAGGATCGACGATGCCCGACTTGACGAGGTCAACCATTTCGCCGGTAGCGGCGTTGAGACCCATCGGAGCCTTGCTGCCTCGGACCTGACCAACGACCACGCTGCCTTCCATGCCTGCGTTCTCGGCGATAGTGCGGAGCGGAGCTTCGAGTGCTCGCTTCACGATCAACATACCGGTGAGCTCGTCGCCTTCCGACTTGCTGGCGTCGATGGCGTCAGCAGCGCGGAGCAAAGTGGTTCCGCCGCCAGGAACGATGCCTTCTTCAACAGCTGCGCGAGTTGCCGAAAGAGCATCTTCGTAGCGGTGCTTCTTTTCCTTGAGCTCGGTTTCGGTGCTTGCACCAACCTTGATCACAGCCACGCCACCGCTGAGCTTAGCAAGTCGTTCTTGCAGCTTTTCGCGGTCGTAGTTGCTTTCAGTGGCTTCGATTTGTGCCTTGATCTGAGCGATTCGGCCGAGGACCTGATCCTTAGTGCCGGCGCCTTCGATGATCGTGGTTTCTTCCTTGGTGATAACCACCTTCTTGGCGGTACCGAGGAGGTCGATGGTCACGTTGTCGAGCTTGGTGCCGAGATCTTCGCTAACGAAGGTGCCGTTGGTGAGAACAGCGATATCTTCGAGCATTGCCTTTCGTCGATCGCCAAAGCCAGGAGCCTTGACAGCCGCGATCTGCAGAACGCCGCGAATCTTGTTGAGCACGATGGTGGCCAGAGCTTCGCCTTCGATATCTTCAGCGAGGATCAAGATTGGCCGTCGAGCGGTGGATGCCTTTTCGAGGAACGGCAAGAAGTCTTGCGCGCTGCTGATCTTCTTCTCGTGGATGAGGATCAGAGGATTCTCAAGAACGGCTTCCATGCGCTCTGGATCGGTGACGAAGTAAGGCGAAATGTAGCCGCGGTCGAACTGCATACCTTCGACGACTTCAAGAACGGTCTCTCGGCTCTTGCTTTCTTCGACGGTGATCACGCCATCCTTGCCGACCTTGTCCATGGCTTCGGCAACGTGCTTTCCGATTTCTGGGTCGTTACCAGCGATGGTCGCGACGAATTCGACTTGCTCCTTATCCTTGACCGGCTCGCTGGCAGCCTTGATCTGCTCGACAACGAGAGCGACGGCCTTGTCGATGCCGCGCTTTACAGCGATTGGGTTACCGCCAGCAGCAACGTATCGCAGACCTTCGTTGACGATCGACTGTGCGAGAACGGTAGCAGTGGTGGTGCCGTCGCCAGCAACGTCGTTGGTCTTGCTAGCAACTTCCTTGCAGAGCTGCGCGCCCATATTCTCGTTTGGATCTTCGAGTTCGATTTCCTTAGCGACGCTAACGCCGTCCTTAGTGATGGTTGGGCTGCCCCACTTCTTGTCGAGCACCACGTTTCGGCCCTTGGGGCCGAGGGTGACCTTCACCGCATCAGCGACCTTGTTGACACCGCGCTCCAGCGCGCGTCGTGCCGATTCTTCGAATGTAAGATTTTTTGCAGACATGTTTGTTTTCTCCTTTAAGTGAATTAGTTGTTGACGATGGCGTAGATTTGGTCTTCGTCGAGGATCGTGTAGTCCTGACCGTCCACGTTGACTTCATTTCCGCCGTACTTGCTGAAGAGAACGCGATCGCCGACCTTGACATTCAGCGTGTTGCGTTGACCGTTGTCCAAGACTCGTCCGTTGCCGGTGGCAATGACTTCGCCCTCGGTTGGCTTCTTCTTGGCACTGTCAGGAAGATAAAGACCACTGGCGGTCTTTTCTTCGGCTTCGATGAGCTTCACGACGACTTTATCGCCCAAAGGTTTGATGTTTGCCATAGTTGTTCTTACGCGCACGGGCTTGAAATTGATAGCAATCCCCGTGCTTGACTGCTAGATTTTGGCACTCCAGCGCCCAGAGTGTCAATCTATTTGTGGGGATTTGGTCCTAGATCAGGGGGAACCATCTCCAAACTCCCACTCCCCTGACGCTCCCACCACACTGCAATTCCAAGTTGCGCCCCGACCTCCTAGCCCCCCTCATGGGCTTTGCCAATGAGGGGGGCTAGGGGGGAGAAAATCATCGCGGCGATTCCAATTCCAAGTTCAACCTGCATGCGAAGTAGAATCGCTAAAGGACCAAATAATGAAGCCCAGCAAGCTGTTCGCATACACCTACGTTCATAAAGACCAACCGATGTTCGGTCAAGCGTTCGGTATATTCATCCCCGGCTTCTACAATGGCACCGGATGGCTTAGCTGCCTTTGGCTAAACTTGAGCGAGGTTCCACCCCCACCCGAAGGTGGTCAGTTGCTTGGCCTTGCCCACCCGTACCCCAAAGAAACCGTCACTTCGATGTTCTACTTTCGGCAGATCGATTTCAAGGATCCAGCAGAGTACGAATCAGAATTAAAGAAAGCCGAAGAGTTTATAGAAAGGGAGAACCTTCAGTTCGTTGATCCCGGCGATGAGTGGGAGAGCAAAGGGTATCTGATCGTGAACTTTTGGCTAGACGTGCAATCATGCTCCACCTTTGCTGACCCTGAGCTATGCGACGGTCCATATTTCAAGTGCCACTCAGAAGCGGATCGTTGCCGCATTTTGTGCGAGATGTATGACCCTTGTGATGCACCTTGCTATGTGCTAGAAGTCTTTGCGCCGACTCGGTGATATATTCTGAGTTCCCCCCTCATTGGCGAAGCCCATGAGGGGGGTTAGGGGGAGAATCAGCCGAATCAGTATTGATCCAGCGGCCCTTTCGTCAGGGCTTAAGTCGAACAGGCGGTTGCCAAATCGGACTCGAGTCAGAGAAAGCGACTGATGGAAGGCGAAGTCCGTTCTGGTTTTTCCAAGTCTTCCACAGGTGGAGACGGCGATCTTTGCCGAATTTGTAGACCTTAAGCCATTTAGGCGTGGATCCATAATAAGTGTAGTAATCGTAGTCGTCAACGATCCACTCGAATTCGCCGTCTTTGTCGATATCCCGTAGAATCGGGCCACCTTCTTGCTTTTCTAATCGCAGAATCGGCGTGAGCTTTGCTCTCTCCACTCGATAAAACGTCCGCCTCATGGAAGAGCCCATGCCTGGCTGACTTTGCTCCATGAACAACGGAAAGCCGACGTCGAGATGTATGAAACCGCCCTGACAATTGGGCCACTCGTCAGAGGTTTCCAATACAACTTTCCCGTTCCGCTTGAGTGAGGCCTTCCGAAGTTCCGTATTGTCCCAATCATAAAGCGCCAGGTAGTCCCATCTCCCGCCGTAGAGCTCTTGGCTCCAGGCGCATGTAACCTTCAAATCCGAAAGATTCCATTCATTTCCGAACGTGAACTGGGACAAAAGTAAGTAGAGCACTATCCAGTTGATGCTACCTGTCGGGACTATCTTTAATCAGTTTCGCCAACACAATTTCATCCGCTCCGTTTCCCCAACCCGCCGGGATGTGGGAGCGAGACGAAGTCGAGCGGGGTGGGTGGGCAAAACATCCCGGCGGGCCCACGCCCGACCATTGAATCAGCGAAATAGAGGAGCAAGGCCAAACGTCCGACACCCATGGAGAAACGAATCGCCGCCTTAGCCCTCGCCTTGATCCCAGGATTGGGAGCCTGCTCGGCAGCCATCGCCGTTCAAGAGTCCGAAAAGCAATCCATGACCATCGCCAAACTGAACAAGAGTCAAGTCAGGTTCACCGAGCGACTTTTGGATCGAATCACCGCTGCGGCGCCGACTGACAATGTGTTCGTCTCCCCCTTGAGCATCAACCTCGCGCTTTCGATGCTACGCGAAGGGGCAAAGGGCACCAGCCGAACGGAAATCAACACCGCTCTCGGTAGCGATTCGCTCAGCTCGGAAGAATGGAGCTCCGTCTTGCCGATGCTCAAATCTCCGAATATCTTGATCTCGAATGGACTCTGGACCTCCAAGCAGTATTCGGTGAACAACTCCTTCATCGAAGCGCTGCAACAGCGATTCTCCGCCGAGGCCGAAGGAATCAATTTCGAAAACGACGATGCCGCCGAGCATATCAACAAGTGGATTACAAACAGCACCAAGGGCATGATCCCAGGCCAGCTGACGCCGATGGCGCTGCGTAACCAGGTGCTCTTCTTGATCAATGCGATCGCATTCGAAGACACTTGGCAGACTCAATTTATGCCTGACGGCAACGAGAAAGGCACTTTCGCTCTGGCTGGTGGAAAGACCTCGCCGGTGACCTACATGAACCGGTTCCTGTTCATCCCGTACAAGAAGTATTCAAGCTACGAATCCGTCTCGCTAAGCTACGTGACCTCTGGGTACGCGATGAACATTATCTTGCCGAGCCCAGGCGTGACTCCGATGGCCGCGCTCAAGAAGGCGATCTCCGGTACCGCAAAGCCGACCCAAACCCTAAATCAAGGGATGGTGACGATTCCGAAGTGGGAAGGCCGCGCGACCTACGACCTCAAGAAAATTCTCTCTGGGATGGGATTGAACTCGATTTTCCAGGGCGGAGAAGCAAACCTTTCTGGGATCGGAAGCAAGCAAGGCGATTACTTTGTCAGTTCGATTGTCCACCGGACCTTTGTGCAAGTCAACGAATCTGGAACGAAAGCCGCGGCAACGACTGAGATCATGCTTGGGTCTGCGGGTATTCCTGTCACGGACTTCCACTTCAAGGCCGACCGCCCCTTTGCCTACACCTTGACCGGGCCTCACGGCGAGCTACTGTTCGTGGGCATCATGAACAACCCGGCACTCTGAGCCAGAGCCGAAGTGGATGAGGCACAATTCAATATGCCTCGTCCACTCGTGCTTGGAAATGGTCATTGTATGATTCAGTTTGATGACCGTTACTCCATTCGCGACCTCTTTTATCCGATCGTTGGGCATCAAAATCACCTCGGCGGGCACCCGATTCGAATGGGGGTTTGGGTCGAAAATCAGTTCTCGTGGCTGGATTCCGACGGTTGGCATCGGCAGATCAGATACGAAGATTCGACGTTGGTCGGAGATTGTGTCTTCGAGCATTCCGGACTCGGAATTCGCCTCCATTGCACGGACGCTCTTGATCCGGTTCACCCTTGCTATGTGCGCAAAATCCGGGTTGAGAATCTACGGTCTCACTCCCGAGAGGTGCGGGTCTTCTTCACGCACGATTTGCGAATCGCGGAGACGGATATCGGCGACACCGCCGCCTATATTCCGGCGGTCGATGGCATCGTCCATTACAAGGGGAAGCACGCCTTTCTGTTCACTGCTTTTACCGCGAGCCATGGTTTGCACCAGTACACCACCGGGCTGAAAGCGTTTAAGGACTCGGTCGGAACTTGGCTTGATGCTGAAGACGGCGAACTACATCCAAACCCGATTTCGCAAGGTTCTGTCGATTCTACAATTTCGGTCAGGGTTGCTTTGGAAGCGAATGCGGATGAGATGCTCACCTATTGCATGGTCTGCGCGCCGAGCATCGAAGAGTCTGTCTCACGGTTCATCGAATGGGGCGGGCGGGATATTGGCAAACGGATTGGCTACGCACGGAGCTACTGGAAGTCTTGTCTGAAGTCGAATCGGGTCACTTTGCCAGATTCGAGAACACAAGAGTTCTATGAACGCTCGCTGCTGACGATTCGAACTCAGATTGATAATGGCGGAGCGATTTTGGCCGCCAACGACAGCGACATCATGGAGACCAACCGCGCGACATACAGCTTCGTTTGGCCACGAGATGGTGCGCTTGTGGCCACGATTCTCGACGATGCGGGGCACACAGAACTCAGCCAGCGCTACCACCAATTCTGCGAAGGGCTTCTCACTCCTGACGAACCTTTTTTCCGTCACAAATTTTCGCCAGACGGTTCGCTTGGCGCGAGCTGGCACCCGTTCGAACACTCCACCGAGTTCTCGTCGCCGATTCAAGAAGATGAAAGCGCGCTGACGGTTTGGTCCATCGCCCAGCATTTTGAATCCGTTGGCGACATCGAGCGAATTGCTCGGTGGTATCCCAAGATGATCAAGCGCATCTGCGACAAAATGGTCGAATTCAGAGATGCCAAAACCGGTGAGCCAAAGCCGAGTTGGGACCTGTGGGAAGAGCGCTTTGGAATCCACACCAACACCCTCGCAACGATATGCGCAGGCCTCGCGGGCGGGGCAAAATTGGCCCGCGTCCTCGGCGATGAACCTTCTGCTGAGCGCTGGAATTCGGCAAGCTTGGAGTTCGCAGAACTACTCAAATCGCGGTTTTGGAACGAAGATCTCGCTGCGTTCTACCGAATGCGGCACCCCGACGGCACACCTGATTCCACGCTGGATTCTTCGACGCTGGCAGTAGGACTACTCGGGGCTTTGCCGGTTGATTCTGTTCAGGTCAAGCAGAACGCACAGACCCTTCGATCGGCTCTCTGGGTGAATTCTCCAGTGGGCGGGATGGCAAGGTATCAGGGGGATTATTACTTCCGCAGAACGGACGATTTCGCCGGAAATCCGTGGGTGATCTGTACTCATTGGCTTGCCCAGACCGATCTCATGCTTGCCGAATCCAGTGATTCTCGTACCGCGATTTTCGAGCAAGTCATGCAGTGGACGCGAGCACGAGCAACGGAGTCTGGAATCCTTGCGGAGCAATATCATCCTTACACCGGCGAACCGCTAAGTGTGAGCCCTCTGACCTGGTCGCACGCAGAAGTTTGTAGAACTTGCCAGTTGTTCGCGAGCTTGGAAGGGAGTAAGGCAGTAAACTAGAGGCAAGATCATGGTTCTGACCCCTGCTGAATTCGATATGGTCGCCGCGAAACTTCAGTTGAGCGCTGAACCGGCCGAGCGAGAGATGAGCGCGGACGAAGCCGCAAAGAAGCTACAAGTGCCCGTCGAGCAGGTCATTGCGCTGATGGAGCGAGAGCGCGGAGATGAAGAACGTTTCCGCCAGCAGTACCTTTATCCCCAAAAGATGTCTGGACCGAAGGCGTTCCTCGTCGCTGCCGCCATGATGATCGGTACGTGGATGATCTTCGTGATTCTCATGAACAGCATCGATCCGAAAGCCAACGTTCAGGTGCGACCGAAAGGTGTCGATACTCCAAATCCGAACGGCAGAATGGTCGAACAAAAGCCCCGGATGTAACCGGTCAATCGTTTTCTAAGGCTCGGCGTTTCATTCGCCAAGTGAGGAATTCGTCATCCGTCACCGACGGCTTTGTGAAGAAGGTGTTTCCGAAATGGATCGCCAACCCGATCCCCCATCCAAGCAACGGATAAATCCACCAAGTATCGCCGCGCGCCATGAAGATCAGAAATGCGTTTACCACGACGTATGGCACCAAATGCTGGATGAAACCCCGCTTTCGGTACTCCTGATATTCGGCCAGATCGTTGGTGACCGCCCTCTTTGAGGAGTACTCCTTGGCGGCTTGCATGACTGCCTCTTCCGAAATTCCAAGTTCTCTGGCCGTCTCCATGAGCCGAGATTTCAAGTCGATCTCGTCGCTGCTCTTGCGAATTGCCAACGACAAAATCGCCTCGACTTCATCTTCCGACTTCAAATTTAGTTGCTCAAAACTCATGTAAGGTCCTTGGTATAAGTGGTGTATCTTCTCGAAATCTCGAAGCCATGCCGTCCGTAAAAATCGCCGAGCGTGGTCCAGTCGATAATAGTCTTACGGGCGCCACGGGTTTTGAGTTCAACCAAACTATGCGCAAGGAGCGCGTCGCCAAGTCCTCGCCCCCGAACTCCCTTGCTCACTCCAATCGGGCCGAGCGAGCCCCAATTCGCTCCGAGATCCTGATTCCAAACGGCACCGCCAATCGGGAGCTGGCACCCGTCGCTTTGGATCAAGGCGAAACCTTCACATCGACCGTTTTCGAACAGCCCCATGATGGTTTGCGGACCTTCGATCTGCCACTTTTGCAAAGAGTCGTACTTCCACCGGCCTGGGAACTCTTCATCAAAAAACCGGGTGAGCTCGGTCAGATCGTCAGCGGCGCATGGCCGGACAACGATTCCCTCGCTTAGCGCACACGACTCGGGCAGAACATAGTCCGCGAGATCACGTTCAAGATCAAACTGCTCGGCTTCTGCCGGCGCAAATCCCAGTTTTTCAAGCGCATGACCGAGTTCTGGCCAATCTTTGGGTGCGCCGGGAAAGAGGTGCAAGTTCTCTTGACCAAAAATGACTTTCTGTATTCCAGAAGCGCGAAGTACTGGCTCAACGGCATCCCAAAGTTCCTGAGCAGCCGCGTAATCCTTGAACACGAGGAGTCCCAAATGCGCTTGCAGCGGTTCAGGCCCGGGGTATAAGCGGGATGCCGAAAACTTGATGAGCGCCGCCCCGACGAGCTGGTGAGTAAAGGTCGCCCATCGGCTCGCGTCCAGATTCAAGAGGGGAGTTCGCTGAAAATGCGACTCTAACAAGGATTGGCGCACGTGGTACCGTTCCGGCACAGTGCGGAGATAGAACTCGTGCAGAACCGAAAAGTCTAGATGCTCAACGCGGCCGATCACAGCGTTAGTTTATGCCGCGAGCCGTCGCAGATGCTCAGCGTACCGATTGACAGCCTCGCGTGTGCGCATGATTCGACCGATCAATGTCCCACCATCGCCACGCAACAACTCATCCAAAGTGTTTGCACCGAATAGGGATTCGAAAGCATCTGGAGCGGCGCCGTATTGATCGAGCTGACCGTTAGAGTCGTCGAGATCGACTTCCAGATAGGCCACAACGTAGGGCCGAATTTCCGAATAGTTGCGCTGCATCCACTGTCGGAGCTCGGCATACTTGGCTTCCATCCGTGGTTCTGGGCCGTATTGGGCCGAGTCGCAAAGGAGCTCAACCAGAGTCTCAAAACGACTATAGAATTCGATCAGTTCAGCCTGTCGGTCACGAATGGTCAATTGTTGGTCCTGAGATTTGGATTCCGTTCGTGACTTTGTCCAATTGAGATAAGCGATTTGAAACCGGTGAGGCAGATTGCTTGCCCACATCAATGGCTTGCCAGCGGAAACTGGAGTGGTGTTGATCGTATTTTGTTCGCTCATTTGCTCTGCTCCACAAAATTCACTTTCAAATCTCGAATCAGATTCTGTACCTGTCTTCGATCGGATTCGTCCAGTTCCGCCTCGATCAATTCGGATAATCGCGAACACGCCTCAATGGCGAGCTTTGCTTGCGCGATGTCTTTGTGAATCTTACCGGTGAACGTATCGGATTGCATGCCCATTCTCTGCCAAGCAAGCGCGGCGAACTGATCCATGGAAACCGCGAGCACGGTCCGCACATCAATCGGATCGTTTGAAGAAGGCTGATCGGACATTCTCTATCAATTCTGACGTATCGAATGTCAGATTTGAATCGGACTAGGCCTAAAAACAATCGACACCCCGCACATTCGCGGGGTGTCGATTGAGTAGATTTCTCTAACTAGGCTTATGCCTTGCGTCGGCGTCGAGCCAAAGCAGCAACGCCGAGTGCCAGAGCAGTCATCGATGCTGGTTCTGGAACTGCCTCGAATCGGTTGAAGTTCGAGATCGTAACGCTGTTGTCGAATCCTGGATTTCCACCAGCGATCGCAGGACCAGGCATCACTTCGTCAGACATGTAGCCCGTATCGGAAGTCATGTATGCAACCCAGTTAAATCCGAAGTTGGCTGAGGTCAAGCCCATTGTGCTTCGCGAGATCGAAAGCTCTCGGTTGTTGGCAACTGAACCAGCTGTATCCTTGAAGGTCAAGAAGTTCAACGAGCCGCCGGTGAGTTCGAACGAGACCGAACCGAACGAACCGAAAACGATCGCATAGTCGGCAGCAAAGCCCGAAGGACCGGTCAACAATCCGTTTGCGATTGGTCGAGTAATTGCAGCTCGGCCACCGTCGGAAGTGTCGTTCATGGTCGCGTCGGTGAATCCGCCAGCCTTAGAGTCGATCAAAACAACGATGTTGTTGAAGATTCCGCCGTTTGGATTGAATCCGAAGTACATGTTGTTCGCGGTAGCTTCCATTCGAATGGTTGCGCCACCCAACGTTCCGCCGAATCCAGAACCCGAACCGTTCGCGTACGATGCCGAATACTCAGCAGCGGTCGAATCGTTGTTCACGTTGACTGAAGAATCAGCATTGAACGTATCTCCGTCCGTCAATGTCAATACTTGCGCGTTTGCTGCGACTACGCCGCAGGCCAACAACGCCAAAGCAACTAGATTTTTCATGAGTAGTAATCCCCTTTTCTTTCAGAACTCGACAAAATGCTGACGAGTACCACTGTTATCGGGTGTTTATGGGGCACGATTTAGTCATGCCCCAAACCTACTTGTAGGTAACACCTTCTACAGTCCGAGTTTAATATATCATAGGTTGTGAATACGTATGCACGTATTTAGTACGGGACATTTCAGACGAACCTGGATTCCAGCAAATTTACGGGTGCTTACAACCCTAAACTGGCGAGTTGTTCTTCAACCTCATGAACAGCTTCTTTGTACGATTCAATCGCCCGCTCTGCCGCTGCCAGCGGGCCACCGGTAAACGGCCACGTTAGGACTCCGCGGCTGTAATAGCAGTCCCTGTATTTCTTCTGTAGCAACACCCAAACCCGAGGGTTGTACTCAACAGACGGCTTGAACTGGATGGCGATGCGTCCGCCCTGCCCATCCATTTTCTCGATCTTGAGTTCCCTTGCTACTAGGCGTAGCCGCATGATCCAGAGCGCTCGTTTCACCTCGTCGGGCAGCTTTCCATACCGATCGGCGATGTTTGCCTCGACGGCGGCAAGCTCTTCCCGGGACCGGCTAGACATCATCGACTTGTAGATATACAGCCGCTGCGCCTGGTCTTCGATGTACGATTCAGGAATATAGGCCTTGGTTGGCAAGTCCAGGCTAGGCAGAGGCTCCAACCCCTCCAGCGGATCATCGTATCTGGCGACAGGTTCGCCATCGGCATGCGCTTTGAGGAACTTAATTTCCTCCGAAATCAACTGAGTGAAAAGCTCATATCCGACGTTCGCCATCGCGCCATGTTGTTTTGCGCCGAGCATGTCGCCAGCACCCCGAATCTGCAAGTCGCGATACGCCAAACTGTAGCCGCTTCCTAGGCTGGAGAATTCTTGCAGCGCTTGCAGCCGGCCAACCGCATTCTCCGTCAATGACTTGTTGCCTTGGTGCAGCAGGTATGCATAGGCTTGGCGGTCGCTTCGTCCCACTCGCCCGCGCAATTGGTAAAGCTGTGCGAGCCCCATGAAATCGGCGTTCTCAACGACCAAAGTGTTCGCGTTTGGAATGTCCAGGCCAGATTCGACGATCGTCGTTGAAATCAAGATATCGAATTCGCCCTTGATGAATCCGATCATTACCGGCTCCAACTCTTTCTCGCTCATCTGGCCATGCCCAACCGCAATCTTCGCGTTCGGCACCAGTTTTTGAATCTGCTCGGCAACGTGATAGATTCCCTGAACCCGATTGAAAACGTAATAGACTTGCCCGCCTCTGGCCAACTCCCGCAAGATCGCTTCGCGCACGACTTCCCTGCTGTAAGGCCGAACAAACGTTCGGATCGGCAGCCTTCCCGGAGGAGGATCGGTGATCAACGACATCTCGCGGATGTCCATGAGGGCCATGCTCAAGGTTCTCGGGATCGGGGTAGCGCTCAAAGTTAGCACATCGACATTGACGCGAAGCTGCTTGAGCTGCTCCTTCTGCTTCACACCAAATTTCTGTTCTTCGTCGATGATGACGAGCCCCAGATCCTTGAATTTCATCTCCTCGCTCAGCAAAGCGTGAGTTCCGAGAATGATGTCAATGTCGCCTTCATGCAGCCGGCGCAATATCTCTTTTCGCTCGCTACCGGTTCGGAATCGATTGAGCAGTTCTAGCTTGAGCGGAAATGGTGCCAGGCGTTCTTGGAAATTCCTAAAATGCTGCTCGCTTAGGATCGTCGTCGGACAGAGAACAGCAACTTGACGCCCAGCCTGAGCGACCTTGAAGGCGCCGCGGATTGCAACCTCAGTCTTGCCAAATCCGACATCGCCGCACACCAGGCGATCCATCGGGAAATCCGTGTTCAGGTCACGTTTTACTGCCCGAATCGCTTCCATCTGGCTGTTCGTTTCCACGTAGGGGAACGTCGCCTCCATCTCGGCCTGCCACGGACTGTCCGGTCCAAAAGGGCTGCGTTGTACCGTCTTCCTTTGTGCATAAAGCTTGGTGAGATCGCGAGCAAATTCGCGCGCTTCCTCCCTCGCTTTCGTCACTGTTTTTTGCCATTCACCGCCAGTCAATCGGTTCAGTTTCGGGTTGTGATCGCCCGGATTTTGGTACTTTTGAACCCGGTCGAGCTGATCAGCAGGCACATACAGCTTGTCCGGGGCAAGATACTCAATGAACAGATATTCCTTTTCGACCCCCGCCACTGTCCGGCGCACGAGTCCACGATAAATGCCGATTCCAAAATTGATGTGTACAACGAAGTCGCCATCTTTCAGGTCGAGTACCGTAGTGATCGGCACACCTTCGTTGAACTTTCGCTGAGGCAGTTTGAGCCGCCCAACTCCGAACAGCTCTTGGTCCGAGAGCAAGACGAGCTTCTCCTGCGGAAGGAGGAATCCGCCAGCCACATTGCCGGTCACAAGAAGCAATCCTGGCGCGACTTTCGCTTCTTCGGATTCAGTCGGATAGAGCTCGACTTGCGAAAGCATCGCCTTGGCTCGGGTCGGCTGGTCGCTAGCTACGGCAACGGAAAATCCTGCTTCAATCCAGTTTTGGATGCTCTGGACCAGGTACGCCGCTTGCCCCCGATATGGAACGGTGCTGAGCGCTTCGACTTGCTGATCGACGTCTGCTCGGAGCCAACTGGGGAGCGAGTCGAGCGAGCACATCGCGACGAGCGGGACCTCGGCAAACTGTTCGACCGGTTTCATGAAGTCGAACGCACTGGTCTTGAGCAGTTCGCCTCGGCTCGCGCGTTGGCTAAGAGCTTCTTGCAGGTCCTCTTCGGCCCGCGCCACGATCGGCTCCAGTTCGAATGGATCGTCGAGAATGAGCAATCC
Source organism: Armatimonadota bacterium (assembly GCA_017303935.1). Classification (NCBI taxonomy): domain Bacteria; kingdom Bacillati; phylum Armatimonadota; species Armatimonadota bacterium. The sequence goes on along the minus strand of JAFLBD010000001.1, from coordinate 480,899 downwards.
ATCCTCGGGCAGAAGGTCCACTGCGCACTCTGAATCTGCATTCAAGAACGGCCGATAGACTTCCAGGCGATCAAAGAAAACCCGGTTCGTCAACGCTCTCAGGTCAGCTTTGACAATCTCTGTTAGGTGTCCGGCTGGCCCTTCTGGCAGTGCCGCGGCTTCTTGCTCAAGCGTCCTTTCTAGGATTTCGATAAGCGCCGGCAGGTCGGATTCGCTTGGGTACAGCACTTCGCGGCTGGGCGCAAACTCCAGCGAATCGATTTTTTGGATCGAACGCTGAGAACCGGCATCAAAAATCCGCAACGACTCGATCAGATCGTCAAAGAACTCGATGCGGACAGGCTTCTCGTGCCCCATCGGATACACATCCACAATCCCGCCGCGCTGGCTGTATTGTCCAGGCAACCGCACGGGCTCCGCGGCTTCGTAACCGAATCTCAGAATCGTCCTCAAAAGCTCGTTCGGGTCCAAAGTCATCCCGGCGCGAATCTGTAAAAACGCAGATTCCAAAATTTCCTTTGGCAATGTTCGCTCGAGCGCAGCGGCCGGAGTGGTGATGATGATCGACGGCTCAGGATCAATCAGATCTCGAAGTGCACCAATTCGATCGCTCACCGCGACGGATTCTGGAGCAGCATCCTCGAACAGCGCAGAAATGCCGCTGGGCATCTGCCGAATCTTGTCTTCGGAGATTCCGCATAGCACCAATTTTGCTTCCCAAGCGAGAGCTTTTTCGTGCGAACTGGTGACGATGAGGAGCTTGCGCGGGTTCTGGCGATAGAGTGCCGCAGTGAGGATTGGGCGTGCGTCAGACGCTAGATCGCGCCACACCTGGGTGTTCCCGGGGGTGGTCAGAACCTTCTGGATGCGCGGCAACGCCGCGACCTGATCAACCCACTGGCTGATGCGCATGCGAACTCCGATTGTACCGGTTAGACAAACCCAAGCGGCGGCATGAGGGTGATTTCTTCTACCGTTCGATCAAACGGTAGCTCGGTGACCCAAACCAAGGCATCAGCGATCGCCGAAGCTGGCATCATTTTTCCGGGATCTGGCCCGCCGCCCACATGGTCCCAAATTTCGGTATCGGTAGCACCTGGATGGACGTTTGTCACGGCGATTCCTTGGTCCCGCACTTCCTTCGCCAAGATGCGACCGAACTTGGACATGCCGGCTTTGGAAACAGCGTAACCTGAGCCGCCGACAAATTCGACCGTGCTCGCGATCGAACTGACATTGATAATTTTTCCCGCTTTGGCTTCGAGCATGAACGGCAAAATCGCCTTCGTCACGCGCATTGTCCCAAACAGATTGACTTCGATCTGATCGAGTTGAGCTTCGATCGGTGAACCGGAAAAGGTCTCAAAATTGGCGTACCCGGCGTTGTTGATGAGCACCAAAGTTTCGCCGTTTGGCAGGCCGGGAATTGCGTCTACAATTCGCTGAATGTCGGATGGCTGAGTGACGTCGCACGGAACGGGAATCGCGGCCTTCGCACCCAGTTTCAAGCACTCCATCGCAAGTTCGCTGATCAGATTGTCGCGCCGAGCGGCAAGAACGAGTGCATGTCCTTTGCGCGCGAGCGACAAGGCAGTCTCGCGCCCGATTCCACTGCTGGCGCCCGTGATGATGACGTTCATGCGGTCACCTCAAACATGTTGCGAGCAGTTTCGTGTAGGCGAACCCGGACCAGCGCTGCCGGGACGACTAGCTGGAGGGTCTCAAAAATCTGTTGAGCGACGACTTCGCTGGTCGGGTTCTTGCCCGAGAATTCTGGCAAGTCCAAGTTCAAATTCTTGTGGTCATACCGATCAACAACGCTCCGATGAACAACTTCGTCGAGTGCCGCCACATCGCAGATCATTCCCGTCGCCGTATTGGGCTCGCCGGTCACCGTGACCTCCAGAAGATAGTTGTGCCCATGGCCGTTCGGGTTGTTGCACTTCCCAAAAATCGAGAGATTCTCTGCGGCGGAAAGGCTCGCAGAATCCAGCCGGTGCGATGCGGCAAATTCATAGGTTCTTGTCAACGTGATCATGTTTGTTTTGGCGTCCCATTCGCCGTAAAGAGTCGGCATCTCTTCGAGCCTAAGTCCGGTCAATCTGGCTCCAACCGGAATCGAATCCGCAAGCAAATCGGCGATGTAAATCAATAGATTTTCGATGCACGAAGACCGCGACGCGAATTCTGGAATCTCGTCATTGATGCTCTTTTGGTCGAACTTCGACTTGACCTTCTGTAAGAGCACGGCGTCGATGTCCTTGATGTTCACCACCATGCCGGAATTCGGATCAACCGAACCCGCGCACCGCACGTCCAAAACGTAGTTGTGGCCGTGATTGTACGGACTCGCCCACTTGCCGTAGAGCTCCTTATTCTGCTCCACCGACAGCTTCGAATCCCAGTACCGATGGCCGCTGCTGAATCCGATGCGCCGGACTAGAGTGACCTCAGAATTCACGAATTCCTCCGAAACGGTATTCCGAGCGCGCCTGGACTCCGCGTTCCTTTGCCCAAAATGACCAACACAAGCAGAGCCACGACATACGGCAGTGCGATGAAGAATTCCGCTGGGACGTTCGCGGTTCCGAACTTGGCCTGGAGCCAAAACTGTACAAGTTCGGCGGCACCGACGAGCATCGAAGCGGCAAAAACCCAGATCGGCCGGAAGCGACCAAATGTGACCAACGCGATCGCAATGAACCCTTTTCCGTTTGTGAATCCCTCTGCAAAGCTGCCCGATACTCCCACAGATAGATACGCGCCTGCTAGACCAGCCATTGCACCCGCCACCAGCATCGCCTGCGTGCGGATCTTGATCACATCAAATCCACTGCTGACCGTTGCGGGGGGATATTCGCCCGCGGATCGAAGGAGCAATCCCCATTTTGTCTTGAACAAAATAAAGGTCAGTGCCGGGACCGCCAGTATCATGGCGACCGTCACAAAGTCGATTCCAGGAGCCAATGCCGGGATCATCGGCACTTTAAGCAGCGTGCCGCTTTTACCAAATTCAGCTCGATAGAGCGTTCCTGTGAGTCCCAAAGAAAAGAGGTTGATCGCTGTGCCGACCACCACTTGATCAGATGCGAGTTTGACGACAAACAGTGCGTTGAGCAGCGCGAAAACCACTCCCACAATTACTCCTGCGACCAGCCCGAGCCACGGATTTTGGGTTCGAATTGCGACGATTGCGCCTGCATAAGCGCTCGATAGCATGGTCCCTTCAAGGCCGATGTTCAGCACGCCCGCTCGCTGGCCCAGCGTCTCGCCACATGCCGCAAGGGCAACCGGTGCGCCGTAGCGCAGAATCTCAAACACGCTCCACTTCCTTGCGCTTTGCGTAGTAATTTAGGAGAACGTGCCCGAGTACTGCCACTCCCTGAATCACAAAGATCAACGTCTGATCGCCTGATCCAAAACGAGACATGTACTGTGTGCCGGAAAACAGCGCGCCGAAATACAAACCAGAGCCAAAAACTCCAGCCGGGTGGATGCCCGCTAACAGCGCAACTGGGATACCGTAGAATCCCCATTGTTGGGCAAACCCGGCGTCTATCGCACCAGAGATTCCCAGATATTCGACTCCGCCCGCCAGTCCGCACAATCCGCCAGAGATCGCCATCGCGCGCCATTGAATCTTGGCGACATTCATCCCAGCCGCCTTCGCTGCACGAGCGTTTTCTCCCACGATTCGAATCTGGAGCCCACCCTCACTGCGAAACAAATAGAGCCACAACGCGAGTCCAGCGAGGATCGAGAGGAAGAACCCGACGTGAAGATCACTCTTGTTGCTGAAGCGCGTGAGCATGACAGCGTCATCAAGCCGTAGCGTTTGCGAGAGTTGGAATTTGCCCGGCGCCTTCAGCGGGCCACGCACGAGGAAACTGAGCAGTTGGATCGCGATGAAATTGAGCAGAATCGTGGAGATCACGATCTGGACGCCGCGGGAGATGTAGAGCCAAATTGCCAGGCTTGAGTAAAGTGCACCTCCCACGACGGTCGAAATCAGGATCAATATCATGAGCAACGCCGGAGGCAAGGATTGTCCTACCGCTGCGACGGTCGCACCAAAGATCCCACCAAAAATGTACTGACCTTCGCCGCCAATGTTGTACATTCCGGCGCGCCATGCCACTACCATGCCGAGTCCTGTGAAGATCAATGGAGTCGTTCGTGCGAGTGTCCGGCCCCATCCAACTTCCCCGTCAAATGCTCCTTTCGCCAACATTTGAAGCGATGGGCCAATCGGCAAGCCAAACGCAAGCAGCGTCAGCACCAAAATCAGTAGCAGTCCAGCAGCCAGAATGATCGCGCGCTTCATAGAGCCGCGCCAACCCTTGATTCGTACAGCTTTCCGCGAGATAGATACAATATTCGATCAGCAACTTCGTTGAGTTCGTCCTGATCGCTGCTGATGAGCAGTACTCCAACGCCGTCACTAGCAACTTGGCGTAGCAGGTCCCGGATCATCGCGCTTGAGTTGAAATCCACACCACGCGTTGGATTCATGGCGACGAGAATTGGAGCATTCTTGGTGATCGCACGGCTCACCACAACTTTCTGCTGATTGCCACCGCTCAATCCCGAGACCGGTTTTGTAACGGATTCAGCCTTTATATTAAACTTTTCGACCTGTTCCTGTGCCCAAGCTCGAATCTCTGATGGATTCAACAGCTGAAACTTCTTGATTCGATCTGGCAACATGTCCAAGATCATTAAGTTTTCCTGCACAGATTGATGTAGGCTAAGACCCTCCGCGCGCCGATCTTGGGGGATATAGGCGACTTTGCCATGAACGTCCGCAGAGCCTGATTCCGGCGAGCGTAGTCCACAAACAAGCTCTGCGAGTTCATGTTGACCGTTGCCATCAACTCCACCGATTCCGAGCACCTCGCCAGCTTGGAGTTGTAGGGATAGCCCTGCGAGGGCAAGGTTTCCTCGATCACCTCGCAAGTTCACATCAACAAGTCGGACGAGGCATTCGCCTGTTTCCTTCTCATAGGTCCGAGTTGTGGATTCTGCATCTTCGCCCAGCATTTCCTTGGCGAGCATCTGTTCGTCGCAGTCGTCAATCGTATGGCTTCCTTGGAGTCTTCCATTGCGCAGAATCGTCACCCGGTCGGCGATCGAAAGCACCTCTCGAAGTTTATGGGCGATCAGGACGACTGCTTTTCCGTCCTCCTTTAAGGAGCGAAGGACGGAGAACAGATCCGTGACTTCGTCTTCCGAAAGCACTGCCGTTGGTTCATCAAGGATGATCATCTGGGCGTCTGCGATGAGCGCTTTCAGAATCTCCAATCGTTGTTGCGTTCCGACCGGGAGCGATTCGGTAATCGCATCCATCTCGAATTCCCATCCAAGTTCAGCCGCCTTCGCGCGAGCGCGTTGCAACACCTCTTGGGGTTGGAAATGAGATCGGTTGTGAAACAGCGAAGAAAGCACCAAATTCTCTCCGACGCTGAACCCCGGGACAAGCATAAAGTGTTGGTGGACCATCTCGATCCCCATCGCTCGCATGGCTTTCACGTCACCGACGGGACAGGGCTTTCCATCAATCTCTAGTGTCCCGCTGTCCGGAATGACGAACCCGCCGAGAACGTTCATAAGGGTGGACTTCCCAGCTCCGTTTTCGCCGATCACAGCATGTATCTCGCCGCTTTTGAACTCAACGCTCACCGTTTCCAAGGCCATTGTCGGACCAAAGGACTTGGTGATTTTCTCGGCAACCATTAACATGCTAGGGCGCACTACCAGTGAACTTCATTATCGCCGTAGAACGCTTGAATGAAGTTCAGCTGGCCCAGGTGATAACTAACGTGTACGGAAGCTAGTCCCAAGAGGTCCTTCGGCTTCATATCTCCCATCGGAAGATGATAGACCTGGTCCATGTCCGCTTCGGTCAATCCATCACACGCGTCCAGAAGATTCTTGATGCTCAATTTGAAGCTATCAATGCCCGCCGATTTTGATTGTTGATCCTCTGGGGCAGTGATAAACCCATCTTGGGGCGGAGGACCTGGGTCACCGCCGGAAAGTCGTGTCGCGAGCCGATTGTTCACGACCGCGACTTCGTAAACGATGTCAGCTGGGGTTCGCGTGACGCCGCCGATACTAACCGCGTATCGTTCGTCCGGAATGGCGAGAATGTCCTTCTCAAAGTATGCCGCCATCTGTTCGATGGTCTGCCGCAAGTGCTCTTTGACCGCGAGTGACATTTTAGAATTCGTCCTTTGGAACGACCAACTTGCCTGCTTTGATTTCAGCGCGCGCGTTCTCTACGGCGGCCATTGCTTCGGGCGAAACTTTGCCAGCCAACGCTGGGTTGACGATGAAGTCAATCGCGCCCTTGTCGAGACCGAATAGCTCGACGCCACCAACGTACTTCCCTGCCTTCACGCGCTCTGCTAAGTCGATGAACGCGGGTTTTGCATTGATGATCGCAGAAGCGATCACCGCAGAGCTGTTATCGTTCTGGTCCGAGTTGGCACCGAAGGCATAGACGCCCTTTTCTTCGCAAGCATCAAAGACGCCCTTTGCGGCATTGTTCGCCTGGTGAATCACAAAGTCGGCTCCTTCGCCAATCGCGCTGAGGGTGGCCTGCTTAGCAGCGGCGACATCGGTGCCGTTCTGCAATCCGATGTTGACAACTTTGATCTCTGGCTTGACGGATTTTGCACCCGCTTCAAAAGCCTTGAAAGTGCTGTCGATGCTCGGGATTCCAACCAAACCAACGGTGGCGATTCTGCCCGATTTGGACATTTCTGCCGCCATGATTCCAGCCAAGTAGAAGCCCTGCTCTAGGTAGAACCGAAACGCACCTGCGTTCGAAGCGGTTTTGCCACCAGAACTGCTCACGAAGACTGTGTTGGGGAAGTCCTTGGCAAGCTCGACGCCAGGCTCGTTGTACTCAAATCCGTGTCCGAAAACCAGGTGATATCCTTCCTGAGCGTACGATCGCATGGAATCCTTGATCTTGGTTCCTCCGGCGACTTCATTGCTCACTTTTGCACCGGTTACCGCTTCCACTCCCTTGAGCGCTTGGTACGCCATCGCGCTCCATCCGGCATCGCTCACTTCGCCAGGAGTGATCAGCGCGACCTTAAACTCCCCTTCGACCGGTTTCAAAGTGGAAGTTGGAGCGGCGGGTTTATCTGTACTTGGAGTGTCGGTACTGCCAGAGCCGCTAGCGCCGCCGTTGCAACCCAGAAGAAGGATCGGCAGACAAAGAAGAGAGAGCCATTTCGTAAACATGATTGGATTTACGAGAAGTTACCCAAAGATAACAGCAGAAGTGCCAGCAACTCGTGCTGGCACTTCTAAACTTTCTTGGCGCGCGCGTGTTTACAGCGATAAACCGATGGTCGCTTGCTCTAGGTCGCGCTCACGATATCCGATCGGAACCAACGCTTCCGAGACCGGGACCTCGTCAAAAGCGATCTCGCTCTCCAGGTATCCGTCGTCAACAGTCACCGTCGGGTGGTCGATCATATTATCGCGGATCTTTGTGAGCGACGCGAAAGCCACGGCGTGAGCATTGCTCACTCCGCAAAATAGGACAAGTAGTGCTAGGATGCGTCCCTTCATGGTTCTATGACCTCTCGGCTTCCGGCGATGTTCTTTACAGAAAGCACATTTCGTACCAAAGCCTTAGCGAACATAGTAATAATACTGACTTCTACTAGCAATTGCATCAGGAAAATGAAAAAAACCCTGGTAACTTGAGCAGTACCAGGGTTAATTTTGTTCTGAAAAGGGTTACCGAATAGTCGGAACGCGCTTGTAGCACTCGTCCGCTTCGCCCGGATATTTCTCCAGCAGACGCTCTTTTGTATAGATGAAGTCTTCGCGCTTGTAATCTGCGAGCTCGAAATTCTGCCGCAAGACGATCGCACCAGTCGGACACGCTTCTTGGCAATAGCCGCAGAAGATACACCGAATCATGTTGATCTCATACCGCACGGCGTACCGCTCACCTGGCGAGTAGCGCTCGGTGTCAGTGTTCTCGGCGGCTTCCACGTAGATGCAGCGCGCTGGGCAAGCTCCCGCACAGAGCGAGCAACCTATGCACTTTTCCAATCCAGAATCGTAGCGCACGAGGTAGTGTCGCCATCGAGTTCTTTGATACTGTTCCCGACGTTCGTCAGGGTAACTGATCGTCACCTTCGGGTTCTTGAGCCGGCGGGCGGTAATCCCAAATCCGGAAAGGATCGGTTTAGCTACATCTCGAAAAACATCAAAGCTCATGGTTTAGGCGTTCTCCAAGGTTCGAGGACTGATCTCGATCAGCTTGAGATCGGAAAACTTCTGAGGATTCTTGCTGCGCTTGATCTTCTCTTGCAGCTTCATCACCGCATAGATCAATGCATCAGGAGATGGCGGGCAACCCGGGACATACACGTCGACTGGGACGACTTGATCTGCTCCTTGGACGATTGCGTAATTGTTGTAGACGCCGCCGCTGCTGGCACAGGCACCCATGCTGATCACCCACTTAGGCTCAGGCATCTGGTCATAGATCTGGCGCAAGACCGGAGCCATTTTCTTGCTCAATCGGCCAGCGATGATCATCACGTCTGCTTGTCGAGGCGTTGCGCGGAAGGCTTCAGAGCCAAATCGCGAAATATCGAACCGGCTGGCGGCCGTTGACATCATTTCGATCGCGCAACAGGCAAGACCAAAAGTGAGCGGCCAAAGCGAATTGGCGCGTGCCTGACTGATCAGCTGTTCGACTGTGGTCAACACGATGTTTCCGCCCTTCTCGATATCACCGAGTTTTGGGGTCGAACTGTCGTGCAAAACAACGGTTTCGATCTTCTTTGGCATGAATGATTTAGTCTACCGAAAACAACGCCCATGCGTTTGCATGGGCGTTGTCTTTGATTATTTGTCGCCTCGAACTCCGCTTCCGGCTCGGCCCTCACTGAGTTCCTTCTCAGGGGCAGGTCGAGCCTTCCCGTCGGCGTCCTTGAAAACGCTATCCATGCTCTCCTCCTTCTTCATCGAGTCGCCTTGGCAACCCAGTGTCAGCAGAGCGAGTAGCAGCGTCGCGAACAGACTTAGTCGAGGTCCCATAGATAAACGCTCGCGTCAAAAACCTTGCCGCCCAGCGAACCATATGGCCGGCAACCCGCAACGGTTTGCTTGACTTGCATCGGCTTCACGTGACCATCAGCAAATGAGATGACGCAGACGCCATCCATCAATCCAGGTTGGTTGTACGACGACTTGACTTGGTTATGGAATGGCCACATGCCACCATAGACGAGCCAAGAATTGCTATTGAGCGTCGGAGTTGGATCAGCCCATCCATCAGGATAGTGGTGCAAACTGCCATCGCCGGAGCCTGGGGCATATTGCGAAATCGGCCGGAGATAAGCACCGGAGTTGTCTTGCCCACATGGAGCCTCGATGACCCAGTTCCCTCCTCCGATTGGAGCACCACTTCGAGCGTTGCGATCCCAAATGGCGTTGGCGAACATGATGGTTCCGGCGGTATTGGTGATTTCACTGCCATTGATCACCGCAGAGGTGTTCCTGTAGTTGACCCGAACGCCTTGTCGCCATGGGCTGAAGAACACGTAGTTGTAACCCATGTTGCTTCGAACCATGCGAATGTAGTCCTTTTGGACTTGTGTGAGAGCCGCAACGGTTGACGGGATGTTTGGCGCGTGGTCGGCAAAGATGATGTTGTCTTTGTTCGTACCATCCACCGGGCATCGGAAAACTTCGTAGCTCTTCGAGTAATTGAGCAAGACCTGACCGACGACCACGTCCGGAGGACCAAATCCCCATCCCCGGGAGTTATGTCCCGAGTTCGACATCATGTACGAATCGTCGTTATCGTCGACGTACATCATGCTGGAAAGGCCAACTTGCTTGAAGTTGGAAATGTCGACGGTCTTCCAAGCGGCTTTTCGAGCCTGAGCGAAGACAGGGAACAAGATCGCTGCCAGAATTGCGATGATCGCGATGACAACTAGCAGCTCAATGAGTGTGAATCCACGGCGTGCATTAAATTTCATAAGTATTGCAGTCCTCCTAGGACTTATGGACTAGACTTCAATATACGCGAACTTTTGTCGCAAAACTTGTCTCGGCCAAATTTTGCAAATTTTTCGCAGCAAAATTGGGCACAGATGAATGCGACGGGATATCCTTTCCTAATGCTCCTGACCGCGGTGGCCCTCAGCAATCTCATCCTCATGAATTCCGGTTCGATCGATCAAGTGTGCAAAGATTCGGTTCAAGCGACGATCACTCAGTTCCCTGATGAGAAGTTTGCGCCGGCAGACCTTGCCGTTTCCGTGAACATCCTAGATCGCCCCAACATGACGTGGCAGAGTGGAAACTACGGCGGCGAAATCGCCTACTATCCTGCCAGCGTGGTGAAGCTGTTTTGGCTCGCCTTTCTCGCGCACCAAGTCGAAATCGGCAAGGTGAAGATGACCGAAGAAGATCAACGCGCCGCGCGAGACATGATTGTCGATTCGAACAATGACGCGACCGGAGCCGTCGTCAACTTGAGCACCGGCGCGCTTCCTGGCCCAGAACTCAAAGGCAAGGAGTACGACGCCTGGCTCGCTAAACGTATGCAAGCAAACCGGTGGTACGAATCTCTTGGCTACAAGGGCATCAATGTGCTCAATCGCACGTACAACGAAGGACCTTATGGACGCGAGGCACAAGCCATTGGAAGACCAGCCAAGAACCGAAACTCTCTGACCGCCAATGCAACCTGCCGCCTGATGAGCGAGATCGCTCTCGGCAAGATCGTTGGGAAGGACAAGTGCAATTGGATGCTCGGACTTCTGAAACGCGAGATTCCGGTGGACAACCCAAAAGCAGACGACCAGAGCATCAATTTCATCGGCGGAATTCTGGCTTCAAACACGGTACTCCACAGCAAAGCAGGATGGACCAGCGATGCAAATCACGACGTGGCCTACCTCAAAATGCCTGATGGACGAGAAGTCGTGATTGCCGTGTTTACCATCAAGCCGAACAACGAAAAAATCCTACAGGCTCTGGCCAAGAACGTGCTCTCGAATCTCGGCTATCCCGTGCGAGGCTAGTTGGCGACCTTGGCGAAGTGATCGAACACGGGGAGGTAGAACTCCCATCGATCCTGATCCTTTGCTTTCAGGTAAGCCGGCAACGAAATATATGGGATGAAGTGCGGGCGCCTAGGAGTGGTCTTCAACTTCATCTTTGCCTGATTCGGGGTCTTATCGGCCTTTTTCAGGTTGCATTTTCGGCAGCATGCCACCAAATTGTCCCAAGTGTGCGGACCACCCATCCACCGCGGCACCACATGATCGAGCGTCAGGTCTTTGCCTTTCACACCGCAGTATTGGCAGGTGTAATGGTCTCTGGCCATGATGCTATGCCGCGAAAGTCGCAATTGCGGCAATGGCCTTCGCACGTGATAGCGCATTCGGACAACCGACGGCGCGACGAGGCCGCCGTGAGTGGTCATGATCTCCTCTTCACCATGTTCAAGAATCTCCGCTTTTCCAAGCATGATCAGCGACATGGCGCGACGAATGTGGCACACGTTTAATGGCTCAAAATCCGAGTTCAGCAACAGTACTTCAGGCATTTTGGGACTCCGAAACAAAAACCGGACCGGCATGCGAAAGCAAACCGATCCGGTGGGTTGGCGATGAACGCACGACAGCTATCGTATCCGCCCAACGGGGCGGCCAAGTATTCAAAAACTCGGGACAGAGTGCCAATCCGATCATCGCTTCAATATTCTCCAAGACGATGCGTTGTCCAAATTTGGAGCATATCCCTTAATATAATTTAACATTTAGAACCTGAACATCGTTCTTTTGCTAGGGATTTCCGAGTCCTTACGGTAGAATCTATCGTCCTTGGGTTGCTTATCATTGGATAGGTTCGTTTGGATGCGCGCACGATTATGGACGTTTTGAAGATCACAGGAGGAACTCCTCTCGTTGGGGAGATCGAGATAAAAGGAAGCAAGAACGCAGCGCTCGCGATTCTGTCTGCGGTGATCTTAGCTAAGGGAGAGACGATTCTCCAGAATGTCCCTCGCGTCAGCGACATCGATATCAAGCTCCGGCTTCTAGGTCGATTTGGCGTCAAATATCACTGGAACGACAAGAATCTCCACATCGACGCCACAAACCTCCAGGACGTCGAGCCTGAAGAAGATCTTGTCCGTCCAATTCGAACCTCGTTTTATGTTCTAGGTTCTCTGATCGCCCGAATGGGACGCGCTCGGTTGCCCAAACCGGGTGGATGCAAGATCGGAGCACGGCCTGTGGATTTCCACCTGAAGGGCCTCGCTCTGATGAACGTGACCATCGATGAATCGAGTGGACGATATCTGGCCGAGACTCCGAAACTGGTCGGCGCGGAAATCTATCTTGACTTCCCTAGCGCCGGTGCGACCCAACACCTGATGGCGACGGCTTGCCTTGCTCAGGGGCTCACCGTAATTCACAACGCGGCGATCGAACCTGAAGTGATCGCTCTGGCGGGCTTTCTCAAGAGAATGGGCGCCAAGATCGAAGGTGATGGAACCTCGACAATCACGGTGAACGGAGTCGATGAGCTTTTTGGCTGCACGTACCGCGTTCCCGAAGACCGAATTCAAGCCGCGACCTACTTGATGGCTGGCGTGATCACCGGCGGCGATGTCCAAGTTACCGGGATTGTTCCTGAGCAACAAACCGCACTTGTCAACAAGCTTCGTGAAGCCAATGCAGATGTGTTCGAAGGCAATGATTGGATTCGAGCCCGCGTTGAGGGTCCACTCACCGCGATTCGAGTCAAGACGATGCCTTATCCGGGATTCCCTACGGACATTCAGCAGCCGATGGCTGCCGTGTTGGCCCTGGCGCACGGATCCAGTGTTATCGAAGAAACCATCTATGAATCGCGATTTGGGCACGTTACTGAGCTGAATCGGATGGGGGCAAAGATGCGCATCGAGGGCCGCTCGACCATCATCGACGGTGTCGCGAAACTAGAGGGCGCGGTCGTCGAGGCATCTGATCTTCGGGCTGGTGCGGCTCTCGTCCTAGCAGGATTGGCCGCCGAAGGCGACACGATCATCAAGAATATCCACTATATTGATCGTGGATACGAAGAATTAGAGCACAACCTGCGGCAATTAGGCGGTACCATCGAACGCGTCCCTTTTGACGATGGAGTGTCGGCTCCTACCGAAGCCGTTTAATCGAATCCCTTGAAATTAGTTCCTGAAATTGGCATTGACCTCGGCACCGCGAATTTGTTGGTGTATCGTCGCGGCAAAGGCATCGTGCTCAACGAGCCTACGGTAGTCGCGATCAGTGTGTCCAACGGCAAAGTACTCGCCGTTGGCAATGAAGCCCGCGATATGCTGGGCAGGACTCCGGGCAACATCAAAGCCATTCGCCCGATGAAAGAGGGCGTCATAGCCGATTTCCACACCACCGTCAAGATGTTTGAATACTTGATGGACAAGACCTGCGGACAGCGCAAGTTCTTTAAGCCTGTCGTGCTGGTTTGTGTTCCTAGTGGTGTTACTAGCGTCGAACGACGTGCCGCGATTCAGGCTGCAAAGCGCGCAGGTGCGGGCCAAGCCATGACCATCGAGGAGCCGATGGCGGCCGCGATTGGGGCAGGACTTCCAATCAGCAGCCCCGGAGGAAACATGGTCGTCGACATCGGCGGAGGCACCACAGACATTGCGGTTATCTCACTTGGTGGAATCGTGATCAGCCACTCACTGCGCGTGGGAGGAAACCGATTGGACGAGGCCATCATTCGCCACGTTCGAAATACTTACAACCTACAGATCGGCGAGCCCACTGCGGAAGAAATCAAGATCAAGATCGGATCAGCCTTTTCGATGGATCAAGAACTCAAAATGGCGATCCGCGGCCGAGATATGGTGGCGGGACTACCGAAGACGGTTGAGATTTCTAGCATCGAGATTCGCGAAGCGTTGAGCGATCCGGTCCGACAAATCGCCGAAAAGCTCTGTGCGGTACTCGAAGAGACTCCTCCTGAACTCAGTTCGGACATCATCGAGCGCGGAATTGTCCTCACCGGTGGCGGTGCATTGCTGAACGGGCTGGACCGACTCCTGCACAGCGTGACCGATATTCCAGTTCATGTTGCAGATGACGCTATGAATTGCGTAGCGATTGGTACGGGCCGCGCGCTCGAACAATTAGAGGCGATTCGGGCCAGTGGCGCCGTCTCAGAATTTTAAGCATGAAACCAGTTCGACTTTTTTCGGTTGCGATTCTTCTGGCCGTAGGTGCAAATCAAGCTCTCGCCCAGAATCCAGTTACTCAAAAGGAAGTCGACAACGCTTGCAAGAAGGTCTTGTCTTCTTTTTCGGCGAACCTGAATCTGCCGACGCACTCGATCAAGTTGAACGGCGGAAACACAGTTGCAACTCGGGGCTACATCATTCAGCGGTTCCATTCGATGTTTACTTACATCAAGCCCAAATTCCTGCGAAAGCCCGATCCAGCATTCAAGAAGTCCAAGATCGATTCCAAAGGTCTTAGCACCGTCGAAGCGGCACTTCTCCGCACCCTGGTTGATAACGGATTCGTCCAGTCCACCAGCCCACTGGCGACTGGCAAAATTACTAGATTTTCAACCACGGAGTTTGGGACTGACCTCGGAAAATTCATCGTGCAGGCCGCTGAATTGACTCATAAGTCCGATCCAAAGTACAGCCCGCGCCGTTAATTACCGCAAACTTTCTGGGCTTTCAAACAGTCCTATCGGCGTAGAATTTGCTACACCGGTATTACCAATATGTTTAGCTCTAATCGTTTGCACACGCGAGCGCTCCTAACTGTTTTAGGCGGCACGCTTTCTTCGCTTGCAATGGCGCAAGCTTGGACACCATCAAACCCTTCCGAACCTGGGCTCGATGCTCAGAATCCGGTGCTTCGAAATGTCGTTTCTTATTCAGGCTTTTCGATCGACCAATCTGATCTCCGAAGCTTCTTGAGCGGTGCACCGCGCGAAGTGGTCGGCATACAACCAACGACGGCTTTGGTCATGAACCTACCCACCCCATCGGGCAGGCTTGAGCGATTTTTGGTTTGGGAAAACAATGTTCTCGCTCCTCAGCTACGCGGTGGCGACAGCAAGTCCATCACATACAGCGGCCAAGGCATCGACGATCCAGGCGCAACCGTTCGATTCGATACGTCGATCAACGGATTCCGAGCCATGGTTTTCGGCTCGCACGATACGTACTGCATCGAACCAATGACTCTTTCGGACAAAGAATCAAACTTCTTTGTCTACTCTCGAAAGGACACCGTTCGAACAAACAGCTGGGGTTGCCACACCTCATTCGAACCACTGAACGCTCCGTTCCTCAACAACGACACCGGAAGCGGCTCCGGGCCAAACAACGGTCGAAGCTCGGGTGGAACGCTTTACACTTTCCGTCTCGCCATGAACGCAACGATCGAGTACACCGCGTACTACGGAAACACGGTTGCGGGAGCCCGAGCTGGCATCGTCACTAGCGTTAACCGAGTCGACGGCGTGTACCGAAAGGATCTTTGCATTGCATTGAATCTCGTGTTCAACAATCCATCGCTAGGTTCGGACACGTTCTCGAACACCAACGGAGGCGCGATGCTTACCGAGAACCAAACGGCAATGAATGCCAACCCTGGTTCGGCTGCTTATGACATTGGACACGTTTTCTCAACCGGCGGCGGCGGTGTCGCATTCTTGGGTTGCGTTGGCCAATCCAATAAGGCTGGTGGCGTGACCGGAAGCGGCGCCCCAATCGGTGATGCTTTCGACATCGACTACGTCGCTCACGAAATGGGTCACCAGTTTGGTGGTAACCACAGCTTTAACGGCGTAACCAGTAGCTGCGGTGGCGGAAACCGCAATCGTTCAACTGCGGTGGAACCTGGCTCTGGTTCAACGATTATGAGCTACGCAGGAATTTGCGGAACCGAAAACGTTCAAGCTCACTCGGACCCTTATTTCTCAGCCAAGAACTTGGTCGAAATGTTGGTGATCCGCAACCGCGCATCTTCCGGCGGTGTCGCTACTGCTACCGGCAACAGCCTTCCAACGGTCAACGCCGGCGCAGACTACACCGTTCCGCTTGGTACTCAGTTCAAGCTGACGGCAACAGGTTCGGACCCGAACGGCGAGACGGTTTACTACTGCTGGGAGGATATGTCTGTTCCGGCGACTGGAACTGCCAATGAAGGTGCAACGACTACGACGTCTACAAACACTTCGCGCCCAATGTTCCGGTCATTCAACCCGACCACGAATGCGACAAGGTTCTTCCCATCGCAGACTTTGGCGTTGGCGAATAACTTCACGAACGCTTTCGAGTTTCTTCCTAACCAAGCTCGAACGATCACCTTCCGATGCACCGCTAGGGACCAAAGGGCTACCGGCGGCGGCGTTGCAGAAGATGATGCAGTCGTGACCTTCTCCGGCACAGCGTTCAGCGTGACGAGTCCGAATACTGCAGTATCTTGGGCCGGTAACTCGACTCAGACCATCACTTGGACTGTGGGCGGCGGTTCGGTTTCGCCGAACGTGAACATTTACCTCTCCACCAACGGTGGCGCAAGTTGGTTCACCAATACAGCGACCCTATTGCTTGCAAACACTCCAAACGATGGTACGCAGACTGTGACGATTCCGAACACGGCTTCAACCACCGCTCGCATCATCGTTGCTGCTTCGTCGAGCATCTTCTATGACATCAGCAATACTAACTTCACGATTACTGCAAGCGCGAATCAACCACCAGTGTGGCCAACGATCGGAACGCAGAACATCAGTGAAGAGTCACCTTGGAACTTCCCTCTGACTGCGACCGATCCAGAAAGCAACGCAATCACTTACACGTTGATTAGCGGACCTTCGGGCGTCTCGGTAGCCGGAAACACCCTCTCTTGGACTCCAACAGAAGCACAAGGCGTTGGCTCCTACAATATCGTCGTTCGTGCAACAGACAACGGTTCGCCGTCTCAGTTTGCGGATAAGACGATTGCGGTCAACGTTGCTGAAGTGCCAAAGTTGCTGACGGGCACGGTCACTCTCCAAGGCTGGACAGCGACTCGAAACGGAATCCCCGTTACGTTGATCCTGACTCCAACCGTAGGTTCTCCAGTTAACGTCAACACCACTTTGAACGCTTCCGGCAACTTCAGCGTGGATACGACGGTGGCTCCTGGAACCTACTCGGTAAAGGTAGCATCTCCGTACTTCCTGACAAAGGCACTGGGCAATCGAACGATCGCCAGCACAGGTTCGGCAATCGGATCATTCACACTCACCAACGGTGACTGCGATCCAGATAACGAAGTTGGCGCATCTGACTTTGATCTGGTCGTATCCCAGTTCGGCAATACAAACTACGCCGCGGATCGCGACGGAGACGGTGAAGTCGGCTCAAGCGACTTCGACCTGGTTGTCGCCAACTTTGGACTCAACGGAGACTGATACCGAATGACGCCTAAGTTTGGAATCAGTTGTCTGATCGCGTTGATTGGTACCGCCTCATTTGGGGCGGTACTGGTCGATGAGAAATTCGATACCGGTTTTACCGCCGGAGCGCTGCACGGTCAGAACAACTGGTTCCTTTCTTGGGACGGTCCGTTCCCAACTTTCAACGAAGTTACGGTTGCTTCGACGCCCACATTCTCGGGGACCAAGTCAATCCAATTTTTGTCGGATGCGATGCCGACCGGCCAAGGCATTTACGCATTGACCTTCTTGCCATCCTCCATACCTGCTGGTGAAGCAAGTGTTGTCGTTGCCAGTGTCAAAGTTCGTTTTTCTTCGCCTGTCACTGGCGGCGCAAGCTTCGGGCTCCACATGTTTGACCCTGGTTCAAGATTAGGCGGATTGAACATTCGTAGTTCAGACGGTTCTGTCTACACTTATCAAGACAACGCATTTTTTGGTGCGCCCCTTGCGGCAAACCAGTGGCACGAGATCAAATTGGTCGTCAATGCCCAGGCTCAACAGATCGAAACCTACGTTAATAATGCCAAGTACGGATCAACCGGAACTTGGAGCGGAACTGGAATCAGCGACTTTGATCTGTATGGCACTAACGGGGCTAACAGGGGCTTTTTCGACAATTATCTTGTAGAGAAGTTCGGGTTCGGAACTCTGCGCGGCACTGTAAATCTAGGCAACTATGGCGATCCAACCGGAGTGCCAGTAGATATCACCGTGACTCCTACGTCCGGCGCACCACAAGTGATCAACACCACACTCGACGCCCAAAGCCAATTTACGGTCACAACCACCGTTCGTGGTGCGGCAACAGTTCGAATTAAGCCTTCGCATTGGCTCAGCAAAACTGTCACCGGTATGAACATCTCGAATACGGGACTCTTTAACCTTCAGACTTCTCATCTGAACGGCGATATCGACGGCGATGACGAAGTTGGATCGACAGATTTCGATATGGTCGTGGCTCAATTCGGCGATAGCGGTTCGGCCGACATTGACGGTGATGGTGAAGTGGGCTCAAGCGACTTCGACATCGTAGTGTCGAACTTTGGCGAATCTGGGTCCTAAGTCTCAAACTAGCTTCCGGAGGTATGCCCCCGAGTAAACTCTCCACTGGCGTTTATCACACATCATGAAATCAACATTACTTTTTGCTGGCGTTCTTTTGTCGGCGTTTTCCCAAGCACAATTGTTTTGCGAATCGTCGTTTGAGTCGAACGCGACTCCGAGCTATTCGACAACCTACACCATCCCTGGATATTCACTCGCGGGAGTGCTGGGCGGTCAAGGATCGGGCACTTACGAGAAAGCCTGGACAGCGACTTCGATCAGTTCGTTTGCCGGCACGATGTTCCAAGTGTCCAGCGCAGATGCCCGAACCGGGACGCAGTCCGTTCGATTTGATTCTCTCAACTACCTAGCCACCGCAGATTGGAGCCAAAAAACCACGACCTATCACATCGATGGAACCCTCGATGGAGCAAATTCGGGCGTCGTGATTTCGCAAGTTTGGGTGAAGCAGACCTCTTCGGATCCGAGCCGAATCGGTGCAGGAATTTCAGTCGGCGCTGCTCCAAATCCACCGCTTAATACTCTGAGCCCAGAATTCGCGGGACTGTTCTTCGGTGGCGACAGTAAGATCTACCTCCGAACGGCGCAAACGACTACCTTGGGCGCACAGCTCAAGCAAAGCACCCTTCCAGCCCAGCCGTTGAACACCTGGGTTCAGCTGATGCTCGTCTCGGTGCCTAGCACTCGGTTCAGCACAGCGTATGTGAACGGTGTAGCCGCGTTTCCGGGCACGGGGGTCACCGCCCCAGTCACCACTCTCCAAAACATCGGTCAAGCAAACCTTTGGGCGTACGCTTTTGGAACTGCTGCGACATCATTGGGCGTTCCAAGCGGCGGTGGTTACAACGACGTGTTTTACGATGACTTCCAGTTCGAGCGTGTTGAATTCAATACCGTTCGAGGACGGGCCGAGCTCCAGGATTACGTTGGAAACCCACAATTGATCGAGGCCATGGTCGAGATTCGAACTTCGCCTCTAGAGCCGACAGAGGGCACTCTTGTTAGCCTCACACGGTACAGCGAATGGACGAGTTTCGCCAACACACCTGGCACCTACTCGGTTTGGGTTAAGCCGTTCCACTTCCTCGCCAAGCGATTTGACAATACTCAAATCGACAGCATTGGGACCTATTTCGTGAACGGGTCGTTTGTGAATGGCGACGTGGACAACGACAACGAAGTGGGTTCATCGGACTTTGATGAAGTCGTCGCTCAATTCGGCGAAGTTGGAAATCCAGCAGACCTTGATGGGGATGACGAAGTAGGCGCCAGCGATTTCGACATCGTTGTCCGAAACTTCGGGATGTCAGGCGACATCTGAGGCTAGTCTTTCTTGTGCTCCGGCAAGTCTTCCGGAGCCACAATCTTCACCCCGTTGCCATCCCAAGTTGGCAGCGGGTTTTTCATTTCTTTGTGTCTGGCTAGTGCCTGTCGCACCGCATCGCGAACCTTTTGGTCCACGTCGTCCACATTGTCAAAATCGGTGCGAGTGTTGTTTTTGCTCATCGGACATCCCAAATGGCGCGAATGTCATTATACAAACTTTCTTGTCGACATTCGATTAATTCGCCATCTCGTCCCCAGGCGATCAACTTCGGATCGGCAATTCGAGAGTTGTCATAAAGCTTCCAAGAGTCCACCATTGGCTTGTATTGGGAGAAAAACAGCTCCAATCCCCGCCGGAACCTACGGCGAATCGTCTCCTCAGGGACGTTGTGACCACCCGCGCGAACACGCGCGGCAACGCGCTGAACCGCAAGGTCGTCGCTCGGCATCCAAAGAAAGATCAGGTGAGTCTCGTAGCCAAGCTCTTTGAGCTTCTGAAGCCTAGGTTCAAGTTTGCGGGTGGCCAGTGTTGTCTCAACCGCGAAGTCCTTTCGTTTGCTCGTCAAGGCGTCGAGCCGCTCAACCAAGATACGTCCCGCCTGTAGGTCCGCTGTTGTGCTCCGCGTACCGCTGATTTCCTGCGCGATCATGTCCGCGTTGATGAAAGTCATGTCGGACGGCAATAAAAGTTCGGCGCAAGTGCTCTTCCCACTTCCATTTGGACCCGCGATCACCACGGCTTGAGGGGGATTGCTCACCGAGCCTTTAACCTCAACCAGGTATCGGCAAGCGCGAATAGGAACATCGCCATGCTGACATAGCCATTGAGTGTGAAGAACGCCATGTTTACTTTCGAAAGATCGTTTGGCCGCACCAAAGATTGCTCGTATCCTAGCAACGCGGCTGCCACTCCGACTCCAATAAAGTAAACGAATCCGGCACCATGGCCGATCCCAGATAGGACTAACAGCGCGATCGCCACTCCATGAGAAATGCGACTGATCAACAAAGCTCGTGGGCGACCAAATCGTGATGGAATCGAATTCAGATTCATCTCACGATCAAATTCATCGTCTTGCAGCGCGTAAATGATGTCGAACCCTGCCGTCCAGCAGGCGACCGCCAAAAACAGACTGACCACTGGCCACTCTAGGCTGCCTGTTGTGGCAATGTAAGCCGCAGCGGGTGCAATTCCTAGGCTGAGGCCCAGAACGTAGTGGCAGAGCCAGGTGAACCTCTTTGTAAGGCTGTAGCCGAGTGTGAACAGCAACGCCACTGGTGTGAGCGCCAGTGCCAACGTATTCAGTTGCCATGCCGCCAGCACGAACACCGCGATACTTCCGAGAAAGAACAGGTTGCTTTGCCGCAACGTCAATAGCCCTGCTGGGATAGCGCGCATCTTGGTCCGCGGATTCTTGGCGTCAATCTCTCGATCAGCAATGCGGTTGAACGCCATTGCGGCGCTCCGACAACTGACCATGGCGACGATGATCCACAGAATCGTGATTGCAGTCGGCCAGAGGAGCTTGAATTGTGATTCTGCCCCCCAGATCATCCCGAGGAGCGCGAATGGCAATGCGAAGATTGAGTGTTCAATCTTGATCATTTCCAAGAAGGTTCGAAAGGCCAGCCAGCCTCTCGGCGCAGTTTCGGTCACTGCAATAGTTTACTTGGCACCCGGTTATGCTGCCCGAACTTGCCCCACAAATTCCACTTCAGCGCGCGAAGAGACCTCGTTATAGGAAAGCACTTGGAGCGTCGGCAGATACCGTTCGACCAATCGTCGCAATGGCAATCGCAACGTCGGCGAGCACAGCAACACCGGCTGCAACCCTTGAGCCATTGCGTTCTCCGCTTGTTCGCGAAGGTTCGCAATGACCGCCTGCTGGGTGGATGGCTCCAGCGCTAAAATCGTCCCGCCTGCCGTATGTTGGATTCCCTCTGCCATCGCCTTTTCCAGTGGTGGGTCGAGTGTGATGCAGTAAAGCTTGTTTTCGTGGTCTAGCAGTTGGCGAGTGATGGTTCGGCTGATCGAAGAGCGTACGAGTTCGCCCAATTGTTCTGGATCCTTCACACGTCCGGCATAGTCCG
This sequence comes from Armatimonadota bacterium, assembly GCA_017303935.1. NCBI lineage: Bacteria > Bacillati > Armatimonadota > Armatimonadota bacterium. The sequence continues at coordinate 458,906 of JAFLBD010000001.1, read as the reverse complement.
CCATCGTTTCCAGAATCGTCACCATGTCCCGGATAGGCACTCGTTCTCGAAGGAGATGCTGCAGGACCTTTTGGATGTCGCCAATTTGAACGACGTTCGGCACCAATTCTTCGACCACACTTTGGTTGACCTGTTTGGCGTTTTCGACGAGTTGCAGTGTCTCTTGCCGGCTCAAAAGTTCGCAGGCGTGCGCTTTGACAACCTCGCTAAGGTGAGTGCTGATCATCGCATTCGGCTCGATTACCGTGTATCCATTTCGTTCAGCGACGTCTCGAATGGACGGATCGATCCAAAGCGCGTCGAGTCCAAACACGGGCTCCTTAGTCACTTGGCCCGGGATCGGCTGCAGCACGTTCCCCGAATTGATCGCGAGCACAAGATCGGGTTCGATGAGTGCTCTGGCGACTTCCTCGCCACGAACCTTGATAACATAGGCATTGGCGGGCAATCCGATGCTGTCCCGGATGCGCACGCTCGGCATCACATATCCAAGATCGACCGCGATTTGGCGTCGGGTCGCTGTAATCCGCTCTGGCAAGTCGCCCCCCACCCGAGTATCTGCGAGCCGTGTCAGGCTGTAGCCGATTTCAATTTCAAGAGGATCAACACTCAGCAAAGGCATGACGGCCTCGGGAGTGTGCGGCGCCGGACCGACAGGAGCTTCTTGCTCGGCTGATATAGGTGCTTTTTGGGTTTCTGGAGCGACGATGTTTCGAATCTTCTCTGGGTTCTTTCCAATAAACCTTGCTAATGCGACCAGGCCACCACCGACTCCCAAAAAGATAAAGGTTGGGAATCCAGGTACGAAACCAAACAGACAGAGCGCGACGCCGCTGGCAAGAATCGCTTTTTGCTGACCAGCAAGCTGGAAGAACACTTCGCCGCCCATGCTGCGCTCCTGACCAGAACGAGTCACGAGCAAACCGCTTGCGGTCGAAATCAAAAGGGCTGGAATCTGACTGACAATGCCTTCACCCACTGATAGCAGAGCGTATTTCTGCAGAATTTGGATCGCATCGCCTTCCCCACGGAAGAAGCCCACGCCGAAGCCACCGATGATGTTGATCACGATGATCAAGAGCGATGCAATCGCGTCGCCTTTCACAAACTTCGAAGCACCATCCATCGCGCCATAGAAGTCGGCTTCAGCCTTGACGTCTTTTCGGCGTTGGCGCGCACCATTTTCATCGATCAGCCCTGCGGCCAAGTCGGCATCAATCGCCATCTGCTTACCGGGCATCGCGTCCAAAGTGAACCTAGCGACGACTTCCGAAACGCGTCCAGCACCATTGGTGATAACCATGAACTGGACAATCATCAAGATAAGGAATGCTACGAAACCCACCACGAAATCGCCGCCCATGACGAAGTTTCCAAAGGTGGTGATGACTTGCCCCGCTTCCCCAGTGCCTAAAATCAGCTTCGTTGCTGCGATGCTGAGTGCTAGTCGGAAGAGGGTTGTGATCAGAAGCAAAGATGGGAAAACGCTTAGCTTGACTGGTTCATCGACGTTGACCGAACTCAGCAAGATGAGAACTGAACTCGCGATAGCGATACAAAGCCCCAAATCCAGCACGAAATGCGGCAGTGGCAGAATGAGCATCGCCACCACCACCAGAAGGCCGGCACCCACTAATAGGTCTGTGTGTTTGAGGATTTTTTGCAGCGCAGACATAAATCAAATGCCCATTCGGGGCACATTGGTACTATCGGCAGAATTACCGGCAAATTGAAGTACTGGGCATCAAAATTGCTTGCCAGCAAGAACCCCATTTTTGAACTGGCGGGTTTACCGGGATTGTGTTAGAGAGGGTTATCGCAGACGGAATACCAGGCGTGAGGGCAACCTCATGGGGAAATTCTGGATGTTTAAGTGGACTCTGTTACTCGGTCTTCTCGGTCTTTTGCCTGCCGCAAGCGAAGCGATCTTGTGGCGCGCCGACCGGTCTCGTGATCAGCTCAATCAATTTGCCTCCGAGCAGGTCACGATTCCGGTGGGTGCCATCCGGCACTCCGGGGCAAGATCAGATTCAGGTTCGGCCATTCTGGTCGAAGACAAGTTCATCGTCACGGCGGCCCACATGATGCCTCCTACGGGCACACTGACCGTTTTCGAGATCAATGGCCAGTCTTATGTCGTCGAAGCGTGGGTCCGCCATGAGAAGTTCAAAAAGGCAGGCCAAGCCAATGATGTCGCGGTCGGCAGACTTGCTGAGCGTGTTCTCGACGTAGCACCCGCCGATCTTGCATCTAATGCCGCAAGAAACCAGGCTGTTCTGATTGCCGGATGCGGTGGCTCTGGTCCTTTTGGTGCAGATTTGAGCTGGAATTGGCAGCCATTGATCGGGACCAACATTCTGTCAGCGGTTAGTTCGACCCAGCTTAAGACGACTTTTGATCGCCCAAGTGCCAAATCTGCAACTGCTTACGAATCTCAACTGGTGCCTGGCGATAGCGGAGGAGGACTGTTTGTGCAAGAAGGCGGCGCATGGAAGCTAGCAGGCATCAGCGTCAGTCGATCCAGCGCCAATTACGGCGGAAGCGCCACCTACACACGTGTCGGATCAGTCGAAACGTGGATCGAATCCAAGGCTTGGGAATCCGGCAGAGTCGAACTCGACTTGGACTTGCAAGATTTTGAGTCATCGGTGACTGGGATCGTGGCGGATATCGAGTTCGTGGTCCCGAATACCGATCTTCCTGTCCTAACCACCAGCGTTCCGATCGCTACCGACGGCACAGTTTCGTTCAACACTTCCCTTTGCGGCACGTACGACGTGGTCGTGCATGCCGGAACATGGCTGGAGGGCCGCATTGCGTCCTGGTCTGTCAACGGGCAGCGCACAGGATCGCCAATTCTGTCTTTGCTCAATGGAGACTTGGACGGCAGTGGAACCATCGACAGCGGCGACTTGCAGATCATCAATCAGAACATCGGCCAATCGGCGACACGTAGTGCAGCCCAGCAATTGGTCGGAGATGTGAACGGCGATGGCATCGTTGACTCAGAAGATATCGCGATCGTCACGCAGAATCTCGGGCGTCACTCTCACTAAGGCTACTTGCGCTTGAGCCCGAAGGAGCGGTATCCTTTGGGCTCACAAGTGCGCTCGTAGCTCAGTGGATAGAGCATCAGCTTGCGGAGCTGGGGGTCGTTGGTTCGAATCCAATCGAGCGCGCCAAAATCCCGTATTTCAAGCCTATTCTTGGCCTAGGTTTTGCACAATTCCCGTCGTATAATGCGGGTTGTGATTCGATTCTTTGTTCTCGCGGGAATGATTGTAGGTGTGGGTGCCGCTAATGCACTGAGTATCCGCCATGATGTTGCGGACTCTCAATACACTGCCGCTGCCGCTTCGATTCCGGTGGCTGTCATTGACTACAACACCGTCACCTATAAGGTCAGCGGAATTCTGATCAATGACCGGTACGTGCTCACCGCCGCCCATAACCTGCGGTCAGACGTCAACAAGATCCGAATCAATGGCGTCGATTACACCCGTGTCACTTGGGTGAAGCATCCTGAGCCACCTCTCGACCTCAACAACTTGCTCAATGGGTACGACTTTAGCATCATCAAGTTGAACACTCGGGTGCTCAACATTGCCCCGATTCCGATTTACGAATCGACGTACGGTGGAGGGACAGTGACAATAGCTGGCGCCGGAGTACTCGCGAACGGAACAAACGGCTACACCAATGACGGGACGTACATTCCTCGAGCGGGTCAAAACAAGCTGGAAATAGATTCCAGCTTGCCAAACGTTTTCATCTCAGATTTTGACAACGCTGCTGGGACTGGCAACAGTCTCGACTTTCTGGGATCGCAAGCGACCCCGACAGCGCGAGAATGCAATGTGATTTATGGAGACAGCGGTGGACCTTGCATCGCTACCATCGCGAGCAAGCAATATGTCGTTGCGACCACATCGACGCTTGCGGACTTCAACGAGAACAGCAAACTCGCCGACTATGGAGATTTGAGTTTTTACAGCCGGGTTTCGATGGCTGCATCATGGATCAAAGACAACTCTTGGGAGCCAGGCCGAGTAGAGGGCATTGTCTCGCTGAGTCAACTGGCCGCTGGCGCGACGCCGCTCAATCGGCAACTGACCGTCAAGCTGCGCAACGTTGGTTCGCAAGCGTCGATCGAAACCATCAATTTGCCGCTTGCGATCAACGGAGGCTTTTCGTTCGTCACAAGCCAGCGCGGCAGCTTCGATTTGCTGTTTTCTTGCCCAGGATTCTTGGACAAGAAGGTCGCCAACATCACCATCACCAACACCAGCAAACCGGTCGTCAATGTGACACTGGGAAACGGTGATTGCGACGATGACAACGAGGTCGGCGCAGGCGACTTCGACATCGTCGTCGCGAACTTTGCAAATTCAACCACGGACCCGACGCTGGGTGATCTAGATGGTGACGGCGAAGTTGGCTCGGGCGACTTCGATATCGTCGTCAACAACTTCACCAACTCTGGCGATGTCTAAAATCTGAGTTGGTAGTTGAGCCTAGCGGTCCAGTTTTCGCGGCGAGTGTTGTCGTCTCGTCCGTGCTGCCAGCTCACGTTACCAAACGACAGCGAGAACATCTGGTTTGGCCCTGGTCGTTGCGAGAAATCGATTCCGTACCGGTGAATGGACTTGCGCTGGTTGTTGATGTCGACCTGCTCGAGACCGTAAAACAGGTTCAGCGGTGATGGTGAATTGGCATACAGCGTCATATTGATGCTGGCCAACCTGCTCATCGTGTGGGTCTGTTCGTTAATCCGCTCTTCCCAAGATGCGCCAAATCGGGTGTTCAGATCCGGCTTGGTTTGCTGAATCTTCCAGCTCAAAACTCGGAGCGGCTGAACCGTCGAACCGAGCAAAGCATCCCCACGAGCCACTTCTGGGTTCGTCTGGATCGAATGACTGACATCGAAACCAGGTAGGAATCTCCCGGTCAGAGTCACGTTTCGAATCGCGTACTCTTGATCCCAAGGCATCGTTCGGAACTTCAACATTGCGTCGAAGACGAACTTGCGCTTAGGCGACTGGTCCGACTTGAATCGGAAGGCACGATCCACGGCGCGATGTCCATTTTGATGAATCTGGCTCGCGTAATCAAATCCGAGTTGCAAATGACCAACACGCATGCCGAAGTTTGCGGTTCGATTTTCTCGTTGCCATGCGTTCATATCACGCACGGTGTCGGTGGCCAGATTGAACGAAAAATCACGGACGAAGCCCATCTGCATCGGCTTCGTGCTACCCAGTTGGAAGTTGCCGAGCGATTTGTTTCGGCTTCCATCCCATCGTTGGGTGTTGTAATTGGCACCACCAAAACTCAGCCCTCCGACTGTGCCGCCCGAAAGTCCGATGGAAGAGTTCATCTTTCCTTCTGTGCCCAGTTCGCGAGCGTAGCCGTAGGTGAACTTTACGCCGTTGCCTAGGTTCAGCCAGAAACCGTAATTCCTTCGCCTCTCGTCCGGGCGCGCGCCGCTTCGGTTGATGTTGACGTCGGTCACGCTGACACCGGCATCTTTGGTGATGCCAGTACTCACGGTGTGAGCGCTGACACGGTCCCGATCGCCGTTGTTGTACGACGTTTGGGATTGCTCTGTCCGGACGGATGTGTTCTCAGAAATCTTGGTTTCTACCGAGAGCGAGTTGCGGACGCTGCTTGGGTTGGTATCGTTTTCGCCCGAGTATTCGTGGGTTTCGCGCTCGTACTCAAATCCTCCGTTTTGAAACTCTTTGCTGATCAAGAACCGATTGATATCGTGATCGAACAAGGACATCGTCGGGTCTGCCGAGCGATTGGAACTGGAATACCACTGGAGTTTGGTCGTCTTGTCGGGCGACCAGTCGATCAATGATTCCGAGAAATTACGGCTTTCATTCAGCAAGTCATTGAAGCCCGAGGTGAAATTGAGCTGCACACGAAGATCGCGCATCATCAACCAATTCACTAGGAGTTGGCGTTGCTCTTGTCCGGCGATCTGCCCGAGCAAGTCGCGCTCTGGATCCACGAGTTGTCCCATGTTGAACGCAGCGCTGGATACTCCTCGTTCTGCGTACATCAGCTGGAGGTTCGGGTCGGCCCACTTGAGAATTCTTCGCTTGGCGGTGTCGTTACCATGCCGAGCGTCCATTGAATCCACATCAAGCGATCGCTTATCGCCAAACTTGGTGGAGAACCGAATATCGGTTTTGTTGAGATCGGTGAGCGTGCCCATTCGCTCGCGCTCGAACGACATCGTGTTTCCGATCTCGGTCAAATTCGCGCCGATAGACTGGTGGCGATAACTAAAACTAGAATTCTTCCAATCGAAGTTCACCGAGCTGACATTTCCGGAGTCGTTTCTTCCCGTCAAGTTCAAGATGCTCGCGGTGACTCCGACGGACTTTCCAGCGCTGAATTGGATGCGATGCATCTCGCGATTTAGCCCGGCGCCCCGAGTAAACCAAGCACGATCTTCGGGCCGAACATTGACGCCGCTAGGTTGGTACATCAGGGCGATGTTGCTGATGTTCGCGTCTTGCTCGGCTTGGCTCATGCGGCCCAATCCGTCGAACCCGGCTTCCGAGCCAAACTCCCGGTAAGTGTAATTCAGTCCGTTCTGCGAGACGTCCACCGAAGTCGCTTCAAGTCCCTTATCGCCATTGGACATCGCACTTTGTGAAAAAGCGAATTTGAGTCCAGTGGCGGTCGGCGAGTTGAAACCAAGTGCGAAATTGCGTCGATTGATGCCTTGTTCACGGGCGATTTGCCCCGCATCGGCCAAACGAATCCCCTGGAATTGGTTGAACTGCTTGTCGACCGATTGGGTGCCGTAGCTCATCGACCACGTTTTCGATTCGTACCGGACGGACTGCCGTATAAAACCGTTGCCAGCGTTGTTCGTGACTTCGTGAGAATTGAGTGAAAGCTTTGATCCCTTGTTATCGAAGTTCAGACCCACCGTGGTGGTATCTAGTCCAGCTTCCTTCATCAACTGTTCGCGATCGCCATCTGCCAGATCGCGGAACCGGCCAAAGTTCTTGTCCACCGAGCGCCCATTGTAATTGAGGCGCCAGCCTTTGCCCCCGAGGTCAAGAACGTTGTTCTTGATCGAAGCCCCGCCGTTGGATACGGTTTGGAAATTCTGATTGACGCTGAGGCCGCCAATTTTGACATTGTTCATCGAAAGCCCGATGCGCTTCAATCCACGCTCTTTGGCCATCGCGTTGACTGCCTGATCCGAATATCCCGAATCACGCAATGCGGACATTCCGGTGAAGTTCTTATCGATCGATTGGTAGCCGATGACGACGCTTCCACCACCAAATTGAGTGGCAAGCTCTTGAACAATTGCGGCGCCGCGCTTGGTGCCTTTTTCAGTAGCTTGCTCTTTGCCAAAGGCGGATTCGGATCGAATGGACTGCTGGTTGCCAAACGCCATCACGCCTTTGAGCTTCGGCCCACCGTTTCCAGCTCCAAAGTTGTTCTTCAGCGCGTACAGGTCCGACCGAGTCAGCGTTCCATCCGCGCCTCGCTCCACCATGCCAAGTCCCATGCTCATGGAGTTACCACCCGAGAAGTTGAACTTCATGGTGCTCCAGTTATTGCCGCCTTCTGTGGTTGATTTGGCTAGAGCAGGGTCATAGCGATAGTTCGCACGAAGGACCTGACCGACCTTTGTCGGCGTCGCCAAAATCACCACGCCGGTTCCATAGTCAATGGTGTAGTCCTTTCCTCGAACAAGTTTGCGCCCGTCAAGGTCTAAATCTTCGCTTCCTCTTACGACGCCGTCGTGCCGCAATGGCACGTTAGGAGAGGGGGAGTCGATGCGGATAGCGTCAATCGAAGGCTTTCCACCGAGTGGAGTCGCGGCTTCTGGATTGGGTGCGGTGGATGGAGTTGAGGCAGGAGAATCTTGTGCCCAACCCGTTGATGGGGCTGAACAAAGGAATAGCGCATATAGGACGGCACTTTTTCCCCTCATACTCTCCTACATATTATTATAGGTTCAATTGAATCTATAGTTTCACCAATTTGCAAATATTGGATTGATTGCAGAAATTTTCTTTCCGGGGTATCCTGTTCCCTGCCTGTGCGGACGTAGCTCAACGGATAGAGCATCAGTCTTCGGAACTGAGGGTTGGGGGTTCGAATCCCTTCGTCCGCGCCAAATCTCCCTTTCTCTGATCGTCGCTTTTTTGCGCTTGATCGCATGACCAAACGCGACAGTGGGCGGCCCGATTCGGGCCGCCCACTGTCTTTTTTTCGAACTCGTCGATTACGGATTGTCGCCGAGAGCGAAGTTTGCAACCACGATATCGAAGTCGCTGGAACCGACTTCACCGTCGCCATCAACGTCGCCTTGAGAGGCCGTTGCTGGGCTGTTGCCGAAGTTCGCAACCACGGTATCGAAGTCTGTCGATCCTACTTCACCATCATCATCAACGTCGCCGTTGACCAAGCTCAAGCTGGCGGTGTAGGAACCGAGCGTCGAGTAGTCGAACAGCACGTTGTTGGTGAGGAAGCTAGAGCCACCCACTCGGAGCTTGTAGTTTCCGACTGGCAGTCCAGTTGGGTTGATTACCACATTGCCAGATGCGTCGCAGCTGGTGCTGTATGGACCCGCAACCACGGTTCCACCACCATCGACGACTTCGACAGTCAGAGGAATTTGTGTGACGTCGCCGACGAAGTTTTGGAACCCAACGTTGAAGCTGATCATTCCTGGATCATAGGTCGTTGCCTTGAGTTCATCGTAGAGTCCGAAGAACGTTGACGATGATTCGTTTGGACCGAGGGTCAGCAAGTCAAAAGTTGCCGTCTTTTGCCCGTCGACATAGAACATCAGGACGCCATCAACATGGAATTCAGTGCGTCCTGGTCCGTAGAGGACATCAAACTTGTGCCAGCCACGGGAGCGTCGCTTGAGCGGGCTTGTGTTTTGTCCCATGGCGCAGAAACCGGAGTTCATACCTGGGATTGGAGAAGCACCCGTAAAGTACAACAATCGACCAGCAAACGCGCTACCGATGGCGATAGGTGCGCCAGCGATTGGACCATACCATCCTCCGTTGTAGTTTTGACCAGGGTTTGGAGCAGTGCCGCTGTCGTTCCAGAATCCTGCAGCTACGAGCTGTTGCAAGCTGCCCGAAATGATCGTTTGGTTTACGCCAGAAGTTGTCGTGTTTGGAATGATGCTGTAGCCAGGATTGTAGTCCGTCAGCTGAATCATCATTCGGCCATTGCCCGATCCAGAAATATTGGATGGGTCATCCCATTGGTAGAAGCTCAACCGGCAGACTTCTGTTGTTGTTGTTGGTCGGGAGAGTTTGCCCCAGTAGCGAAGTCTCGATGAGACGGCGATTGTTGGAACCAGCGAGAGGTTGCTACCTGCGACTGGAGTCACCGTGGTCGTGTTTGTACCCACTGGGTAGGAATAGCTCGATTGAACCGTTGCGCCAGGCTGTTGTGTTGCCAGGTTGGAACAAGTTGTACCGAGATTCCAGATGGCAGCGTCTGGATTGCTTCCAGAAGCTACTGTCTCAAAACCGTCATAAAAAAGCACTTCAGGGTTGGCTGCTAAAGCTGGACCAGCAATGGCCGAAACCAACGCGATCAATCCGAGTTTCCCACTCATTTTCATCATTCTTCCTCTTTGAATTATCGCAATATTGCGCGCACGACCGAAACATTGCTCATGCGCTCTTTGAGTGTACGTCAGGTTCCCTCGAAAATGACCCAAAAAACGCAAATAGAAGGCGTAATCCTAACAAAAATGCCCGGAAGCGCATTGCTTCCAGGCATTTTTGCTAGTCAACCGAACAGATTATTTGCGGTCGAATCGTTGAAGTTTGTTGCGCATGAACTTGCCATCTTTGAGCAAGATCGCGGTGAATCCATCTCGGTCACCATCGTTCATCGCGGGATAACCCGTGACTTTGCTGACTTTGAAAGTGGCCACACCGTTCTTCACGCTGACGGTGCCGGTTACGGTTCGGTCCACGAGTCCGCCAACGTCATGCCAGCTGAACGAGCCATCCGCATTGATCGTAATCACCGAATTCGGCATCTTGAAATCTTTGCCTTTCGGCCCGAGCTTCTTAATGACCTCTGGATACTTCGCCTTGATTTTCGGGTCAACGTATCTCTCGAAGGTGCCTGCGAACGTAGAGATCGTTGCGCCCTTGTTCATCAACTTGTCAGCTTCTGCAAGTCGAGGATCGGTCTTGGGTCGATCGGTACCTGGGTCTTTTACGGCAACAACTTCATCGTTCTGATGAATAACTTGCGGGTCCGAAGTGTCACCCATTTTCTCAGTATCAAAACTGTCCTTGCCATTGGGATTGGAATTTGCTACAGTCTTATCCTCTTTCCCTTCAGGCTTAGCAGGATCAGTTTTCTTGCCAGGTTCGCCCCCATCAAGCGATTTTCCCGACTTACCATTTCCAGCATCTGGGGTCGGAACGCCTGGGACGCTTGCTGCGACACCCTTGGCATCTTCATTCACAGTGCCAGTCGGGTTCGTGGTCGAGGCGACCGGGTCCTTCTTATCGGTCGAAGCGGCCTCAGTGGTCGAGCTATTGCATCCCGCCATCAGAACTGCGGCGAGCATTGCGGATAGAAACAATGTGTTTTTCATGATCGATCGAAACTTCTTAAACCAATTTTGGCTGAATATCCCCTTGTTTGGAGTGGCAATTCGCTTTAACAAGCAGTTTACGTCTGTTTGTTCCCGACGGCTTGCGCTGCTTCGATAATCTTTGCGGCGACTTCTTGGGGGGACATGCCATAGGTTTCTATGGCGAGCGCTCCTGGAGCCTTGCGGAGCGGGCTCTCTTCACGGTTCATATCTCTCGCGTCGCGTTCTGCAATCTGCTTCACAAGCGCATCATAGTCCACCACGTCTCCGCGTTCCGCGAGTTCCTTATGCCGGCGATTCGCGCGCTCTTCGATGCTTGCTGTCAGATAGACCTTCACTTCCGCGTTGGGAGCGATGACCGTGGTGGTATCTCTTCCTTCTAGCACAAAGCCGCCCGATTCAATAATCTTCTTTTGCTGTTCGACCAAGACCTGCCGCACAGCGGGAAATGCGCTGAGCGCGCTCGCTAAATTGCTCATCTCTGGCGTGCGAATGCATTCAGAAACATCTTCGCCATTCAAGATCACGCGCTGAGTCTGCGCTTCTTCGAATCCGATATCCGCTTCTCGAGCGAGGTTCGCCGCTTGCTCGCCTTGTTCCGCCGACAACCCAGCGCGTGACGCCAAGAGTGCGACGCATCGGTACATCGCCCCGGTGTCCAGGACTCTCAATCCTAATGCCTCGGCGACCATTTTGGCGACGGTGCTCTTGCCCGCGCCTGCAGGTCCGTCGATGGCTACGACAATTTTCTTTTGAATCATTTCTAAATCAGGATTTTGCTTCGTCGGATTCTGTGAACTCAAAAAGAGTTTCCTCCCAACATGTTGCCAAAGGTTACCAACTGATGAGGCAAACAGAATGACTCATAACGATATTCGAGAAGTTGGAGCAGGTACTCACGATAGGCGAATTTGGTGCAGAGAGAAGAATTTACTGGACGATATCGCGATGAGGTCGTTAGAATGGAACTGCTGTGCGCATTGGAAAATTAAAGAATCTCACTAAGATCATCTGCGGGTTGAGTTTCGCACTGATTGCCGCTGGATGTTCGGAAGGCAGAGAGGTTCTTCTGGTTAATCGCTCCTCGAAAATAGTTTCAGTGAGTTTTGCCAACAGTCGAGCTGTTTCGCTGATGCCTGATGAGGCTCGAGTTGTGTTGATAAGCAAAGTCGATCAAACCCGAGTCGCAGTATATTCAGATTCAAAATTGTTCCGTGACGAAGTCGTGACTGAAGAGTACTTCCAAAAAAGAACCGTTGAGAAAATTGACGTTCCTGTGATTCTGCTACCAAAATGACTGCCGAATTTTAAGAAGTTTTGAGCAGGGTTCACTGCTGGAGTGAACTCATTTGCTGCATAAAATCAGGATAACTTGAACCAATCGTCTCGGCGCCAAGAATGATGGTTTCGCCCGGAGCGATCAGCCCGGCGATTGCCAATGTCATCGCCATTCGGTGATCATGGTGGGCGTGCATTGTGGCACCCACCAATGGAGTCGGCCCTTCGATTTCGAATCCTTCTGCCGTGATCTCAGCTTTGCCGCCAAGCGCGCGGATGAGTTCTACGGTGCGCTCAAGCCGGTTGCTCTCCTTGACCGTCAATTCTTCGACATCGTGGAATTTTGAAATTCCTTGGCACTGGGTCGCGAGCAGGGCGAGCACCGGAATCTCATCGATCAACCTCGGCACCAACGCCCCTTCAATCTTGAAATTCTTAAGACCGGGCTTGAAACGAATCACGATGTCAGAAACTGGTTCACCTTGTCCGTCTGTAGCGTTTTCAAGTTCGAAATCAGCACCCGCCTGTGAAAGCACGTCCAAAATTCCTGCGCGCGTAGGATTGACCCCAACTTTCAACAGAGTCAATTCGCTCCCAGGGACGATTGCTGCGGCCACCATCCAGAACGCCGCACTCGAGATATCGCTGGGAACGTCAATTTTGAATCCTGCGAATTTCGAAGGGCGGACGATTGTCGTTAACTCGGTCACTTGAATGTCCGCGCCAAATCCCGCCAGCATCCTTTCGGTGTGGTCGCGACTTTGCATCGATTCTCGGACCGAGGTCGATCCTTCGGCGGATAGCCCCGCAAGTAGTACCGCCGATTTGACTTGCGCGCTGGGAATGCTCGAAACGTAATCGATTCCGTGCAACTTTGAGCTCGAAATTTGTACTGGTGGGAACTCGCCTTGAATTGCAGCCCCCATCATTTGGAGTGGCGTGACCACCCGCTTCATCGGACGCTTGGAAAGGGATTCGTCACCGGTCAGCACGGCATTGACGCCTTTCGATGCAAGCACTCCAGACATGAGGCGGAGTGTGGTGCCCGAGTTTCCACAGTCCAATTCGCCCAGATCCAAGGGCCAATCAGTGGCAGGATTGATCCGCCAAACATCACCTTCTTGCACGGCCGTGGTGCCCAGTTTCCGGCAAATATTGAGAGTCGCAATGCAATCGTCGCCGAGCAGCGGGTTACTGATTTCGGAGGGGGAGGTCGCCAGTGAAGAAAGCAGAAACACTCGGTGGGTGATGGATTTGTCTGGCGGAACGCGCAGAGTCCCCACCAATGGCCCGCACGGACGAATTTTGATTTCCCCAACCTTCATCGCTGAAGGTTATTGTCCACTAAACCAGCGCGCCAGTGCATCTTCGTCGCCGACCTTCATCGCTTCTTCGACGGCATCGAGCCGGTTTCGCAATTCGCCCAAAGCCTTGACAACGTCATCGCGGTTGTGAAGCAGGATCTGCTTCCAAAGATCGGGATTTCCGCCTGCGACTCGGGTCAAATCTTGCCACGATCCCCCAGCAACGTATTCATGCTGAAGATCTCGCCCCAGCCCCGAAAGTAGGTTCGCCAGCATATTGGGCAAGTGGCTGAGCATCGCCACATGCTGATCATGCTCGGCGGGAGACATGCAGATCGGCTTGGCGTCAAGCGCGTACACCATCTGCTCCACCTTCTTCAGCGACTCAGAATTGGAGGACTCCGGCGTAAGAATCCAGAAAGCATCTTCAAACAAGTCGGCCCGGGCGTATTCCAGCCCATGAGAACGATGACCTGCCATCGGATGGCCTCCCACAAATTGGGTTGTGAGCGATTCTGGGAGCGAAGAGTATAGGCTTTGCTTGACGCTCGTGCAATCGGTGATGCTCGCTTCGGGCCGGGCGACAGATGCGATCTCTTGCAACCACCCAGAAACGGCGTTTGGTGGAACCGCCAGCACCCACAGATCAATCTCCGGACCTTGCTCGGCGACGTCCAACTTTTCTGAAATAAAGTCGCCGTCGAGAGCGCACTGCAGGGTTTCGGCGTCTAGGTCAAACCCAAACACAGATTCGGCAAGACCCGACTCCAGCAGGCCTTTGCCAATCGAACCACCTATAAGGCCAGTGCCGACGACTGCAACTTTCATGAAATAATTGGCGCGAAAAGACGTGCCTCGTGGCTATTTTGGCACCTTTGCCCATTGCCACATATCAGTACGTGGTTCTTCCCTAGAAAGACCACCTAAAAATGAACTTTTGTTCAGCCTCTGAAAGGATTTTCTTTAGATTCACTCATTCCTCGCAGGGACACTTGGGCTATTGCGCCTCTGAACTGGAATGATCTGAACGTGAACCCCAATGATATGATGCTCGAAACGGTGATTTCGGTTGCCGTCTTTGCCCTGCTCCGATGGGCCAAAAATCTTCGATCAGGAATTTAGGATCCCGGCGCAGCTAACACTGTCAATCCGCTAGCGACCACTTCCAGAGTTGCTTGGCGACAACGAACAAAATCCCCGTCTAGGACAAAGGTCCGCCGTCTCGGTAGCGTCACCTTTAACTTTGCGGTGTCAATGGTCCAAACTGATTCGAGCTCGGTATGTCTACCCCGAGCCATGGCCCAAAAGTACCTGAAAACATCAACTTTCTTAGAAAATCCTACAACGTAAACACTGAGTTTCCCATCGTTGATACTCGAAGTCGGCGAAGCCGCGAACAATCCCCCATGAAATTTCGTGCTGGCAGCGACAAACTGCAAGATTTTGCCATTAAAGTTGCCTTCTTCTGACTCAATTTTGATTCGAGTAGGGCGCAATGACTTGACCGCGCGGAACATCGCTGGGAAATACACAAATCGCCCAAAAGTCCTCTTTTGATCTGCGCACAAGTTCAAGGCAATTCCAGCAGTCAGCCCTTGGGTGGCGACATTCACAAACACTTCATTGCCAAAGCGGCCCACATCGATCGGCTTTCGCACTGCCTGCGTCAAAAGGAAATCGACGACCGTGGTCGGATTTGCGGGTATGCCCAGTTCGTTCCCCAGCGCATTTCCGGTGCCAAGCGGAAGGATTCCAAGCACGATCTCCTTCCCGACGATCTGCTTGGCCGCTTGGCGGACGGTTCCGTCACCACCTCCGATCCAGATTTCTGTCCGTCCCGACTGAATTTCTCGTGCTAAGGCGGCCTGGAAGTGTGAAGCAGACTTGGGACGAAGCACTTGGATGCCATGGGCAGCAGCGCTAGAAGTGACAATCTTCGCCCAGCTCGCCCCTCGGCGGGACTTGCTGTTGATCAGGATGATCGGATTGCGCTCTGCGTCAGACAAAATCAGATTCCAATAGCCAAAGTTGTACTTGGCGTTCGCCAGCTTCTCCAATGAGAATATCCGCGTTGATCGCCATGGTTCGCTCCAAAGGTCCTGCTCCCAACACGCTTCTCAGAATCTTGACGTCAGAGTAAGAACAGGAGGTCGTATGTTACATTACGCATTAGTTTTTCTCGTCGTCGCTATCGTCGCTGGAATTCTTGGCTTTGGTGCCATCAGCGGATTGGCAGCCACGATCGCGAAGGTCTGTTTCTTCGTGTTCTTGATCATGGCCATTGTGTCATTCCTCAAGAAGTCCACAAAGTAGCGCGGACTATTCGTCGAGAACGATTTTGCGAACGGGTGGAGCCGATTCTGCCTCAACTGCGGCGATGTCTTCAGGCGAGCCGACAATGGCATCCACCCCTTCGCCAGCAACCTTTTCCCAGACTCCCTTGCCCGACTTCTTGTAACTCGTCATCCCTTTTGTTGCGGCGTGGTCGTGACCGTGAAACTTCGCGACTTTGATCTGAGCCTTGCTGACAACCCTGCGGCAGTCCATCCCACAGGTCGGGCATACAGATAGGGCCTCATCGTTGGGAGATTGCAGCACTTCGAATCTCCCATTACAGATCAGGCAGTCCCAATCCACGGGTTCATATTCATAAATCGGCATGGGTCTTTTAGATTGGACGCAAACTGGAACAGAACAATTCCACCCCTATTCGCAGTCATATTTGCGGAAGTGAACGCAAAACTAGTACTTTTTGGGTTAACAGGACGAGCGGTTCTTCCAATAACAATATAGCGCCTGTCCGTCCAGGGGAGTCATCCCAGCGGACAGAAAAGCAAAAGCAGTTTTGTCGGTTAGACGCCAATGCGTGCTCGTCCTGAGAAACCAAGGGCGATCACTTGTCGAACCTGTACAGAAAGAAGGGCGGAGCATCATTGCTCCGTTTTTTCTTTATGGGCGGCGAATAAAGTCGTTCCGCTCCAGCATCAAAAGGTGCTCGCCCACGTACTTTCCATTTTTCCAGAACCGGTTCGGGATGTATCCATACTCCTTAAACCCGAGTGCCTCGGACATCCGCTTGGACCGCTCGTTTCCTTCTAGATAAGCCGTCATCAGGAGTCGAAGCCCAAGCACGTCGAAAGCGTATTCGGTCCGAGTATAGGCGGCATCGCTTCCGAATCCTCTCCCCCACAATTCAGGAACTCCGATGAAAGAACCGGAAGTCGCCGTTCCATTCAACAGGTCGATGTGGTGCAGGCCCGAATTGCCGATGTGCGTATGCGAATCCAGGGTCTCGATCGCAAAAATGACCGAATCCTTTGATCGGCTCATGGACTCGAACCAGTCTTCTTCCTGAATCCGTGTGATCGGATAGCTCCCCGCCAAAAGATATTGGGTGACCTCAGGATCGTTCAGCCACTTCAAGCAGTTTTCAAAGTGCTTCGTCTTGTCCAGCGGGACGAGCCTCACCTTTTTGCCTTCGTATCCAAATGCCATGCAGAATTGTAGCCGATTCACCAAACTCAGGTTCCAATTCGTCAACTTTCAATTTTTCCTAACAATTCCAAAATGTGCAAAATTATGATTTAGATCACCTTTAAGCAGGAATCGAATTACATCACTTGGTACCCTATATTGTAGATGCGCAGGATATCCACATCAAGTTCGCTTGGTAAGGTGCTTCGCTTTGTCCGCAAAGCGTTGGCTGGGGTAGTGCGCACTGCTCGCCAATTTCGAATTTCCGACCGTGCATTGCATCCGCACTTCTTTGCACCGCTCGGCGTGAAATTCCAAACTCTCGCCAGGCGCATTGTCCTTCCTCAAGTTCGCATTTTGAACTTAAAGGGTGCAAAGGTCCGCGAAGGAATCACCAAATTCATCCGACGCGTGGTGGCGAGGATTCCTTCTGATCCTGACGGCAGTTCGGCGATTGTTAGCTCTCTAACAATCTTAACATTTTTATATCGATTCAAAAAGCGCAATTCTAGACATTTTTGTCAGAATTGCGCTTTTTGTTTTTGCAGTTCTGAAGGTGAATTCCTTCCACGACAATTACTACTAGGGGATATATTTTGATGTCTTTACCAAAACTAGACCCGATCCCGATTCCAGCACCCATCTGGCTCATGAAGTTCTTGAGTTACGTGACGCTGGCGCTGCACTTTGCAGCTGTGATGATCCTGGTCGGAAGTCTAATCTTAGTGATTTGGCATAACGTCAACGGACGTTCAAAGAAAGATGCCGATCGAATCAACGCTGCCAACGTGCTGGCGCGACGATTGCCAACGATCATGACCTGGGTCATCAACCTAGGCGTCCCACCACTGCTGTTCGCTCAAGTCCTATATGGCCGGGCGATCTACTCAAGTTCAGTTCTGATTGGGGTGATGTGGCTTTCGGTCATTTTCCAAGTGATCCTGTGCTACGGCATGTTGTACAAGACCCAAGGTTGGCTCGAGCAAAACAAAGCCGCATGGATTCCAGCCTCGATCGCATTGCTGCTCACATTGGGCATCGGCCAAGTCTATGCAATGAACATGACTCTGATGCTTCGCCCAGAAGTTTGGCAAGAAATGTACGCCAAGAGCCCGATGGGTCTCCAGGGTTACAAAGGCGATCCGACTACGACTCCAAGATGGCTGTTCGTGATGTCGGGAGGATTGGTCTTCGGCGGAATCTGGGCACTCACCCACTCCAACATGGCTCACCTCACTGATGCAGTCAAGAGGATTCTTGCCAAGAGCGGTGGAATGATGGCCGGACTCGGCGTCGTCCTCCAACTCGTTTGTGCCTTCATGGTCTACAGCGCACAACCCGAAGTCGTGAAGTCCGGTATGGCCGGCAACTTGTTCTACACGATCGGCGGCGGGCTGACGGTCGTCGGAATCTTGGGCGGCGGACTGCTCGCATTGATGCAGGGTTTGAAAGGCAAGGCATCTTTCTGGGGTTCAGTCCTAGCGGCGTTGCTTGTGTTCCTTGGAAACGCTGGCGCCGTGATCTACCGCGATGGAATTCGTGATGTCACTCTGGCGCCCAAGGGGCTGAATGTTTGGGAACGCACCGAGGCCAGCAACTGGACCGTAATCGGGGCCTTTCTACTTCTATTCGTAATCATGCTGTTCGTGATCTTCTGGCTATTGAAGGTGATGAAGAGCGCAGACGCACCACAGGAACAGGTGGCACTATGAACGAGAATCCAACTGTAAATGAACTCGGCCAAGATGACGCCGATGATGCTGTATCTCGGCGCGGATTTGTCAAGGTTGCCTTGGCAGGCGTCGGACTAGCCTACGCGGCGGCGATCGGGTACCCGGTGTACCGATATCTCAATTCGCCGGTTGAATCTGCACTCGTGATGGCCGCAGTCAAGGAAGTCAATCTTCCAGATGCACAAAAGCTACCCAAGGGGTCCGTCCTGGTGTTCAAGTTTGGCGTTCGCCCAGCACTTTTGATCCACCACGACGACGATACATGGGTGGCAATGGATGCCGTGTGCACCCACATGGGCTGTACTGTGGCGTTCCACAAAGACCAAAACCGAATCGTTTGTGCCTGTCATGGCGGCGTCTATGACGCCAAAACAGGCGAGAACATCAGCGGTCCTCCTCCCAAGCCATTGACGCTCTATAGAGTCGTAATGGGCGAGGAAAGCGTGACGGTGACGAGGGCATAACCATGGCAAAAATCTCACAATTCATGGTGGATCGATTGGGCCTTGCAGACTCAATCAGCTACCTGTCCAAAAAATCTGTTCCGGTCCACAGTCGTACCGGCTGGTACTACTGGGGCGGCATCTCGCTACTGGCATTCATCGTGCAGGTTTTCACCGGCATCTTGCTCATGGTGTATTACCGACCCGGGCCAGAAGCGTATGAATCCGTTCGACAAATCACCTACCAGATGCACTTTGGATGGCTGATTCGCTCGGCACACAACTGGTCGGCTTCGATCTTCCTGTTGTCGGTGTTCATCCACATGTTCACCGTGTTTTTCATGAAGGCATACCGCGCACCTCGCGAAATCGGGTGGTGGTCCGGCATCTTGCTGCTCATGTTTGGGCTGCTATTCGGATTCAGTGGCTACCTGCTGCCGATGGACGAACTCTCGTTCTTTGCAACTAAGGTCGGCCTTGAAATTCCGAATTCAGTGCCAGGTATCGGCCCCATCATCGCGAACATTTTGCGTGGCGGCCTCGAAGTCAACGAGTTCACCATTCAACGTTTCTTTGCGATGCACACGGTGATCTTGCCTCTCCTTTTCCTGCCGCTGTTAGCTGTGCACCTTTGGTTAGTTCAAAAGCACGGTAACGCCTTGCCAGAATCTGAAGAAGCCAAGCCAGAAACGGAACGCAAGACGATTCCTTTCTTCCCTAACTTCTTCGCCCAAGACATGGCGATGTGGCTCATCACGCTCAACGTGATCGCGGTATTCGCCGCCATGTTCCCGGTTCAACTCGGCCAGCCGGCTGACGCGCTCAAACCAGCTCCAGAAGGCATCCACCCCGAGTGGTACTTCATGAGCCAGTTCCAGACGCTCAAGTTTATGGGCCGAATCTTCCCCGGCTATGCCGGTGAGGCACTTGGAATGACCATCTTCACGCTCGGACTCGTGCTCTGGATTCTCATCCCGTTGTACGACGTGAAATCGAAAGGTGGAAAGCGTGGCCGCAATGCAACGTACTTTGGAATCTTCGCCCTAGGCATCTTGCTCGTCACGACGCTCTGGGGCTACTGGGGAGTGAAATAAGGAGGATCTATGAACTATCCAGTCTGGGAAATCCCTGTAATCGGCGGAGCCTGGGTGATTGGCGCGATGTCAATCTTCCACGTGCTAATCGCCTGGTTCGCGGTTGGCGGCGGGCTCTATCTGCCGCTAGCCGAAGCAAAACTCTATAAGGAAGGCAAGGAAGAATGGTTGCCAGTGCTCAAACAGCACAGCCGATTCTTCCTGTACATCACCAGTGTGTTCGGCGCAACAACAGGCGTCGGCATCTGGTTCACCATCGGGCTCGTACATCCGGAAGCCACATCGACCCTCATCCACAACTTCGTTTTTGGGTGGGCCATTGAGTGGGTTTTCTTCGTGATCGAGCTGGCATCAGCAGCCGTTTACTATCTGACTTGGGGCAGGATCTCGCGAGAACTGCACCTCAAAGTCGGCTATCTTTACGCGCTGTCTTCATTCCTGACCTTGGTGATTATCAACGGCATCTTGTCGTTCATGCTCACACCAGGCAACGCCTGGCTTTCGGTCGCAGGCACTGGTCGAGAATCCTTCATGTTCTGGATGGCATTCTTCAACCCAACCTACTTCCCATCGTTGGTGATGCGAATGTTGGCCTGCGCTTCTTTGGCAGGCATTTACGCGCTGATCACTTATTCGCGCGCTAATGCTGAAGCCATGTTGCGCACCAAGTCCGAAATGGTGAAGTGGAGCGCTCAATGGCTCATCCCGATGTTTGTTGGAATGCCAATCGTGCTCGTTTGGTTCCTCTCGCAGGTTCCGGTCGAAAACCGTGGTCTGCTTGAGCTCGGAATGACAACTATCGGCTCCGGCGCATTCACGCAAGTGACTCGCATCGCGATGTTGACGGTGCTCACAACCTTCACGATTGCCGGCGTCGTTTACTTCTTTGCCTACAAGGCACCGAAGGATATGAACTACGGCCACGCGATCGGCGTGCTCTTCCTAGCGGCAATCGCAACAGCGTCCACCGAGTACGCCCGGGAAACGCTAAGAAGGCCATGGGTTATCGGTAGCCACATGTATTCGAATGGAATTCGTCAAAGTGAAGTTTCGAAATTCAATGCCGAAGGTTATCTGACTCAATCCACCTGGAAGCCAATGGCCGAAACCGATGAAATGATCGGCGAGGCAATGTTCCGCGGTCAATGCATGAGCTGCCACACCACAAACGGCTATCGTTCGATGGAACGGCTCCTGCAGGGGCGTGATGAAAAGAACATTGCGAAGTTGCTTGACATGCTTCATAACCCGAAGCCAGATTCTCCTTATGTCAAGTACATGCCGCCACTGGTCGGCACCCCCGAAGAGGTGAGGGCGCTTGCAGCGTATCTCGCCATTCTCAGCGCTCAGCCACAAGCTAAAAATGTGGTTGAAGAGCCGGCAGCGGAAACGAAAAAAGTCGCCGCCAGATGAGTTGACGTAAAGACATTCAATTTCCCCCTCCACAGCACGCAAGCGGAGGGGGAATTTTTTGTTGGTATCTTCTGCCGTATGCCAGACGATGTGACCCAATGCGAGAAATGCCCACGGCTACGACAGTGGTGCCAACACATCGGGCAAGTCAAGCGGGCTCAGTTCATTGATCAGGATTACTGGACCAAGCCGGTCCCGGATTTCGGCGTCGAAGCTCCTCGCGGGCTCATTGTCGGGCTCGCCCCAGCCGCACATGGCGCAAATCGAACGGGCCGGATGTTTACGGGAGATCGGAGCGGAGAATGGCTCTACCGCGCTCTCCATGAAGCAGGACTAGCCTCCCAGCCGACCTACCAATCGCGTGATGACGGCATGGTGCTTCACGGAATTCGGATCACGGCGGTCTGCCATTGTGCTCCACCGGACAACAAGCCGACCAAAGAAGAGATCGCCAACTGCAGGCCATATCTGGAATCCGCTTTGGCAACGGGATCGTTGCGAGCTGTACTTTGTCTCGGTGGAATGGCGTTCGCCGAGACACAGAGAATTCTAGGAATTCGTCCACTCCAAAAGTTTGCGCACGGCGCCGAAATCATCGGTGCCGTGCGCATTTTGGCGAGTTACCACCCTAGTCAGCAGAATACGTTTACTGGCCGGCTGACCCAGCAGATGCTGCAGCAGGTTGTGAACCAGTTTGCTGAATCTTGCCGTTGAACAGATATTCGCGAGTGATCTCAAAGTTGTTGAGCACGCCGCCTCGCGACAGAGACAGCTTGACCTTGGAACCCTGAGGCCCTTCCATCAGCCGCATGAACGCGCGCGGTCCGATGTTGAGCGCTTCTTCATCATTGACGCCCAAGATCATGTCACCACGACGAATTCCCGCCTTGGCAGCTGGCCCGCCTGGAGTGACGTTTGTCACGACAAACCGGTCGTATTCGTCATAGAACCAAGCTGAGAGTCCCGCACTTGCCATTGGAGGATCGGCAACCTGACCCGAGAAGTTATCGAGCCAAACACGGCGTCGCTTCTGGTCGATGATGATGTTGAAGTTCTTGAGGAAACCGAATCCGACCGTGCCATCGTGCGACACCGAGCTACTTGGCAAATCGATGATGGACCAAATGCTGTTCGGGACGGGCACACCAAAAATCTTGAGGTCGTTCATCGCCATGTACCAGCTGTCGACCGCGCCGGAAGCCACAAAGGCAGTGGACATAAAGTTCGGCTTTTGACCTTGTGGCCAGATACCTAGCCGCTCCAAGACGTCCTTGTGCGTGGTGCCATAAAAGGCGTTGCCGGTGTCCAGCGCTAGGTTCATTTTCTTGCCGTTGCTGGTCTCGACCTGGAGCTCGATCGAGTTCATTCCCTTGGCGGCCATCTTCGCCATGAAAGTCTTCTTGTTATCTGGCTTCCATTGAGTGAAGTCAAACGTTTGTGGATGGAGGATGAACTTCTTCTTTTCGAAGTTGATTTCAAGCACGAAATCCTGCATCACTTCCAATCCCATGATGCCAACCGTGTGGGTGTTATAGCTCAGCGTGTAACTATTGCCTGGCTGTTGAACCGCGGCCATGTCTTCGCAATTGATCTTCTGGCTGCCTAGTGCCAATGTCTTGATCGGCGTGGTTTGCGCTTGGAATTCGCCCACGAAGTCGCGCAGAGTCATTGAACCGCTTGGCTTGCCGATGTTGATTTGGTCCGTGAGCACGAACGAGCCAGAGAACCCAGTGTCGAACATGCAGCTGACTTCTCTGCCATTGACGACAGCCTTTGCGATGATCGCGTCATCGCCAAGGATAAATGGAACCTCAACCGCTTTATCCGCTGATCCCAGAACGGCGGCCGATGCTAAAAGTGCGTTGACAATCATGATGGTAGTGCGAGTTTACAGTAGTTCAGACAGGTTTGCACCGAATTCCGTTACCACTTTGTGGCAGGAACCGAATTTGAAAACCAAAAAACAAGTTATTGGCTCTGAATTGGTTTGCTTGCGCTCTATTTTGCGCCGTGACCAAGGGGCGACTTCTTTCTGCCAACCGCCATGTAGATTGGGATTAGGAACCACCCCGGCCCCATGTACGGCCCGACGAGGCAAACAAACCCAAAAATGGTCAAAGGGACAAACCAGCCATAAGGTCCACCGCGATCGATGATGTCAAACAACAGCCAAAACCCGGTTGCAAACAAGACCACCATACTCAAATAGAAGAGCGAAACGAATTGAGGTCCCAGGAGTTGCATCATCGCCTCGGGGTCACCTTGCAACTTCGCCTGCTTCGCCGTGATTTCCGGCGCAACCTGAATAATCCGACCAATCGCGATCAACATCGTGACAAAGCTGATGATCGAAATTCCGATTCCAAGCCCAAAAAAACCTGAACCAAGTCGAAAACCGGTTACCGGAACTGGCTGTGCTTGGACTTCTGGCGTCGCAAAGTTCTGGACGGGCTGCTCTATTGGAGGAGGAACGATTTCCTCTCCTAGAATTGAGTTCATATTTTCAAGCCCAGTTACAGCCGAGGCATGTCCGGGAGACTTGGCAAGAATTCGGCGATAATCGGCCCGGGCAAGCTCAAAATTCTCCATGAGAACGTGTGCCTCGGCGCGAAGTTCCAGAGCTTCGATATTGGCGGGTTGCTGAACCAAAATCGCGCTACAAATCTCAACGGCGGACTGCAAATGGCCCCCCATCAACTCGGCTTTGGCGGCATTTAGATCACTTGGAATTGGCATCAGGCGAAACTCTGTTCCATTATCCCTCACGCCCCTAGCAAATTAAAGGTTATAATCGGCGCATCTGGGTTGCATCAATCGTCCTTGTGGAACGCGCGGTGAAATCCGGCATGAATTCAATTTAAGGCAGATCGTTATGATGAATAAACGAAATCTATTTTTTGCTTTGACCTTGGCAGCGGGCACGTTGATTGGCTGCAACAGTGGAACTCCAACTGAAACAAAGCCAACAGAAGGCGGCACAAAGCCAGCTGAAACCAGCAGCAGCAGTCGCCCTGCCCCGACCGCTTCCGGCAACAAGGCCGATGGATCCACCATCAAAATCGGTATCGTGGCGAGCCTCAACGGCGAGCTCAAGCCTTGGGGTGACGACAGCCTTGGCGGCGCAAAGCTCGCGGTTGACGAAGCCAACAAAGCAGGCGGAATCAACGGAAAGAACATCGAATTGCTCGTCGAAGACAGCGCTAGCAAGCCAGAGCAAGGCAAAACTGGTACAGACCGATTGATTGGTAAGGGCGTGCTCGGTGTGCTCGGCGAAGTGGCGAGCGGTATCACCGCACAGATGGCCGACTCTGCATTTGCAGCTGGCGTACCTGTTGTCGCTATCGGTGCCACAAAGACGACCCTGACCGATAAAGGCAGCAACATTTTCCGCGTTTGCTACACCGATGACTTCCAAGGCCCGGTGATGGCTCGATTTGCTTTTGAAGAGCTGCGACTTCGTAATATCGCGATCCTCACAGACCAAAAGCAGCCGTACTCGACCGGACTCAGCGATTCGTTCCGCAAGAAGTACATCGAACTCGGTGGAAAGATCATCGACGAGCAGTTCTATAACTCCGGTGACCAACAATTCACCGCGCAGCTGACCAACATCAAGGGCAAGAATCCTGACGGATTGTTCCTCAGCGGCTACTTCACCGAAGTCGGCCGAATTGCCCGAACAGTGAAGGAAGTCGGCATGAATGTGAAGCTGCTTGGTGGCGACGGATGGGACAGCCTCGACCTTCTGAGTGGCGGTGGCGAAGGCATCATCGGTGGCTATTTCTGCAACCACTACAACGATCGCGAAAGCCGACCAGAAGTGAAGTCGTTCCTCGATAAATGGAAGGCCGCAAACGGTGGCAAGCTCCCCGGCACTACCATGGGCGCACTCGGCTACGACGCCGCAGCGCTCATGATCGATGCATTGAAGCGAAGCAAGGAAATGAACTCGGTCAGTTTGATCGACGCACTTGCGAACACTGAAAACTTCCCTGGCGTCTCCGGTGCAATCACTCTGAAGGGCCAGAATGGCAATCCGCCAAAGCGCGCTCTCGTCGTCGAAGTCACCGCTAAGGGGCAAGAGTTCCGGAAGGCATACGACTTCTTCAAGTAAGACATAGAATGCCGTTCGAACCTTCGATCTTGATGGCAGGGCTGGATTGGCCAGCCCTGCCGCAACAGCTCATCAATGGTCTCATGTTTGGGGCCATTTATGCGCTGATTGCACTCGGTTACACCATGGTATATGGTGTGTTGCGTCTGATTAACTTCGCCCACGGTGAAGTCTTCATGATCGGCGCATACGTTGCGCTTTTCCTTAGCTGGCAGATGGGGTTCTACCAGTCGCCGGGAGGCGCCGCTCCGGCATATGCCACCTCTGCATTGCCGATCATCCTGATGCTCGTCCTCTCGATGGTCGTTTGCGCAGGCATCGGAATTGCGATCGAACGGTTCGCTTATCGCCCCATGCGGAATCAACCGCGCATCGCATCGCTCATTACCGCGATCGGTGTTTCGCTGCTCCTCCAATACGGCGGGGCGTTGGTTCTCCCAGTTTCTCCTCCACGCTCCATCCGCGAAGAAGTGAATCCGTACGTCGGTCAAGCTTCAGTGGACTTGATCAAACCCTCCGCGCAGCAGTTATCTGCTCTTGATTCGGCGACCAAGCTGGACAAGGAAATGGCGACAAAGCTTGCGGATCAAGTCAAGCGCGAGGGAGTTTCAAGCGAATTTGACCTCTCTGCAGAGGGCCAGAAAGTGCGCAACGCACGATTTGACGCTGCCGACGCCTTGCGAAAAGCACAGGAAGATGCTGCGAAATCTCGATACACTCTCGCGGTTCCGAAGGGCCAGTTGATCATGTTCATCACCACCGTCGTGCTGATGATGATCTTGCGGCACCTCGTCCTTTTCACTCCAGTCGGAAGGCAAATGCGAGCCGTGGCTCACGACTTTGATTCGGCCGCATTGATGGGGATCAACGTCGACAAAATTATTACCATCACATTCGTCATTGGCTCTGCCTTGGCTGGTGCTGGCGGCATGATGTGCGCCACGTTCCTCGGAACCTCGATCACCACGTTCCTCGGGGTCGAGTGGGGCATCAAGGCTTTCGTCGCCGCGGTTCTCGGAGGAATTGGCAACATTCCCGGCGCAGTGCTTGGCGGGCTCCTCATCGGCTTGGCGGAAAATATCACTGTCTGGGCCGGATTCAGCCAGTATCAACGCGCTATCGCTTTCGTTGTTTTGATCGCTGTGCTGTTGTTTAAGCCAGGCGGAATTCTCGGTTCGGCCAAGGTGGAAAAGGTATGAACTTCTGGGGCATCCGATTGGGCTCCATTGGCGTCGCAGTCGCTGGCGCAATTCTGGTCGGTTTGATCGGCCACGCGATGGGCACGACTGCAGAACGATTGATCGGTCTCGCGGGACTTTACATCACGCTCGCGGTATCACTCAATTTGATCAATGGCATCACAGGCCAGTTTTCGATCGGGCATGCCGCGTTCTACCAAGTCGGCGCGTACAGTGCGGGCGCATTTGCGATGTATGTCGCCAAGACCCAAACATACAGCATTCCGCTCCTTCTCGGATCGATCGTCGTCGGTGGAATCGCAGCAGCGATTGCGGGCTTTGTAATCGGCCTTCCTTCCCTTCGGTTGAGAGGCGACTACCTTGCTGTGGTGACCCTTGGTTTTGGCGAAATTTTGCGGATTATCATTCAGAACACACCAGAACTCGGCAAAAGCTATGGCATGAGCGCACCTGCCCTCAGGTCGTTGCCACTGATCTGGTTGCTCGCATTCCTTTGCATTGCTGTCTGCCGAAACTTGCTCAAGACAACACACGGCCTGACCTTCCTCAGTGTGCGTGAAGACGAAGTCGCAGCTAGCGCGATGGGTGTGAACGTCACCAAGGTCAAAGTCGCGGCATTCGTGATCGGATCGGCGTTTGCTGGCATGGCTGGCGCACTTTTGATGCACCTTGAAGGCTTCGTGACTCCAACCTCTTTCAGCATGGACCTGTCGTTCATCGTGCTGACGATGGTGGTACTCGGCGGCACTGGTTCCATCACCGGATCGGTTTTGGCTGCCATCACGCTCTTCTTACTCCCAGAGCTCTTGCGCGATGGCCCTACGGTCCCGCTGGTCGCCGTGATTGCTGTGCTTGTGTTCCTTGGGATCATCGTCGGCATGATCAAAAAGCTGATCGACGATCATAAGTTCAGCTACGCCGCGCTCGCTCCTAAAGCAGGGATCGCGCTGGTAGCTGCAGTAGTTCTCGGGTTCGGGTCAAGCTTGCTACCGGCACTGAATGGTGTTCAGGTGCCCAGCGCGAATCTTCGAATGGTGATTTTCCCGGTTGTTCTCATTGTCATGATGCTCCTTAGGCCCCAAGGGATTTTTGGCCACAGGGAAATCGGTCTCGCAACATTTTTACGAAAGCGGGAGGTTAGCGCGTAATGGATTCTTCGTCGAACAACGTATTACTGGAGCTCAAAGATGCGACCATCCGATTTGGCGGTTTGGTCGCCGTCAACAGCGTCAACTTCCATATCAACAAAGGTGACCTCTTTGGGTTGATCGGCCCCAATGGAGCAGGCAAAACCACGTGCTTCAACATGGTCACTGGAGTCTATAAGCCGACTTCTGGCCAGATCAACTTTGGCGGCAAGTCGATCGCCGGATTGCCGCCACATATCATTGCCAAGAGAGGCATCGCCCGAACTTTTCAGAACATTCGGCTTTTCAGCGCACTAAGCGTGTTGGAGAACGTGATGATCGGTGGATTTTTGCGCAACAAAACCACCCTCGGTTCATCGCTCGCCTACCTACCGGGCGCGATCCATGACACCGAGCGAATCCGACTTCGAGCGATGGAACTGCTCGAGGTCATGGACCTCGCTGACTTTGCAAAAGTGCGGTCTTGCGATCTGCCCTACGGCAAGCAGCGAAGGCTCGAAATCGCCCGCGCAATGGCAACAGACCCAGAACTCTTGCTGCTGGACGAACCCGCCGCCGGAATGAACCCGCAAGAATCCGAAGACCTGCTGATGGCTGTTCGCCGGATTCGGGACGAATTCAATAAGACCGTGCTTCTGATTGAACACGATATGAAGTTCGTGATGAATCTTTGCGAGCGAATCTTTGTGCTTGACCACGGCGAGGAAATCGCGCAAGGCGGGCCTGCCGATATCCGCAACAATCCGAAAGTGATCGAAGCGTATCTCGGCGAAGCCGTTTAGAGCACGCGCCGGTACAGCCGCAAGTTGGTATTGACTCGGATCGGAATCGCCTTCTCGGCGGCTTCTCCGTCGCGCCAAAACGCCACACTGTCAAGGCGCTCGACCGCGACCATACTTCGGCCAACAAATGCGCCCAAGAATCCTTCGATCTGGAAGAGTGATTCGAGCACATACCGCGCTTCGACAAGCTCCTCTTGTGCGTGTCCAGGTTCTGGGACTAAGCTGTTTACGCTGCAGTAGCCGTTGATCGGGACATCTTCAGGAGCGATGCCTTTGGTTAGCAATACTTCAAATTCGTCAAAGTCAGGCACCTCCGCCAAACCCTGAACCATTTGCTCGAATCCCGGTGAGCATGTCAACGTGGTCTGGAATTGTTGAGCCGCCTCGACGCTGTCGAACAAGGTCATCGTCAGGTAGCCAGCTCCGGTGACGCGCTTCCAAACGGTGGGGCGATGCGATCCTTCTACTGATTTGGACAAGCGTTCCAATTCCTGAAATCCACCGCTGGATTCCAATTCGACATCATCCTTAAATTGCGTTCGTAGAAGCGTAATAACTGCTGGCACGCTCTCATTGTATCCTGGTATGCACCCGCTTGAAATTTTGGCCTCCTAAGCGTCAACCTAAGGGGAGATGTCAACGAGTTTGGACACCATTGCCGCCATCGAGGCTGAAGCCCTGCAATCTATTGGAAGTTGCGCGACGACCGCCGCTCTCAAAGAGGCAGAATCCGCATTTCTTGGGAAAAAAGGTTCGCTTTCAGGATTGATGCAGAAGCTGGGTCAAATTGATCTAGCCGAACGACCGTCTTTTGGCAAGGCGGTCAATGAAGCGAAGGCAAGAGTGGAAACTGAACTTGCAGCGCGAGAAAAGCACCTGCGTGCTCAGGAACGTGCCGTTCAGTTCGAAGCCGAACGGATCGACATCACGATGCCCGGACGTACCGCAACGGCTGGTCGCGAGCACATCCTTCAGCTCACGACAAACAAGATCAAAGAAGTATTCATCGGGCTTGGTTTCGAGTACATGGAATCTCCAGAACTCGAACACTTCGATTACAACTTTTCCGCGTTGAACTATCCGCCGGACCACCCGGCTATGGACGAGCAAGACACATTCTATGTGACCGACGACTTGCTACTGCGGACCCAGTGCACGTCTCTCCAGGGCCACGTGTTCGAAACGACTCAGCCTCCCTTGCGCAAATTCACCGTGGGACGAACTTTCCGAAATGAAGCTGTCGACCGGACTCATGGACACACTTTCCATCAGGTGGATGCGTTCATGGTGGATGAAGGGGTCTCGATGGCGCACCTCAAAGGAACGCTCCGCGCGTTCGCATCAGCGATGTTCGGTGATGATGTCAAGGTTCGATTCCGACCCGACTTCTTCCCATTTGTTGAACCAGGCGTAGACTATGCGATCTCAACTAAGAAGCTCTTCAACGGTCGATGGGTCGAATTGGGTGGAGCGGGATTGATTCACCCCAACATCCTGAGACGATATGGCATCGATACCGAGAAGTACTCTGGTTGGGCGTTTGGGCTCGGCGTGGAGCGAATTCCAATGATGGCCTACGGCGTGGATGACCTCCGCCACTTCCTCGAAAACGACCTTCGGTTCTTGAATCAGTTTGCCTAATTTCTAATGAAACTCCCACTCTCACTACTGCGTGAATATGTCACGACTCCCTTGAATGCGCAGGAAATCGGCGATCTGCTGACGATGGCCGGGTTTGAGCTCGAAGACCTGACCGGAGAGGACGAATCCGCGGTCCTCGATGTCAAAGTCATGGCGAATCGGGGCGACGGACTAAGCGCATTTGGACTCGCGAGAGAAATCCTCGCCAAAGATCCGGGTGCCAAGCCTACCGATCTCTACACCAAAGTCTCGGGCCGCTTCGAGAATGCGACTGCAGGCACTTCAGATCGGGTTACTATCGAGACTGAAACGTGTTCTCGCTATGCGTGTCTGGTCTATGAATCGGTGGTTCAACAAGCCTCACCGAAATGGCTTGAAGAGCGACTGACCCAGGCAGGACAAAGATCGATTAGCTTGGTCGTCGACCTTACGAACTACGTCATGCTTGAGTTGGGACAGCCTCTTCATGCATTCGATTTGGATCAACTTTCTGGGCAAAAGATCGTTGTTCGCCAAGCCAAATCTGGTGAAAAGCTCACCACGCTGAATGGCGTTGAGCACGAGCTCAAAGCGCACCATATGATGATTTGTGATTCCGACAAGCCAGTGGCGGCGGCCGGAGTCATGGGCGGCGTCGAAACTGAGTTCAGCGATTCGACCAAGCGGATGCTGATCGAAAGCGCACACTTTAATAATTCGAGCGTGCGCAAAACTCGAAAGGAACTCGGCTTGAATACCGAAGCAAGCTACCGATTTGAGCGAAGCGTCGACCCTGAAGGAGTCCTCGCTGCGCTTTACCGATTTGCCGAATTGTATTCTCAGATTTCCGGGGCACCTGCACCAAATGAAATCATCGATCTGTATCCGACCAAGCCGAAGCAGGTAACGATCGCCCTTCGTCCGGCACGGGCTAGAAAGCTCTGGGGGATGGAGATTTCAGACAACGAAATGCTCACCATTCTGCAGAAGTTGGGCTTCGGCGTCACTCCAAATTCCGATACATTCGAAGTTATCGTTCCGACCTGGCGTCCCGATGTCACTCTTGAGGAGGACGTCATCGAAGAGATTGGTCGGGTTTATGGCTACGAGCACATTCCAGAGCTATTGCCACAAGGCACGACCCCTCGGGGCGGCGTTTTTGGCGTGACCTCGATCATCGACACCGCCAAAAAGACGATGCTTCGGTGCGGCCTAGATCAAGTGATCTCACACACGATGCGCGATGCTCATCGGCTTGATTTCAATCCAGATCGACGGGTGTTGGTTCGCAACCCACATTCACCCGAACTTCAGTATCTCCGGAGTTCATTGCTGCCTTCCCTCGCCGACGCCGCGCTGAGGAATGGAGGCAAGAACGTCAGGCTGTTTGAGATCGGCAAGGTCTTCGTCCAAGGCGAGTACGTGATCGATGAGAGCCCAGAGCTTTCGATCTTGGTGACGGGCGACATGCAAGATCAGCACTTTGCCCAAAAGTCCAGCCCACAGGCTGATTTTTGGACAGTGAAGGGCATCATCGAAGAGCTTGGCAAACTGGTCGGCGACGACGTCCAATTTGCTCTCCCGCGGCTTCCAGACCACCGCTTCCACCCGACTCGCCAAGCCGGAATCATGGTCGATTCTGGACGGCTGTGGGTCGGAACGGTGGGGAAGATCGATCCTGACTACGCCATCGAAATCGGACTCCCAACAGAGACATATATGGCCGAGATGGATCTTCTGGTGTTCTTCCAAAACCCGAACACCGAGGTCAAGTTACGGCAGATTAGCCGAAATCCAGCCGTGCGCCGGGATATCGCCTTTGTGATTCCGACGCAGGTCCCGTATAGCGAAGTTGAATCCACAATTCGCATTGCTGCTGGCCCCGTTTTGGAAACGGTCAATCTGTTTGACGTGTATAGCGGCAAAGGGATCGAAGAAGGATTCCATTCGCTGGCGATCTCGATGCAGTTCCGAAAAATGGGCGAGAACTACACAGATGCCGAAGCCAATGAACTTCGCGACAAGATTGTCGCGGCGATTCAAGAGATTGGCGGAGTGCTTCGATGAACCTCTCGTACGACGCTTTAAGTCAAGACGAGATCGTAGCTCAGCAAGCCACAGTGCCGGACTGGAACGTCGCGAGCGGAGTGCTCTCGCGGGAATTTGAAACAGGCAGCTATCTTAGCAATCTTCAGCTCACGAATCTAATTGCTGATTTGGCTGAGAAGTTGAATCATCACCCGGATATCCTTCTCTCGTACAGCAAAGTCACCGTGACCCTAACCACTCACGATGCATCCAACAAGCTCACTTCATACGATTTTGAGCTTGCAAGGCAGATCAACGCTGCGATTTAGAACTCCAGTGAAATTGCTGGGGTGTTCCTAGAATTGTAGGAATCTATCTTGGGGCCGTCGAAAGGTATCCTATAGTGAATCCGTGACAACTTGGGATCACGTTGCGAGGGTGCAACTCCCAAAGGAACTATCAAAACCATGGCAGCGACGACGTCTAACGAAACGGGCTTCAATGTGGAAGCCGCCAAGAACATTTTCCGTAATCTCACCACTCCTGAGCTGATCGAGCATGCTATCAAGCACGGCGAAGGAATTCTGTCAGCTGATGGCGCACTTGTTGCCTACACGGGCAAGTACACCGGTCGAACTCCGAAGGATAAGCGAACTGTTCGCGATCCTAGCAGTGAAGGCAATATCTGGTGGGACAACAACACCGGAATGGAGCCAGAAGAATTCAATGCTCTCCGCGCGAAGGCTAATCAAGCACTCGCCACAAAGGAGCGAATCTATGTGGTTGATGCCTACGGTGGAGCCGACCCAGCACATCGAATTAACGTCCGGGTGATCACAGAAAACGCCTACCACGCGCAGTTTATCAAGACTTTGTTGATCCGGCCGACCGCCAGCGAACTGTCGAACTTCTCGCCAGAATGGACTATCATCAATCTCTGCCGAGAGACCTACGATCGCGAAGTGTCTGGTGAATCCCGCGACGCTGTCATCGCGCTCAACTTCGCCACCAAAGAGGTGATTATCATGGGCACGATGTACGCCGGCGAAATGAAGAAGTCGGTCTTTACGATCCTGAATTACCTGTTGCCACTCAAGGGCGTGATGAGCATGCACTGCTCGTCCAACATCGGAAAATCGGGAGATGTCGCGCTGTTCTTTGGCCTCAGCGGAACGGGCAAGACCACTCTCTCTGCTGATCCAGAGCGCAGTTTGATCGGTGACGACGAGCACGGCTGGACCGACACCGGTGTATTCAACTTTGAAGGGGGCTGCTACGCGAAGTGCATCCGCTTGAGCAAAGAGGGAGAACCCGAAATTTGGAACGCCATCAAGTACGGATCAGTCCTCGAAAACGTCGTCATGGACGACAAGCGAGTGCCAAACTACGACGACGGTTCGTTGACCGAGAACACTCGGTGCGCGTACCCGATCGATTTTATCGATGGCGCAGCGATTCCGAGCGTCGGCGGTCACCCGCAAAACATCTTCTTCTTGACTTGCGACGCCTTTGGCGTTTTGCCTCCTATCAGCCGGCTCACACCAGAGCAGGCGATGTTCCACTTCCTTAACGGCTACACCGCGAAGGTTGCTGGCACAGAAGCAGGCGTCACTGAACCTCAAACAACCTTCAGCACTTGCTTTGGCGCGCCGTTTTTGCCGCTGCACCCAAGCAAGTACGCTACGCTACTCGCCGAGAAAATGCAGAAGCATGGCGCAATGGTCTGGCTCGTGAACACCGGCTGGACTGGCGGTGGCCCTGGCGTCGGTTCGCGAATGAGCCTCAAACACACTCGTGCACTGCTCTCAGCGGCTCTGAACGGTAGCTTGAACAATGCAACCTTCACAGTTGACCCAGTGTTTGGACTTGAAGTCCCGCAGTCTTGCGGAGATGTGCCGACATCGATTCTCAACCCACGAGAAGCTTGGGCGGATAAGGCTGCGTACGACGAAAAGGCCAATCACCTCAAGGGCCTATTTGAGACCAACTACGCGAAGTTCAAGTAATCCAACTTTGGACAGATAGGAATGGAGGCGGGATTTTCCGCCTCCATTCTCTTTTTTGAGCCCAGCACAATTGCCAGACTTTTCCCGCGTGGCACGAAATTTGAAGCTGAGTCCATTTACCTAGAAAAGATTTTCTGATTATTTTCTCAAAAATCCATACATTTTTGAAGAACTCGGATTATTCTATAGGGAGCCGGTGTAGGATCAACCTACTCCGGGAGATCTCTTTCTCTAATTTTGGAGTGTACACAATGAAACGAGCTTTACTCTTAGCAACTTTGGTCGGCGCAAATGCCATCGCATTCGCCGAAGATGTCGTTTGGGACAATGGTGTCAACTGGACAGTTTCCTTTGACGCTGACGGGACAGGTGCAGGCGCTGCTGCAAACACCAACCTCGGTCTCACTTCTGGAAACTTGACTTCAGCGGGTATTCCACTGCGACAGTACGTCCAACCATTCTCGATCGGTGCCGGTGGCGCAACCATCAGCAAGATCACTTTTGACGCGTTCACTCCTGCAGCTGCTGGTATCAACACTGCATGGGATCAAATTTCGGTACGAGTCTGGACTCGAACTGCATTTGGCGCACCGGTAGTGGCAAACGAAGTTACTTTGGATGCGGACGCAACTCCGAACATCCTCGAAGTCAGCTGCTTGTCCAACAGCAACGTTGACGATCCACGACGATCGTTCTATGGTGGCGAAGATGCCTACCTTTACACGTTGAACGGATTTACTCCTTTCACTCTGCCTGCAGGCGACTACTGGATTTCGATCTGGCCAAGCCGAAGCATCGATGACGGCGACTCCTTGACCTTGGAACAAGCCCGAATTGCATGGTTCTGCGGTGCAGTTGGCGAAACGTATGCGAACAGCATGCCAAACTTGGTTCGAAACACCAACTACCCAACTGCAGCTTGGACCACAACGACCTTGCCTGGTCAGTTGCTCAGCTGGAGCTTTGCAAACAGCGCGAACCAACGGTTCAACCTGGCTTACACCCTCTATGGAACTTCTGCTCTTCCTGCACGAAAGGTGACCTTCACCCTCAACTGGGAAGATGTCGTTGGTCAAGGTGGCGCGCCATACAGCGAAACCAACTACAACATCTTGGATAACTACTACCGAATGGGCTGGTTCGCACCTGGATACACCCCAACCAATCCGCTCGGAGTGCCAATCACGGATGCACTTGCTGGTCGATACTTCGGTACGATGTTGCAAGACTACGATGCCAATCCAAATACCTACCAAACGTCATTCAGCGAAACCATTACCATGCCGTTCACGACGGGTAACGCTAGCTTGAAGACGGTATTTGCACCTGCGGCTCCGTTCCTTCAGACAGTTGCAGAGGTCTCGACGACTGGCGGCGACACGACAGTTGTCTATAACTTGGTTAACGGCGACGTAGATGGCGACGATGAAGTCGGTTCGACTGACTTCGACACAGTGGTTGCTAACTTTGGCAACAGCTACCTGTTCGATGTCGATCCAATCGATCCAGCTGACGTTGACTTCGACCTCGAAGTTGGTTCTTCCGACTTTGACATCGTGGTTGCTAACTTCGGCGAAACATCGGCTACCTGGTAATCTAGGCAAGCTCGATCAAATAGAAACCCCGCGGCAATTTGCCGCGGGGTTTCTTGTTCTTCTTTTGGGTTAGTTCTTAATGATTCCGCTCTGCATCAAGGCGATAATGGCAACACCAAGAACGATACGGTAGGCCACAAACACCGAGTTGGACTTTGTCTTTAAGAACTGCATTAGAAAAGCGATGCAACCGTAGCCAACCACGAACGAAACCAGATTAGCGACAAGGAGCGGAACAAGCATTCCACTGAACTCGTGTCGGTGCGAAAATGCCGTATAAAGCGCCGCCAGAACGATGCTTGGGACACTCAGCATAAAGGAGAACCGTGCGGCCGCTTCGCGCGAGAAACCTCTAAACAGTGCGCCGGAGATCGTGCTTCCAGAACGACTCGCACCGGGTGCAAGTGCCAGCGCTTGAAACAGTCCAATGATCACACCGTCGGCGATGGTCGCGGAATCCAGTTCTCTTCCCTTTGCCGCAGATTTGTCTGCCACCCAGAGCACAATCGCCATGATGATCAGCATCGCTGCCACAACGTAGAGTGATCGGAGTTGGTTTTCGATGATGTCTTTGAGCAGGAAACCGAGCACTACAATCGGAATCGAACCGTAAAAGATGCCCCAACCTTGGCGATATTCGGGCGTGTCACGCTTGGATTTATCGGTTAGCCCAGCGATCCAACCTTTGATCGCTGCGGCCAAATCAGATCGGAAGTAGATCAGTACCGCCAAGATCGTACCGAGTTGGATGTTCGCGGTGAATGCCGCACCCGGATCGGGCCAACCCAGTAGTGCGGGTGCGATCCGAATATGCGCGCTGCTCGAGATTGGCAAGAACTCGGTGAGCCCTTGAAGAGCTCCGTATACGATTGCTTTTAGAATGTCCATTCAGTTTCTGCTTCGGAATCCATTCCGAAATATTTCAAGAGTTGATATCGAATTCGTGCAGATGCCCGGCCGTCCCCATATGGGCTCTGGGCGTTGGCCATCTGGGCAAATTTCGAATCGGAATTCAGCAACTCAGATGCGGCGCCAAAAACAACGTCTTCTTTGGTACCGATCAGCTTCGCGACGCCAGCACTCACCCCTTCGGGACGCTCGGTAGTATCGCGGAGCACTAAGACCGGCTTGCCAAATGAAGGCGCTTCTTCCTGTACGCCGCCGCTATCGGTGAGAATTAGCGTCGCTTGTTGCACGAGGCGCACAAAGTCCATGTAGTCCGGCGGTTCGATCAATCTAATTCGAGGATGACCACCCAAAATCGGCTGAAGCACTTCCCTCACCTTTGGATTTTTGTGCATCGGCACGATCCACAAGGTGTCCTGAAATTCGTTCGCGAGGCGCAAGCATGCACGAGCGATTTCAGCTTGCGGTTCACCCCAATTCTCGCGCCGATGGGTCGTCAACAAAACAGTCCGCCCGCGATGATCCCCGACGAAATCCATCTTGCTGTGGGTAGCCACAGTCAGGAGCGCATCGATTCCAGTGTTGCCGGTGACAAAAATCTGATTTTCTGGGACGCGCTCTGCTCGAAGATTATCCGCCGCCATCTTAGTCGGCGCAAAATGCAGTTTCGTGATCAGGGCGGTCCCTCGACGATTGAACTCTTCCGGGAAAGGATTGTCGATAGAATCTGTTCGCAGCCCCGCCTCGATGTGGGCGAAAGGAATCTGCCGATAGAACGCCGCCAAGCTCGCCACAAACGTGGTGGTGGTGTCTCCTTGCGCTACAACCATGACCGGCTTATAGCGTTCGAGCATTTGGTCTAGCCCTTCAAGCGCTCGGGTGGTCACCTGTGCCAGCGACTGTCCATGCGCCATGATCTGAAGATCTTCGTCTGGCTTCAAGCCAAACGCATCGAGTGCCTGCGCGAGCATTTCTCTGTGCTGCCCCGTCGAAAACAGGAGTGACTCGATCGCAGAAGACTTGCGCATCTCCACGACAACTGGCGCGGTCTTGATGGCGTCGGGGCGTGTTCCGCAGATAAAAGCGACCTTAGGGATACTCATGATTTATTAGCGTTTGACAACCAGAATCAACAAGGCAGCACAAAGCACGGCCGCCACAGAGTAGAGCACCCAAACCGTTTGCCGCTGGTTCAATCCTCTGCTGAGAAGCTGATGATGGACGTGTCGTTTGTCGGCCTGAGTGAGCGGAACCCCGGCGATGGCGCGGCGTGTCATCACGAAAAATGCGTCGAACACAGGCACG
Organism: Armatimonadota bacterium; assembly: GCA_017303935.1. NCBI lineage: Bacteria > Bacillati > Armatimonadota > Armatimonadota bacterium. The sequence continues at coordinate 420,837 of JAFLBD010000001.1, read as the reverse complement.
CCGAACACGAGGATTGGGATGATCAAAGCGACCGCAGCGGCGGTTTTCATCGCGCCGACGATGCTGAGGCAAGACAGTGTAAACCCTAAAATATAGGCTCCACCGGTGCCCATGATAATCTTTGCGGGATTGTAGTTGTGGCGCAGGAATCCCAGGGCGGCTCCTGCCACAGCAGCGGCGATCAACGCCACCCGCGGCTGTCCGCCGTAGGTTCCGATGACGCATAGCGTGCTCGCAGAGATCGTCGCGATCCCTGCGGCTAATCCATCCACGCCATCGATCGTGTCCATCGTTTTCGTGATCACGAAAATATAGATCGCGGTCAGCGGAATGGCAATCCATTGCTCCTTAAGCGAAATGAATTGGTTGTCCACCAATGGGATTCCAAGCGAATTGATCTGGATTCGCCCGACGCCGTCGAAGGCGAACTGAACCGCAACGCCTGCTCCCAACAGCAACAACAGTTGGACTTTGGCCGAGTATTGGTAAAGGTCATCGAGCGCGCCCGCGACCACCAAGATCCCCCCGACGACCAGCACTCCCAAAAGATAGGCTGGAAATGGCTTGTATGGATAGGCGAATGGCAAGATGACAAGCAACGCGATCACGAGGCCGGCATAGATTGCTAATCCGCCCCAACGCGGCAACGGCTCTTTGTGAATACGGCGATCATCGCGCTTTGGATCATCTACCGCGCCTTTCTCGATGGCAAGCTTTCGAACTAATGGCGTCAATACCCAACTGGCCAAAAGGGCCACACCAAAGCAAAGAAGCGGGTAGCGGTACCCAGCCAGCGGCTTGCTCTGCTCAACAACTTGGGCCAACCAATCAAAACTCACGGTTTAAAGACGACCTCCAGGCCGCCCTCGGTGTATCGTAATACTTCCAATTCGGATTCCCGAAACAGTTCCAGGGAGAATTCGTCAGGGTAATCGCCTTCATAAATCACCCGCTCTATTCCCGCATTGATGACCATCTTGGCGCACATGTTGCACGGCTGACAAGTCACATACATGGTCGACCCTTCACAAGGAATTCCGATCATTGCAGCTTGAAGCAATGCATTTTGCTCCGCATGAAGGCTGCGAATGCAGTGCCCGGCGCGCATACATCCGGTCGGCCAATCGTTCACGGGTCCGCCTTCGGGACAATGAGAAAGTCCGCGCGGTGCGCCATTGTATCCGGTCGAAAGAATCCTCTTTTCCCGCACAATCACCGCACCAACCTGGCGTCGCGGGCAAGTGGCCCTCGTCTTGACCAAATGCGCGATCTGCATAAAATAGGCATCCCAACTCGGACGGGAGTTCATCACTGTGATTATGGCCGACTCGTGAAGCGAATTCCGGTTCAGATTTGAACTTGAATCGGATTCCTCACCCGGATGTCATCCACCTCAAAATACTCTTCTTCGACGTGTCCGCCCGCATTGGCGATGATCGAAGAAGGAAAAGACGCGATCGCCGCATTGTATTCTCTGACGTTCGAATTATAAAATCTTCGCGCCGCAGCAATACGATCTTCAGTTTCTACTAATTCGTTTTGAAGCTGTAGAAAGTTCGCGCTTGACTTCAGATCAGGATACGCTTCAATTCGAACAAGCAATTTGTTAACTTCATTTACCATCGCTGTCTCTGCTCTAGCCTTTACCACTCCACTAGTCACAGATCGCATCGCCGCTTCACGCAGCGCGGCGATATCGGCAAACAACTTGGCTTCGTGAGCAGCATACGCCTTAACAGTTTCGACAAGATTTGGAATCAGATCATATCGCCGGCGCAAAACAACATCAACATTCGACCAACTCTCAGTAACGTGATTCTTCAGTCGAATTAACCGGTTGTACGTTGCAATATAGTAAATGATAGGACAGACCAAGAAGCAAAAGCCGAAAACAAGCAAGCCCCCGATATTATCTCCAAAGAAAGGTGCCATATCAAATATTCACCCCACCCAAAGGTCGTTGAGGTTTTGCAATAGAATGGTCCTTCGCCACAAAGCCAGGAATGTGTTCGATCAAACTTTCCATGATTGGTAAATGCTGGGTCATGGCTTCCGTACCGTTCGCGATGAAGAACATCCCAGGTCCGAACGTCGCGAAGTTGCCAACGCGCAAATCATCAATGAACTCCATCATCTGCGGGTCGATAAAGGCGTAGGCAAACTTCTCATCCGCGCAGGAAATATGCCATCTGTTGTTAAACTCGGCAGATTCCAGTTGAATATCACGAAAGCCGAGGTTTTGCACCAAGGATTCCATAGAAGTTTGAGGTCTTATGCAAAGCTGCGGGAAATAGTACGGACCTTCGTACAAAAGGAGCGAGTAATAATGCGTCGTGCGATTCTTGCCACTACCCGTACTGTATTGATACGTAAAGCAATAGCAGACGCCATACTTACCGCGCTTAGCGCACAAAGAGCTAATGATCCGTGAGCTACCCAACCCGAACGGAACCATCCCAAGATATTTGGTCATTAAATCGTTACCGATCGCGTATCCAAACGAATTGCCCGCGTCTCCACCAAGATTGCTGCATCCAGGCTCAGTACCAGAGCCAAACCAAGTAAATCCTTGCGCGATTGCTTGTTCCTTTATCGCTTGATTCTTGCGATTACGCATGATCACAGCGATCACGCCAAACAATATCAATCCAGCGAAGAAAATTCCCTGAATCAAAAACACAGTCGTCGTCTTACCCAAAGGAATTCACCCTTTCCCGCAACTTCCCCACAACATCCATCGGTAGAATTCTATCATGCCGCAAATCGCCTTTAACAGGTACTACAAGCACCAAGAGCTTTCGCAGCTCCTCCACGATTTTGCCGCCGAATATCCCAATCTGCTCCAGCTCCAATCCATCGGAAAGAGCCATGAAGGCAAAGATATTTGGATGATTACAGCGACAAACTTGCAAACTGGGCCCGCAGAAGACAAGCCCGCGTTCTGGTGCGATGGAAACATCCACGCCAGCGAAGTTAGCGCAAGCACCGCCGTGCTCCACCTCCTCAACAAGCTCGTCACGCAATACGGTACGGACGAAAAGATCACCAGGTTGCTGGATTCCAGGGCGTTTTACCTCGTCCCCAGGCTCAATCCGGACGGAGCAGAATGGGCGCTCGAAGATATTCCGCGCATTGTCCGCAGCGGCACAAGGCCCTATCCGTACGACGAAGAGGATATCGCCGGGCTCGATAAGCAAGACATCGATGGCGATGGGCGGATCTTGAATATGCGCATCAAAGACCCGAACGGACCATGGAAAATCAGCGAAACTCACCCGCGATTGATGGAAAAAAGGAAGCCAGGAGAGGAAGGCGGCACCTATTATCGCGTGCTTCCCGAAGGTCTGCTGCACAACTTCGATGGGATCACGCTTCGCTGGCACCACAAGCCACAAGGTCTCGATTTCAACCGGAATTTCCCTTCAGGATGGCGGCCCGAAGCCGAGCAATATGGCGCTGGACCCTACCCTACGAGCGAGCCTGAGATCAGGGCGGCGGTGCAAACCATCACCGACCGGCCAAACATCACCGGCGCGATCACATTCCACACTTATTCCGGCGTTTTTCTCCGGCCGCCGAGCCGAAAGCCAGACGAAGACATCCCCGCCGAAGATCTTTGGTTGTATAAAGAATTTGGAGAAACCTGTCAACAACTTACCGGATATCCTGCCATCAGCAATTACCACGAGTTTCGATATCATCCAAAGGAAGTCATCACCGGGGTGTTCGACGATTGGATGTACGAGCATCGCGGCGTGTTTGCGTGGACCTGCGAAATCTGGGCGCCGCCGCGCCAAGCGGGCATCACCGACTATAAATATATCGAGTGGTTCCGCGAGCACCCGTTCGAGCACGACATCAAAATGCTCGAGTGGTCTGACAAGGAATTGGACGGAAAAGGATACATCGACTGGTACAAATTCGACCATCCGCAGCTTGGTGAAGTCGAAATTGGAGGCTGGGATGCGATGGCATCGTTCCGAAATCCGCCGCTGAAATTCCTGGAAAAAGAGATTGCGCCGCTCGGTGACTTCGCGATCTACCAGCTTGCCGCGTCGCCGAAGCTCGAAAAGCGCGCGCTGGAGATCATTCCCCTCGGCGACGGCACCCACAAGGTGCGATTGGCGGTCGCCAACACCGGATATCTGCCCACCAACGTCAGCGCCCACGCCAAATCGGCCAAGCTCTGCCGCGGTGTGGTCGCCGAGATCAGTAAGCAAGGCGACACGCACAAAAGTGCAGGTTCTCCGGCTCCAAGTTGGCTAATTAGCGGCAAACTTCGCGAAGAAGCGGGCCAACTTTCGGGATGGAGCCACGTCAGCAAGGGCGGATGGGGCTGGCAGCTCGACGAAACCTCGGATATCGCGGTTTTCGAGTGGATTCTCGCCGGTTCGGGCACGTATGATCTGGTCGTCAAGCACGAGCGCGCGGGCACAGTGCGCGAATCTGTACAACTTTAACTAGTAAAACAGATAAAAAGGACCCCCGCTCCGAAGAAACAAACGAGCGGGGGCCAAGTGGTGAATGTCAAGTATTAAGCTGCGAGGCTGAGCGAAGATCCGCCCAGATAAATCGCGATGGTGGACGACCAAGGGCTGTTGTTGCCCGATCGCGCCGCGCGAATTCGGTAGTACCGTGCCACACCAGCGGTCGCGTTCGTGTCGGTGAACTTGGCCGCGGTAGTGGTTCCGAGGAAATTCCAGCTCGATCCGTTCGCGCTGTACTCGATCACATAGGTCGTTCCAGCCGCATTGCCCGCCTTGTTCCAGGTGAGTTTGCAAATGCCATTTGCGCTCGGATTCGGCGTAAAGTTGGTTGGCGTCACCACTGGTCCGCTTCCCGCAGGAGTGGTCGAAATGCCGAACGCGGTCAGAATTTCTGGCGTCGCTGCAGGGTTATTTTTGATCTGCTGGGCGTAGTCGCGAACGATGTCGCTGCTGGTTTTGCGTTGCTTCGATTTAGTGCTCACCGCACCACGATAAGCGGCCTTTGCTGTTTCAGCAGCATTGAAATCCGCCAAGAAATCGTCGTAAGCGTCCTTGCAGGCGGCCTCATCGCCGGCATCAAAGCCGAGCGCGGCGCTGTAGGCATCCATCGCGGTCGAAAAGTTGTTGAAGAAGGCGATCAGGTTGCCTTCAGCTGTTGGAAGTGTAAAGTTTGACATGAATCTTTTACTCTGTTCACCGCACAATCCTGCGGGTGCTATGAATATCTTCGGTCGGCTATTCTTGTACTTTAGGGCGAACCGCCAGGAATTTTCGGAAACTAGCGAAATCGACGCCCGACGCGTGCCAGATGCAGAGCCGACATTCTGCGGATTGGAGGCATTTCATTCGGTATCGCGGCGATTCCATATAAACACTGTCCGTTACTTATAGTAGAGTCTGCGATACGAATTGAAATCGCTCTGGTTTTATATCAAATCGCTCCATTTTTATATGAAATCGCTCCAATACGATGTAAAATCGCTCCGATTTGATATCAAAATGCTCCGTTTTCACTCAAATTTTTCTTTATTCAATGTGAAACCGCGGCGAATTCATATCGAATCGCGGCGATTTCATGTGTTTTTCCGGCAATTTCATATGAAAACGCGCTAATACAACGTTGTATTGCTCCGATTTCATATCGTAATGGAGCGATTTCACTGAATATTTTCTTTTTTCAAAATGCGTTTTCGGCCATTTCACCAGGTTCCCGCGAACTTGCACTTGATCAGCGAGCGGCGAATTTTGCGGCATCTCGGGGCACTTACCGAGAACCTGAAAATTTGGCTCTCAAATCCAGCAAAACTGGCTTATACTAGGGGTGTATGAGATTTTTTGCGTTGGCTTGTGCCGCTTGCGTGCTGCCGAGTGCGGCTTTGGCGAGCTTCGATCTTGTTTTTGTGGCGGATGTGGGAACGGATAGCATCCATCGATTTGATGCCGACAGCGGCGTATATCTGGGCTCGATGGGCGCGGGTGCTCTTACGGATCCGAATACATTGGTCGTAGATCAAACCAATAATCGCTTGATTGTAGGTGCTGTTAATGGCATTTTTACTTATGACCTATGGACGGGCACAATGATGGGGTATTCCACCATTACGGTTTCCAACCACATGACCCAATATTCTGCCGGCAAGTACTTAACTTCTTGGAACGGCAATTATAGTTGGCTGGGAAGCCTTACGGAACCTGTTAACGGTTATGGTTCGAGCACGACAGTGCCATCAAGTTCGCAGTGGGGCGCAATTACGATGCGGAGTAGTACAAATCTTTTAGCGCTTAACTCGACGACGGGTGTTGTCTATTCCTTGCTAGCCAACACGTTTAATAATCCAACCGCCACACTAGGCACATACAATGCAACGGCAGCCGGAATGACAGGTCAGATTGCGGCCGGTTTCGGTGGATTTGTTCTCGCCTCTGGCTTAGGAAATCAAATCAACTACGCCACTTTTTCGACTTCTTACGGTTCGACTTTGATATCTCAGTCTTTAGGAGAGTTTTCGACGGTCTACGGTGTTGGTTTCGGCCACAATTCTGTGTATTATGCGGCAGGACGCAATGCTGCTAACACGAGTGGATTGCTCACTCGTCGCGCTTTGGGTGGTTCGAGCGTTATTGGAACTTTTGGAAACGGGATTTTGCAAAATCCACGCGACATCGCTGTGATCGCCGCTCCGGAACCTGGTGCTTATGTTGCGTTTGGTCTTGGTTTGGCCGGTTTGGCTTTGCGCCGACGCAGATCTGTTAAGAAATAATCGAGTTATATATGAAAAGGTTACTGACTATTGCTGCTGTTTTTGGCTTGGGCACTTCGGCCTTCGCGAGCTTTGATCTGGTCTTCGTCGCCGACACTGGAACAGACTCCATCCACCGGTTTGATGGCGATACAGGTGTGTATTTAGGTTCGTTTGGCGCGGGATTCTTGATCGATCCAATGAGCATGGCGATTGATCAAGCGAACAATCGCATCACGGTTACCGCAGGAAATGGTGTCTTCCAAATGAATCTTTGGAATGGCAACTTGTTGAACATGACATCTACCGGAAATGCTCACCATGCAATGTATGTAGCAGAGAATAAGATGATGTGGTCTTATTCCACAAGTCAAAACTTCTTCGCTGGGATGTATCTCGGTTTTGATGGTGCATATATTGGACAAAATATGCCGGCAACTTCGCTATATGGCGGAATAGGAATGTATGGCAACTTTTTGTTAGCCGTGGATGCGACAAACGGGAGGCTTCGAACCTATAACTATGGCGGATTTGGCGGCAACGCAACCCTGAACAAATCATATAATATGTTTTCAACAGGAATTACGGGCCAGCTTTCAGTTAATTCTAACGGACAAATCATCGTGGCAGACGGAGTTAACAATCGACTTCACACGGCGTCCGTCGCGTGGGCTGATGGCACTACTATGGGATTCAATCCAATTACCGAACTTGTTTCGGTATCGGGTGCGGCATTTGCGCATAATGGATTTTATTATGCTTCGGGCAGGAATGCAGCAAACACTTCAGGCTTATTAGTTCGCAGAAACTCTGGATATCCCGGCACCTTTGGCACTTATGGCTCGGGGATTTTGCAACAACCTCGCGATGTCGCCGTAATCGCCGCTCCAGAGCCTGCACAATTCGCCGCTATCGGGTTAGGAATCTTGGGTATTTTGTTTAAGAAAAGGAAAAAAGCATGAAGAGAACGCTACTCGTTGGGATGAGCTTGGGGATTATTGGCCAAGCGCACGCTACTTTTGATTTGATTTTCGTCGCAGACGTTGGCACGGATAGCATCCACCGCTTTGATGGCGATTCTGGGGTCTATTTGGGCACAATCGGCAACGGCGCGCTGGTTGATCCACAGTCCATCCAGATTGATAAGGTCAATAACCGGCTATTTGTGGGCGCCGCAAACGGTTTCTTCCAATTTGACCTCTGGAGTGGCACTTTGGTCAACGCGATTGGGGTTTACAACATTACGCACTTGACGGAGTATGCGCCCGGACAAAATTTGGGGACATTTACCAGCTCGTTAAACTGGTTCGGCGGCTTTATTCCAAACTTCGATGGGTACTACAACGGCATGTTCATGCCTGCGTCATCGGTTTATGGTGGCATCACCAAGTACCAAGGTAATTTGATGGCCGCAGATATTACTGGATCGCGCGTTCGTTCTTATTCGACGACCAGTTGGGGCGGCACAGCGACCGTGATCAACACTTATTTGACGACGACCAATGGTGGATACGGCCAAATGATGGCGAATGGCACCTATTTTGGAGTGGCGGACGGCGGAAACAACCGCGTACATTACGCGCACAGCGGGTACGCAAGTGGTTCCACTATGCCTTGGAATACTGTTGACGAAGCGAGCGTGATTAAGGGCCTTGCTTTTGCTCACGGCAACACCTATTACGCCTCTGGGCGCAATTTTGGGAATACGAGCGGCGCGTTGTATCGCCGTTCGCTTGGCGTTGGCGGGACGTTAGGTACCTACGGAACCGGGATATTGCAGCAGCCGCGCGACATTGCGGTGATGATCGCTCCAGAACCGGGCGTTTATCTCGGATTTGGCGTCGGATTGGCGGGATTGTTGCTGCGAAGGCGCCGCAAGTAATCGTTTCTTTCTGAGTTGTAAAAAGAAACAGGCACGGCGATCACTCGCCGTGCCTGTTTTGTCATTTGATTCTTAGCTGCAACCGCTAGTACTGCCGCAAGTGTTGCATTTGAGGCAGACGCCGTTGCGAACGAGCGTGAACGCGCCGCAATCCGAACACGGATCTCCTTCGTATCCCTTGAGCTTTGCCTCACGCTGTTGCTCGCTCAATGTGCGAACCATCGGCCCTGCCACAACAACCTTCGCTGCTTTTGCTGGCGCGATCGATTCTTGCTTGCTTTGCACGATCGGCGCAGGTTCTGAGTCTCCGAACAGGCTGTTCTGCGACCGGTTGTACCCTCGCGCCTCGTTATCGTCCCGAGTTGCGCCCGGAACCATGCCTTCGATCTCGTCGCCTTCTTCTTCGTCGTCAAAATCGGGCAGCTGAGACGGCGATCCGGTGGTATCGGACCGCAGATCTTCTGGTTTAACCTGCACCAAATCATTGCGACCAAGATAGCTGAACGCCAATTCGCGGAAGATGTAGTCGATCACCGACGTGGACATCTTGATATTGTCGTGCCCGGTGACAGGACCGTTCGGTTCAAACCGAGTGAACACAAACGCCTCGACAAACTCTTCGAGCGGCACGCCATATTGCAAACCGAGCGACACAGCGATCGCGAAACAGTTCATCAACGACCGGTATGCGGCGCCTTCTCGGTGCATATCGATGAAGATTTCGCCGAGCGTTCCATCGTTGTACTCGCCGGTTCGGACATAAACCTTGTGCCCGCCGATGCGCGCCTTTTGGGTGTATCCCTTTCGGCGCGTTGGCATCATTCGCCGCTTGGCCAGATAACGATAAACCAGCTTGGTTGCCACTCGTTCCACCCGTTCTGCCTGCGAAAGGTGGCTGAATTCTTCGTGGGTGTCATCTAGTGTTGCATCAAGGATCGCCGCGGCTGCATCATCGGTGCTTGCGTTCAGCGGTTGGCTGAGTTTGCTGCCATCTCGATACAGCGCGTTGGCTTTGATGCCAAGCTTCCAGCTTTGCATGTACGCGGTTTCGATATCTTGCACGGTCGCGTCGGATGGAAGGTTGATCGTCTTGCTGATCGCGCCGCTGAGGAACGGTTGCGCCGCCGCCATCATTCGGATGTGGCCCATGTAGTGGATGTAGCGCTGACCTTTCTTGCCGCACTTGTTCGCGCAATCAAAGATCGGATAGTGCTCGAAGTTGAGATGCGGCGCGCCTTCGATGGTCATCGTTCCGCAGACATAGTCGTTCGCTTCTGCGATTTCGGCCTTGCTGAATCCGAGTGATTCCAGCATGTTGAACGACCAATCGTTCAGCTGTGCGTCGGTAAAACCGAGGTACTGCTTGCAGAAATCCTCGCCCAAAGTCCATTTATTGAACGCGAATTGGATCTCAAACGCGCCGTCAAGGCTCTTTTCGATCTTCTCCAGAATTTCTGGCGTGAAACCTTTAGCAGCCAGGCTTTCATGATTGACGCCTGGCGCCCCCTTCAATGTGCCTCGACCAACGCAGTATGCAACGACGTCCTCGATCTGCTCATTGCTGTAGCCGAGCTTCTTCAATGCCACCGGAACCGATTGATTGACGATCTTGAAATATCCGCCGCCGGCCAGTTTCTTGAACTTAACCAAGGCGAAATCTGGCTCAACGCCCGTCGTGTCGCAGTCCATGATCAGCCCGATGGTGCCAGTCGGCGCCAACACAGTAACCTGCGCGTTTCGGTAGCCGTGCGCTTCGCCGAGTTCAACAGCGCGGTCCCAAGCTTCCCTTGCCGCCTTCAAAAGATCGGTTGGACACTCGTCTGGATCGATCCCAACCGGCTTGATGCTGAGCTTTTCGTAGTCGCTATCTGGTGCGTTGTACGCCGCTCGTCGGTGGTTGCGCATGACGCGGAGCATGTGCGCCTTGTTCTTGGCGTAACCGGGGAAGGTGCCGAGCTCACGCGCCAATTCAGCGCTGGTGGCGTAGCTCTCGCCACCCATAATCGCTGTTAGCGCGCCTGCAATCGCAAATCCTTGTGAGCTGTCATAAGGAATCGCCATCTGCATCAAGAGCGCGCCAAGGTTCGCATAGCCCAATCCAAGGGTTCGGAAGTCGTAGCTGAGTTGCGCGATCTCTTTGCTTGGGAACTGCGCCATCAGCACGCTGATTTCGAGCACCATAGTCCATAGCCGAATCGCATGCTCGTAACCTTTAATGTCGAATTGGCCGGTTTTCTGGTCGAACAAGCTGACCAAGTTGATGCTGGCGAGGTTGCAAGCGGTGTCGTCGAGGAACATGTACTCGCTGCATGGATTGCTCGCGTTGATGCGGCCGCTTTCCGGGCAGGTGTGCCATTCGTTGATGGTCGTGTCGTATTGAGTTCCTGGATCTGCGCTTTGCCAAGCGGCTTCGCAGACTTGATCCCACAATTCTCGTGCTTCTAGTGTGCGAATTGGTTTGCCCGTTGTTCGTCCAATCAGACTCCACTCGCCATTCTTTTCGACCGCCTCCAAGAACTCGTTACTGAGCCGCACCGAGTTGTTGCTGTTCTGACCGCTGACGGTCATGTAGGCTTCGCTTTCGTAGCCGGTGTCGAATGATTTGAAGTCGAGTGATGTCGCGCCGTTACCCGCGAGTTGAATGGCCCGTTGAATGTAGTTCGGGCTGATCTCGTCGAGCTTTGCTTCTGCGATCGCCTTTCGCAATTCTGGATTGGTGCGAGGATCGGTGTTCGGCACATTTCGCGACATTTGATCGTCGGTTCGTGTGCCCGCCCAGCAGCATCGAATGATCTCATTGAGATGCCGCTGATTTAGAATTGAGCCGGTCACGAGCGCGGCAACCTTCTGCTCTTCTTTCACCTTCCAGTTGATGAAGGTTTCGATGTCTGGATGATCGATATCGAGGCAGACCATTTTTGCAGCTCGGCGGGTGGTGCCACCACTCTTGATCGCGCCAGCGCTTCGATCTCCTACGCGCAAGAAGCTCATGAGTCCGCTGGACTTGCCGCCCCCGCTCAATCGCTCATTTTCGGCGCGGAGTCGGCTGAAATTGGTCCCCACACCGCTGCCGTACTTAAAGATTCGTGCTTCACGGGTCCATAGGTCCATGATCCCGCCCTCGTTCACCAAGTCGTCCTTGACGCTCAAGATGAAGCAAGCGTGAGGCTGTGGCCGCTCGTAGGCGTTCTTGCTCTTGGCTAGCTTATTCGTCTCTGGATCGACGTAATGGTGCCCTTGCGCCGTACCTGTGATGCCGTAAGCGTAGTGCAAGCCAGTGTTGAACCACTGCGGACTGTTTGGCGCGGCGATTTGCAATGCGAGCATGCGCACGAGCTCGTCATAGAACGCTTGAGCGTCGGATTCAGCGTCAAAGTAGCCGAACTTCTGACCCCAATGCATCCAGCATCCGGCGAGTCGATGGAATACTTGGCGGCTGTCGGTTTCGTGGTCGGCTTGGTCGTCACCAAATTGGCTCAGGTGCTTCTCGCCGTTGTCAGTGTCCAGCAATCCAGCCTTTCGGAAGTACTTTTGGGCAAGAATATCCGTGGCGACCTGGCTCCACTGCTTCGGAACCATGACGTCCTTCATCGAAAAAACGGTTGAACCGTCTGGATTTCGAATCTCACTGGACCGGGCCTCAAATACAATCCCCTCGTATGGGCCGGTGCCTTCCTTTGTAAAATATCTTGCAACTTTCATCTTCTCTTCCGTGCGTATTTATAGTATACGAAATTCTACTCAAACGTTGGACTTTTTTCGGATTACGTCCACAAACCGACTGAATTCCGCTGGCGTTTCGAACTTCTCGTAAACGCTCGCGAACCTAATGTAGGCGACTTCATCAATCTCTGAAAGGTGATTCAATACCATCTTTCCAACGCGCGCGGATGGCACTTCAAGGTCCCCTTCGTCCAGAAGCTCCTGCTCGATCATCACCGAAACATCCACGATTCGCGCATGCGGTACTGGCCTCTTTCGACAGGCCAGGAACATCCCGCTCAGCAGCTTTTCACGCGAAAATTCTTCGCGCGAACCATCCCGCTTTACAAGGAAAAGTCGCGCTCTTTCGATCTCTTCAAACGTCGTGAATCTTCGGTGACAATGGTCACATTCGCGGCGTCGCCGAATCGCGTGCCCGTCCCTGCATGGCCTTGAATCAAGCACTTTTTGCTCGGGGTGGCAGCAGTAGGGACAGTTCATCGCAATTCCTCAAATGGATACAACATCTTGTATCCGAGGATTATAGACGGCACAATATGTGGATTGGAAGCGATTTTTTGAATCAATTTTTGCCCCCAATTTGCCCCCACTTTCCCTATGCTTCTTGACTAGTTTCCCAGACGTTTTCCACCATCTTGGTACCATGTGGCAATGGCCAACCCAAACGACCCGATGTGGAACGATTCCGCCGAAGCATGGATCAGATTTGTTGATGCCGGCGACGCCAATCGCACGGACATGCTCGATGAGGTCATGATGCGCTTGGTCGAAATGGAACCAGCAGGACCAATCGTCGACGTTGGGTGCGGAGAGGGGCGATTTTGCCGAATGCTCAAGAACGAAGGCCACGAGGTCATCGGCATCGAACCCACGACGGCTTTGCGCGAAATGGCCATTGAACGCGATCCCGAAGGTGAGTACCTTCCTGGCTTCGCGGAGAAGCTGCCACTCGACGATTTTTCAGCGCAGACACTCGTCTACTATGTCACCTGGGTTGACATCGACGATTTGGGTTCCACGATCAAAGAAGCCTATCGCGTTCTTCGGCCCGGCGGAAGGATTGTCGTGAGCAATGTCCACCCGATTTTCACCGCTAGCATCGGCCCGGGATGGATCAAAGATGCTTCCGGAAAGAAGCTCCATGTCGGAATCGCGGACTACCGCACTCAGAGAGGCGTACTTTCAGAATGGTGCGGCATCAAGGTCATCAACCACCACCGAACATTCGATTCGATCTTTTCTACCCTGCTACTCAATGGATTTAGGCTGGAGTACTTTGAAGAACCGAAACCAACTCGGGACTCTCGGCTCGCGGAAGACGAGTCTAGAGTCCCGAATTTTGTGGCGATGATCTGGCGTAAGCCTTGGGCTTAGTCGCCGGACATTCCGAAGTTTTGGACAACCAGGTCGAAGTCGCTGGAGCCAACTTCACCATCACCGTCCAAATCCGTGTTAGGGATGTACGAGCCTTCATTGATTGTCGTGCCAAATCCGGCGACAATGGCGTCGAAGTCGCTGGAGCCGATTTCGTTATCGAGGTCGACATCTCCAGGGACCAGGTTGAAGCTGGCAGTCGCACCACTCGCACCGATCGTAATCGATCGCTTCTGCACCAAAAACCGCTCCGTAAACGCTTCAAGGGTGTAAGTTCCGCGTTGTGGAGTCTGGAACGAGTAGGTCCAAGTCGAGTTCGGGCCAGGAGTCACTGATGTAACTTGGGCAACGGTGGATCCTTGCATTAGCCTTAGCCGGACCAATGGAAGATTGAGCAAGTTCGTCCAACCACTGAGAACGATTTGACCTGAAACCGGAACCAGAGGAGCGGAATTCGTGATCTTGACGATATCAACCTTGTTCGGGAAGTATTCGACCGACCATTCGTTCGCTGGAGGAACGTTGATGAAGATTCCAGACACTCCTCCGTTGGAGTTCATGATCGAATAGCGAGTCCCATTCGGAATGGTCATACCAATCGGAATGTCAACTGCCAAAGTCCCGTTGAGGTTCGCAGTTCCAGAAACGTTGATGGTATCACTCGCATTCGTCGTCGGAGCTTGAATTTCAACTCGGTAAGTGCCGGTGTTAGTCTGGGTGTAGTTGCCAGACACATTCAAGAAGCCAATTGGATTTCCAGGCGAAAGCTCACCGTTATTTGTAATCGAACCGTTCAAAGCTCCGTTACCGGTAATCGCGCCGCCAGTGACATTGAAGCTATTCGCGGCGAGCGATCCATCGACCTGAAGCTGACCACTCAACATGGTGAGAATTCCGTTCAGGGTGTAAGAAGATCCGGCGCCAACTTGGATCAGTCCAGAGTTGCTCAGATTCGAAGTCGTCGATGCGATCGCCCCATCCAAAACCTTGAGCTGACCGTAGTTTGTGTTCATCGACCGGATCAAATTGCCACCCGAAGCGTCCAGAAGCTTGCTGGTGCTGCCGCTCAGTTCTAGAGTCGATCGGTTGATCTTCATCGCCGAGGTGATTCCAGTGAAGGAAAGAGTTCCTCCGTTCTCAGATCGGAATGAACCCGAATTCAACTCATTGGTACCTGCGGTATATCCTGCGAGACCATTGACCCGGAGTGTGCCAAAGGCAGACTTGATTAATCCTGTGTTGGTTATCGAATTTGGATAAAGGTCAGTAAACGCGGAGCCGGCCGTCTTCTCGATGGTCCCCGAATTCAGGATCGTGCCCAGATACCAGTCGGTGTCGCTATCAAACCGGAGCGTGCCCGAGTTAGTGAATGTTCCACCCGTGGCCATCACGAGCCCATTGCTCACGAGTGAAGTCCCAGCAGCGGAGATTTGGCGGCTGAAGGTCTTCGTTCCAGTGCCACTAAAAACAACTCCGCCAGTCACGTTGAGTGGGCCAGAGCCGCTCAATGTCCCAGCGTTGAAGTTGAAGGCATTCGCAACTTGAATTGTGTCGGGACCGGTCAGTAATCCGTTGCTCAGGGTGAGATTGTTGAAATTCCGCGTTGAGCCAGTAGCAAAATTGATCGTCCCAGATCCGGCATGAACAAAATCGAGTGGAAGGTCCGGATTCGAACCGGAAAGGAAGTTGACTGTGCCACCCTGCACGACCAAATTGCCGGTAATCGATGAACCGGATTCGAAGTCAGAGATTCCACTTTCGAACCGGGTCGTACCGTTAGATGTCGTTGCCGAGCCGCTTTGAAAAACTTGGGGTGAATCAAACGACAGCGTTGCGCCGTTTGAGACCAAGAAGTCGCCGCTATGTCCGCCGTAACCGCCAACGATCAAGGTTCCGGTTTGAACATTGACTTGGCCAGAGTTACTGAATTGAGCACCATAGAATCCGCCCGATCCGTTATCCGACGGCATCGCGACGCGAGTTATTGTGTTACCGCCAGCCTTATTGAACGTTCCGAGGTTCTTGAATACCCCTCCGTACCAGCGGATTCCGCCGGTCACAGTGAACGTGCCGGTGCTATTGACGATGGCGGCCGCATCTGCTTCGATGATTCCGTCAGCCCAATTCGAGTTCCCGCCTAGATTGAAACTCGATCCAAATTGCTTCAGATTTGCGCTGATGAAGTTGATTCCGCCCAGGAAATCAAACGGTCCTGCGCCAGCGATTCTGCCTCCGTCAAAAATGATTTGCCCGGTCACTGCTAGTCCGATATTAGAAGTCAACGAAGAGGCCTCTAGAGATACCGAACTGAGCGAAATCGATTGCCCGGTATCCAGCAGCATCCCAGACGTCACCAGTTGAACGTCCGAAGTTGAATCCAAGAAGCTACCGGGGCCAAATGTGAGCGAGGCGACCGTATCTGCACTCAGGTCAGTCGAAACGGTAGTTCCTGACTGGAAAGTGACGGGACCAGTAAAGAATTTGAGCCGTCCGCCACCATAGCTCTGCGATGGCGCAGTGAAAGTCTCTGCCCCTCGCAATGCGATATTAGTATTGTCAGCAGCGAAAAAGTTTCCGCTGTGGGTGCCGCTACCATCGAACTCAATATCTCCACTGTCAGTTCGGACAAATCCGCTGTTCGTGAACCCTGTCAGCGATGAAAAAAGCGTCGTACCCGAAGACGATTGCTTCCAAATCGTTCCAGTGTTGCCTAGCGAGCCACCCTGCCAAGTTTCACTGTTGGTGATATTCAACGTACCGTTGTTGATAAACGCGTTGGTATTGAACACCTCGCCCTGACCCCATGAGCTTGAACCACCAGCAGTGATATCGCGCTTGATGTCTTTGATTCCAGCGGTGTTGAAGGCAATCCCACCGTTGGCGAAGATCGCGCCACCCGGTGCAAATTGACCATTCTTGAACGTCAAAAGGCCGTCCAAAGTCCAGGTCCCAGCTCCAGTCACTGTGCCATCGAATGCCATCTGACCAGTCACGGTCATATTGCTAATGGCATTCAAATTACCGACCGTGCCATCGATCGAACCCACCGTCATCGCTGCGCCAGAATTGAAAAGGATTGACGAGCTGTTGAGGACGATATTCGGGCTGGCGGCGACAGTTGCGCCAGGATTGATGTTGAGCGTCGTGGAGGCGATGTCCACGCTGTTGATCCCGAAGGTGGAGCCAGAGTTGAAGTTGACCGTGCCGAACAAGCTCTTCCACAATCCTGCGCCCTGTAGCTTCGAACCGGATTGGAAATTAGGATTATTCTGGGTCTGGAATGTGGCTCCAGACGAGACATTGAACGTTCCGGTGTGCCCGGTCGCAGGCACTGTTTGCACAAAGAGAGTTCCTTCGAAAATGTTGACGATGCCCAGGTTTCGGAAACCGGATCCGCCTCTGAGAGTGGAGGTCGTGCCAGGCCCTTGCTTTACCAATGAGCCGTTGTTGGTGAAGTTACATTCGGCCCAATCTCCAGTGCCGTTGAACGTCATCGTTCCGTTCTGAGCGAACGATCCTTGATAAGCGTTGACGTTGGTTGTTCCCCACGTTGAGCTGCCCTGAGCGATCATCGGCCGCTGAATGTAGCGGGTGCCCGTACCGCTGATTACAACTCCACCAGCCGCCGTCAGAGTGCCGGTGCCGGTCAGCGATCCGCCAGCAAATTGGAATTGCCCGGTGACCGTAAAGTTGCCCGATCCGGTCAGCGTGCCACCCTGCAAAGTTACGGTGCCGAACTGTGAATTCGTATTAAAGGTACTCGTGCCACCGTTCGCGGTCACAGTGTAATTCGACCCCGAGACAGTAGCTCCACTGTTGACCAAAACCGTCGCGCCATCGGATGTGAGCTGAGCACTGGTGCCAATCGACGAGCCGGAATCAAAGGTCATCGAGCCCCAAATCGAGTTGAGCTTGCCATTGACCAGAGATCCTGTTCGGAAGTTCAGCGCGCCGGCATCGTTATAGGTGGTTCCAGCACCAGCCAAAGATGATCCTGAAGTGAAATCGTTTGTCCCGGTGAACCGAAGTTGCCCCGCCGAACCGACCGTAAAGTCACCGGCGTGAGATGCGGCAGCAGCGCTGTTATTGATGCGCATGATGCCGTTGGTCACGTTCCAAACGCCATGGTTAGTGGCTGACATCCGGGTTGAGCCTGTACTCGACTTATTGACGGTTCCGAGCGCCGTGTTTTGGAACACGCTCGTTCCGGACCAATCCGCGCCATCAAGCGAATTCGTGATCGAAAAAACGCCGCTGTTTCGGAACAGCGCTCCGCCTGCACCGACAATGTTGCTCGATTCCCAGCTGGAGTTTGAGCTGGCGTCAATCGACTTTCCAATCGTCAGACCCGTGGTGGGATTGATCTTCACGCCACCGTTGGCGAGGAATGTTCCTGTGCCAGACAAAGTTCCGTTGGAGAGCGTGACCAGTCCGGAAGCGGTGGTGTTTCCGGTGCCAGTGAATGTTCCACCCGACATGGTGAAGGTACCGAGCGACATATCGGAATTCACCGTGCTCGTTCCACCGCTGGAAGTAATCGCGTAGCTCGAAGGGGTCGCAGTCACACCGGAGTTGATGTTGATGGTGCCGCCATCACCGATGATCTTTGCGCCATTTCCGATGGTGGAGCCCGCGGCAAATGTCGTTGTGCCGTAGTAACCGGTGAATCCTGAATAGACGCTCGAACCGTCCCCGAAATTCACAGTGCCAGCGTCATTGACAGCTGTTCCAGCACCCGAGAAATCGCTTCCAGTCGTGAAATCGTTCGTGCCAGTGAACCGAATCGATGCGCCCGATCCAATCACAAATTGTCCGGCATGGCTCGCCGCGGAAACGGTGCTATTGAACCGCATGATCCCGGCGTTCACGTTCCAACTACCGTTGTTCGTGGCGGACATTTTGGTGTTCACCGCGCTGGTTTTGGTAACCACGCCACCCGGCATGTTCACAAAAATCTGATTACCGGTCCACTCAGCATTGTCTGTCGGGCTCGAGATGGTGAACGATCCCCAATTCTGGACCGCGACGCCATTTGTGCCGTAAACCGTCCCTGACTCCCAGCTCGAAGTGCCCGATACCACCAGCGGTCGTTGGATCGACATGTCTGGCGATGGGATGACCCGGATGCCACCATCGGCTGTGATCAATCCGGTGCCACTCAAGGTTCCAGATTGCAGCGTGAATAATCCGTTAATTTGTAACGTGCCCGCACCGGTTAGTGTCGCGCCATTTAGCAAATAAGAGCCAGTGACAACTGAACCAGGATTGTTAAGAGTTAATGTAGAAAGAGTATGTGAAACATTTCCACCTACGAACATTCGGCTAACACTGGATGTTGTATTAATAGTCGTAGGAAAAGGGACTACTGCGCCAGAGATTGAAAAGGGTGTGTAATTGACATATACGTCAAGAAGTGGCGCGGATCCTGGAATGAGCCCAGCCGTCCAATTTGAACCTGAACTCCAGTTCCCGCCAGCAGGATTCGAAAAGATAAACTGTGCGCTTGCCGGAGACCATAAGATGGTTCCAGCAGCTAGAAGCCCAAAAGTACGAAGACTTTTTCGGGGAGAAGAGTTGCGCATAAAAACAAATCAGATAGAAGACGACAGCCAATAAATACTGGCAATTGCAATGTCAAAGACTCTACACCAAAAATACTTATTCTCGCCCAGTAAATTTACCAGTATAAAAGTTCGACGATGTAAGATTGGCGCAATTTCTTATGCCTTGTTGTCGGGATTGTGGTTGCTCGCACAATTATTGGGTTCCGTGGTACCGTAACAAAACGATTCATGACCGAGGCGACTGTCCAAAACGATTCTTCACCAAAACCTAACGTTGGGCGCGCCAGCACCATCATGGGCCTGAGCTTGTTCCTGAGCCGAGTGCTCGGAATTCTGCGCGATGTGATCATGGGCGCGCAGTTCGGCAGAAACGCCACCACTGACGCCTACACCTTGGCGTTCATGATTCCCGACCTGTTGTTCTTTCTCATTGCCGGCGGAGCATTGAGTTCAGCTTTCATTCCGGTTTTCAGCGAATATCTCCACACTGATCGGCGCAAGGAGGCTTGGCACATTTTCAGCTCAGTGGCGACGATCATGAGCACGGCTTTGATTGCGCTAATTCTGCTCGTCTTCGCGTTCACCCCTCAGCTCATCAGCGCGATCATCGACCACAAGCAAGAAGCGAATTACGCCCTGATCGCCCAAATCAGCCGAATACTCTTACCTGCCCAATACGCCTTCTTCATCGGCGGATTGATGGTAGGCACACTATACGCGCACCAGCGTTTTTCGATCCCAGGTTTAGGTCCGAACATCTACAACATCGGCATCATTTTTGGCGCAATCGTCATCTCGCACTTTGTCCATCCAGGCATCATGGGTATGGCGATCGGTGCAGTATCTGGCGCATTTCTCGGCAATCTGATCATCCCGTTTTTTGCGATGCGCAAACTTGGCGGAGAAATCAAGGTCAAGTTCGATTTCCAACACCCTGGAGTGAAAAAGGTGTTTGTGCTTATGGCACCAGTGATCTTCGGGCTATCACTTCCAGGCGTCTTTCCGATCATTATGCGCTCTCTGGCAAGCCGGTACCCCGATGGCATCATCACTTCCATCGATTTTGCCAACAAGCTAATGCAGGCACCGCTAGGCATTTTTGGACAATCATTCGCCATTGCCATCTTCCCCGCGCTTGCCCAGTTTTACGCTCAAAAGCGGATGGACTTGTTCCGCAGCCAAGTCGAAAAGTCGATTCGCACGGTGCTGTTTATCACCATCCCGCTCGCCGTTTTCATGGCCATCGCAGCTCCAGACATCAGTGGTGTTTTGTACAGCTGGGGCAAATCAAAGACGTCGAGTCAAGAAGGGATCGTAGTCTCTCTGCAGTTGTTCTGCCTCGGAATTCCGGCTTGGTGTCTCCACCCGATTCTGATGCGCGGCTACTTTAGCATTCAACAAACGCTCAAACCAGTGATCGTCGGAACTGTCACCACGGGCGTGTTTGTCCTTCTTTGCTCTCTTCTCCAAGCTAGCCCACTTCAATGGCGCGGCCTCTCGCTTGCATCGAGCCTGGCAGCAATCATGATGTGCATCTATATGCTGTTCAGTTTGAGCAAGGACGTCGGCGGGCTCGATTTGAAATCCATCGCGAAGGGACTCGATGGCACCGCGATTGCCACACTTGGCCTGACGATTGCGGCGCTGATTCCAGCTTTCCTCGTCCCAACCGGCAATGTCTTGCTTTCTGTTCTTCGCCTCGCGCTCATCGCTGGGTTTGGATCTGTTGCGTTCACGGTCATCGCTCGAAAGCAAAAACTCGAAGAGATTACGGTCATCGACCGGGCAATGAACAAGGTTCAAAAACTGTTACCGAAATAAACCCGGCGGGTATCCTCTTTCTCGTATCACCTTGCCAAAGGCGGCAAGGAACTAAGCTATGAAAGATGTTGTGATTCTCTCCGGTGTGCGCACCCCGATTGGCTCCTTCCAAGGCGCCCTCGCCAATTTCTCTGGTCCTCAATTAGGATCGTTCGCGATCAAAGCCGCGCTTGAAAAAGCTGGCGTGTCAGGCGACCAAGTTGACGAGGTGCTCATGGGATGCGTGTTGACAGGAGGACTCGGACAAGCTCCAGCCCGCCAAGCAGCACTCGGTGCTGGAGTTCCAAACGGTGTTCCTTGCACGACCATCAACAAGGTCTGCGGCTCGGGAATGAAGGCTGCCATGATGGCGGCCCAGGCGATCAAACTCGGCGACGCAAACGTCGTGCTGGCTGGTGGATTTGAAAGCATGTCCAACGCACCGTACATCCTAGAAAAGGCGCGAACCGGATACCGGATGGGCAACGGCACACTCATCGACATGATGATCCACGACGGACTTTGGGATCCTTATCACAACGTCCACATGGGGAACTGCGGTGACAAGACTTCGGCAGAATTCAACTTCAGCCGCGAGCAACTCGATGCCTTCGCCGCGGAGTCATACAACCGAGCACTTGCCGCACAAACCGCCGGCAAGTTCAATGACGAAATTGTTCCTGTCGCGGTGCCACAACGAAAGGGCGATCCAGTCATGGTCTCGTCAGACGAAGAACCCGGTCGCGGAAATGTCGCCAAGCTTCCTGAACTTCGGCCCGCCTTCGGCAAAGAAGGAGTGACTACCGCTGGCAATGCCAGTTCCATCAACGATGGTGGTGCGGCGATGGTGCTCGCCAGTGATGAGTTCGCTTCAAGCAACGGTCTCAAACCTCTCGGTCGAATCGTCGCCTACGCACAGCACGCTCAAGAACCAGAATGGTTCACCACTGCGCCTGCATTTGCTGTTCAAAAACTCCTGAGCAAGGCTGGACTGAGCGTGGATCAGATCGACCTCTTTGAAGTGAACGAAGCTTTCTCTGTGGTCGCGATGATCGTAGCCCAAAAGGTTGGAATTCCGGCCGAGAAACTCAATGTGAATGGTGGCGCCGTGGCCATCGGACACCCAATCGGAATGACCGGCGCACGGCTTATTCTAACCGCGCTTCACGAACTAAAGCGACGCGGTGGCAAGTACGCGATCTGCTCGCCTTGTATCGGCGGTGGCGAAGCCACAGCCATCTTGATCGAAGCGTTCTAAACGGTCCTGCCAGACGCAATTTGGCCCCGAATCATCGGGGCCAATTTGTTTTTAGCCGTGTGCTTCTTCGATCAGCTTGCAGAAATCTGCGATCGACATTGCGCCGAGGTCACCTTTTTCGCGGCATCGAACGCCAACCGTTCCGGCTTCCATATCCCGGTCGCCAACGATCAACATGTACGGAACCTTGTGACGAGTGTTTTCGCGAATCTTCTTGCCAATCGTCTCCCGGCTGTCATCCACCGTAACGCGGTAGGTGTGCTGCAGTTCAGCATTGACAGGCGACCACTCCACCGGACCATCCCAGTTGAAGCCATAAGTTTCGAAGCCTTGGAAGGCCGCGGCAAGCGCCTGAGCATAGCCCACGTGGCGGTCTGCGATTGGAAGAATCGCCACCTGGATCGGCGACAACCAAAGCGGAAATGCACCTGCATACTGCTCCGTCAACAACCCGATCATTCGCTCCAACGATCCAAACGGCGCGCGGTGAATCATCACCGGGCGATGCGGCTTACTATCGTCTCCGATGTATTCCAGATCAAACCGCTCCGGCAAGTTGTAGTCAACCTGAACCGTTCCCATTTGCCAGTCGCGTCCGAGAGCATCTTTGATGATGATGTCGAGCTTTGGACCATAAAATGCGGCGTCGCCAGGCGACAGTTCGTAGTCCAGACCCAGCGTTTGACACGCGTTGATAATCGCTTCGGTCGAAATCGTCCAGTTATCGTCGTGTCCGATGTACTTGTCCGAATTCGGATCCTTCGTACCCACCCGAACCCGGAAATTGGTTAAGCCCAACTTCTTGAGCACGGTCTGGATAATGTTCACGACGCCGATAAACTCGTCTTGCAGTTGATCTGGCCGCACGAAGAGGTGAGCATCGTCCTGGGTGAAACCACGGGCACGAAGAATCCCTGCCACTTCACCGCTCTGCTCGTACCGATAAACCGTGCCAAATTCAGCGTAACGGATTGGCAAATCGCGGTAGCTTCGCATCGTCGAACGATAAATTTCGATGTGGAACGGGCAATTCATCGGCTTCAGAATGAACGTGTCGTCCACTTCTCCCGCCTCATTCTTGTCCTCCATAAACGGGAACATCTTGTCGCGATAGTTGATGATGTGCCCGCTCTTTTCATACAGCTTGATGCTGGCGATGTTCGGCGTGATCACCGGTTCGTAGCCGTTTTCAACCTGCACTCGCTGCAAAAATTCCACCATTGTCTGCCGCAAGGTCGCACCCTTAGGCAACCAAAGGGCGAGTCCGGTTCCGACAACGGGGCTGAACATAAACAGCCCGAGTTCTTTGCCTAGAATTCGGTGGTCGCGCTTCTTCGCCTCTTCGAGCATGTGGAGATGCGCGTCAAGTTCCTCTTGGCTCTCGAACGCAGTGCCATAAATTCGTGTGAGCTGCTTGTTCTTGACGTTCCCACGCCAATACGCACCCGCGATCGACATCAACTTGAAGTGCTTGATTTCCTTGGTCGTTTCGACGTGCGGGCCGCGGCAGAGGTCAAGGAACCGGTGGAGTACACCTTCTCGGTCAGTTCTCTGCTGGTTGTAGAAGCTGATCGTCTCGCCTTCGGGAATTGCATCCAGCAGCTGGAGCTTATATTCAGCGACCGCCTCACCCATTCCAGGAATCGACGAGTCGAGAATCATTTTTCGGGCTTCGTCTCGGCTGACTTCGCTGCGCTCGATCCGCTGGACCATTTTGGCCAGCTCCTTCATCTTCTTTTCGATCGCCGCGAGATCTTCTTCCTTGACCGGCTTTTCGAAGTCAATATCGTAATAAAAGCCGTTTTCGACCGGAGGGCCGATGGAGAGCTTCGCGCCAGGATAGAGTTCCTGAACCGCTTGAGCCATCAAGTGCGCGGCCGAATGCCGCAACCGATATAGATAAGAATCTTCGTATTTCTCTAACATAAGTTGTTCCTCCCTCACCAAGGGATTGAATTGTGCGAACCCTTATTATAGCCGCCGAACACCAATGACTTTAGGTGCGTCAAACATTCCGTGAAGCGATTGAGTATTGGCTTTTTGTTAGCGGTATCTGCCGCATCGTATGGGCTACCGGCCCTTTCGATCGATGACGTATCGCGTTCAATCGCTGAGCTTGGACACGAGCCGACCTATGCGCTCATCCTCACCGGCGTCCAAAAGACACCAAGGTCCGAGAACAATTTTGCGGTCACTTGTTACTTCCGAAGTCAGCAAGGCACCACGCCGCCAAAGGTTGAAATCTACAGCACAATCGACGGTGTTCAAGATCGGATGTGGGTTGCTGACGGTGAAAACTTCAGTCGGTACGATGCCAGGACCAACCGCTACGTTTTGTCGCCATACAAATCGACCGATGAGTTGATGGCTCGGCTTGGCGCGCTGGTCAACGGAAACGCAGCGATGGCCGCTCGGCTCATCCGTGATTCAAACCGGGCTGGAACCTGGACACCTTGGCTACCGACCGGAGACGAGTCCGTAGACCGAAATTCTGTGCTCCTCTCGCTGGGCGACCCTGTCCACACCGTCTATGGGTTCGAATTTGGCTTCCCCGCTCCTCCAGAGCTTCCGATCTTGCGAGCAATTGGTTACGCAGAGACTCGGGGAGCATCTTCGCTTCAATGGCGAATGAAAATTCAGCGCGGGATTCTGCCCGACACAGCCACGTTCAAGTTCAATCCTCCAGCCGGAGCCAAGCCCGTGCCCGGCGGATCTTCGACCAAATCTAGCGAGACTCCGTGACCTTGGTTACGGAGTAGCTCAGCTTCAAATTGACTCGTCCGACCTCGCTTCCTGGGATGAGCACCTTTTTTGCCGTCAAGGTCACCTTCCGAGGCATGCCATTTTGCTGGACGCTGGCCTCGCCGATAGCCGACCAATTCGGATCTTCGAGGCTCTCAAAATAGACCCGAATAACATGAATTCCGTTCTCGTATCGCAGGTACCGAGCGGAGTAGCTGTATGGCATGAACCTACGATCGCTAAACTGCCAGGTCTCGCCAACTTTCACGGGATTGACCGAAATCGGCGATGTGATGAACCTCGAGAGTAGCATCAACGAATCAGCATCGTCTACTGCCGTCGTGTACCTAAACTGCGCGCCATACTTGGTGCGCTTTTCGTCGAAAATCGTCGCGAAGTTCTCGGCTGGAAGTGGACGATTGGCTCCGTCCAACACTTCCTTTTCGAGGGTCACCGAGTGGCGAAAATCCAACCTGCCCTCGGAATCTGAACCCAAAAATTCGGTAATCACGCGATCCGTTTGCACCAAACTGAGGTCATCTTCCCCAGAAAAATCGCGCACCAGTTTTGCCGTACAGGTCCAACCTTTGGTCAGCCGGATTTCAGTAGGAAGGGGCGGAGCGGCGTCGGCTTGAAGGCAGATCGCCATTGAAACGAGGGCAGAGATCATTTAGGGATTCCAAGGAATTTCTTCTGGCTTCTTATAGCCACGCGCACGGGCGACATCTTCTCGGCCAGCGGCGCTTTCCATCTTTGTTTGATTGCGCAAAAGCTCGATTCGTTCCTTTTCAATCGCGCGCATTTCGGCGTTCGCCTTTGATGCACTGGCCCGCTCGTCCTGAAGCTTTTGCCATGGCTTGATGCTCAAACCCACACCAACCAATGCACCGCAAATTGCAAATGCCAGCCCTTTTTTCGTGCTTGAATTCATATTGACAATCCTCGTCTACTTCACCGTCTCAACCATGATCAGGTTGGTATGCCCAGACTTTCCGGCTGGAACACCCGCTGTAATGATAACATGATCTCCAACTTTTAGGAGTCGTTCCTTCAAAAATCCGTCGATTGCGCGCTGAACGACATCGTCCGTGGTCTCAGGGCTCGGCAATCGCATCGTTTGAACGCCCCAGACCACACTCATTTGTCTATAAGTTTCATCGGTCCAAGCTGTACATAAAATTGGCGCCTTAGGCCGGAATTTGCTGACCATGCGCGGGGTGAGTCCACTGCTCGAGGTCGTCACAATCGCTTTAACCTTTAGCGTCGCTGAGAGAGTGACCGCCGCTTCGGCGACTGCGCTAGTGTTGTCTTTCAGCGCCTCGATGCTTTCGAAGTGCTTCTCGTGGTCAAATCCGGCTTCCGCGCTTTCAGCGATTTTGGCCATCGTTTTCACCGCTTCGATTGGGAATTTGCCGCTTGCCGTTTCGCCACTCAGCATCACCGCATCGGTCCCGTCGAGAATGGCGTTCGCTACGTCGGTAGCTTCTGCACGGGTTGGCCGGGCGATCTGGATCATGCTCTCCAGCATTTGGGTCGCGGTGATCACCGGGCGACCTTGCTCGTTACACTTCCGGATGATTTTCTTTTGCACTAGCGGCACATCTTCGATGTCCATCTGCAAGCCCAAATCTCCCCGAGCAACCATGATCACATCGGTGACTTTCAGGATCTCATCGATCTCCTTGACCGCCTGGTGAGTCTCGATCTTCGCGCAAACCTGCACCGAAAAGTCTAATTTTTCTAGAAATCTCTTTAATTCCCGAATATCGCCGGCGCGTCGAACATAGCTCAAGGCGACAAAATCTGCTCCAGCCCGTGCCGCTTCCTGCAAGTCGATCATGTCCTTTTCGGTCATCGCAGGAGTTTCGAACGACTTCCCAACCAGAGTGACACCTTGCTTGCTCTTGATCACTCCAGAGGTTTGCACTTTAACGTCGAACGAATCTCCTCGCTTCACGCCGAGCTTGACTTCAACGTCACCGTCGCCAAACAAGAGCCGATCCCCGGTTGCCATCGCCTCCCAAATCTCTTTCCCACCGACATAGAGGTCTGCGTTTGGATCGACGTGGCTCATGTTTAGGGTTTGGCCTGAGGTCACCTCGATGATGCCGTTCGGCAACGCACCGATCCGAAACTTTGGGCCTTGAAGATCGACGAGGATTCCGACCGGGTTTGTGGATGGGCTCAATTCTCGTAGCCAGCCAATCCACTGATGCCGTGTGTCCCAATCGCCGTGGCTGCAATTGATCCGCGCGACATTCATTCCTGCCGCGATCAACTCAGCAATTTTCTCCCTGGTTGCCGTGGCTGGCCCTAGCGTACACACAATCTTGGTTCGTCTCTTCATCCTGCTTAAATTCCCATACGAGAGACGTTCAATCTAGGCTCAACGCGCCACAACGTTCGAAAAGTGGAATAATCCCCCTGCCCGTGAAGATTCTGTTTGTCTCCGTTGAAGTTGCGCCTTTCGCGAAAGTTGGCGGCCTCGCCGATGTCGCTGGCTCATTGCCAAAAGCTCTGAAGGCTTTGGGGCACGATGTCCGCATCGTGATGCCCGCATACGGAATGGTCGTCGGCTCAGATGACAAGCCAGTGGAGTCATTTACAACTCACGTGAATGTTCACGATTCGTATTCAACAATTGTCTATAAGGACGCGATTGGCGACGTGCCGGTCGTAATGATTAATTGCGATGAGTTCTTCAAACAAACACAAAAGTCGGAAGAACTTTATGCCTACGGAAAAGAAGCCTATCTTTACTTTTCTGCGGCAGTGATCCAACAATGCGAAGCAGAAGGTTGGATTCCCGATGTCGTGCATGCTAACGATTGGCACACCGGTTTTCTTCCAGTCTTCATTCGGGAAAAAGCATCCCAAAAATGGGATAACACTGCGTCAATCTTCACGATCCATAACTTGAAATATCAAGGCGAATTCGACAAAGACACATTGCGTCAGGCTGGATTGCCGGAATCGCTCTTTACGATGGAGAAACTGGAAACATTTGGAGGCGTAAACTTCATCAAATCGGCATGCGTTTACGCCGATAAGGTCAACACCGTTTCTCCAAGTTATGCCGACGAAATCACCACTCCAGAATACGGCGCCGGCCAATGGGGATTGATGGGTGCCATGCGCAAAAGCGGCAAGCTTTCAGGCATTTTGAACGGAATCGATACCGTGTTCTTCAATCCCACCCAAGATCCGGTCATCGCCGCTCCGTTCAATAGCAACGATCTTTCTGGCAAAGCAAAATGTAAAGAAGCGTTACAAACAGAGTTTGGACTTCCTACTGAAACGGGCGCACCGCTCTTAGGCATTGTCAGCCGTCTTAGCGATCAAAAAGGCTTTGACCTAATTATCAAGCAAGCTTATGGAATGTTGGCACTCGGCTGCCAGTTCTTTGCACTCGGAACAGGCGATCCTTGGGCCGCCGAACATCTGCGCCAGCTCCAAGAAGACTGGCCGGACCAAGTCAGGTTCGTTGAGCGATATGATGCTCCGCTAGCCAATAAGATTTATGCAGGTTCGGATATGTTCTTAATGCCGAGCGCGTTTGAGCCTTGTGGTCTGGGTCAAATGATCGCTTGCGCCTATGGTACTGTGCCGATCGTACGACAAACAGGTGGACTCGCCGATTCAATTTTCGATGGCAAAAACGGATTTGTTTTCGAAGAGAAATCCGCAAGAGTTCTACTAGACACCATCCAAAGAGCGCTGTCGGTCTACAAGAGCGGCCCGGAGTGGGAGGCCTTGGTCCAGCGTTGCATGAACACCGACTTCAGCTGGGATAAGAGCGCCAAGTTGTACGTGGAACTTTATATGCAAGCCCTTCAGAGCCGATCGCTGGTCAAAAGTTAAAACAGCGTCAACCGTCGGACTCTGGAGTGCAAAAATGTCGCCTTCCACAACCGGCGAGCGGTACAATAGTGGAAGGTGCTTTTCAACGAAGAAAAGAGGTTCCAAACTATGTCTGTAGCCCCCATCACTAAGCCTGTCACCAAGCTCGATTATCTCCGACTCATGATGCTCTCACGCGAGGGCGACCGCCGCGAAGGCATCCTTCTGCGCCAAAGCAAAGGCTGGTTCGCTGTCAGCGGAATGGGGCACGAGGCACTTTCAGCCATCGAGTCATCACTGGTCGCCGAAGACTGGATCTTCCCTTACTACCGCTCACGAGCGCTGATGCTCGCACGGGGTCTCTCCAACTATGACCTCGCGCTTGCCTACCACGCAAAGAAGGAAAGCAGTAGCGGCGGACGCCAAATGCCAGGCCACTATTCCAGCCGAGCACACAACGTTTTCAGTGTTTGCACACCCACCGGTGGCAGCCTACTTCCTGCCTGCGGAACCGCTTGGGGCATGAAATTGCAAGGCAAAAACCACGTTTGTATCGCGAGCGTCGGTGATGCCGCCAGCCGCCAAGGCGAGTTCTATGAAGCGATTGCCTTCGCGATTCAAGAAAACCTTCCTGTCGTGTTCTTGATCGAGGACAACAAGTACGGGATTTCCACGCCGACCGGTCACTTTATGCCGTTCAATATCGGCGGAATCCTCAGCACGGATCGCGTGGTCAAAGTGGACGCACGAAAGATTGACAACGTGCAAACGGCCGCGGTCGAGGCTATTCAAAAAGCGCGAACCGGTGGTGGACCAACGATTCTCTGGTGCGACCTCGACCGTTTGAGCAGCCACACCAGTTCCGATGACCATCGAGTTTATCGAGATGCCGATGACATCGCCGCAATGGCAGACCGCGACCCGATCAAGCTCCTTAAAGATGAATTGATCGCAGCGGGAGAACTCTCGGAAGAAGCCTTCAACAAGATGGCCGAGGAGTTGGAGATCTTGGTGCGCGAAGACTATGACCGCGCCGAACTCGCCGCTGATCCTCTCGCCGGCGAAGTTATGCTCCACGGCTGGGGCGAGACTCCTTCGCCACAACGCCCACCCATCGACCTAGGCCCGCAAACCATGGTGGATAGCATCAACAAGGTCTTCCACAAGTGCCTTGAAAGCGATCCAAACGTGATCATGTTTGGCGAAGACATTGAGGACCCCAAAGGTGGCGTTTTCAAAATCACTGCTGGCTGTAGCGAGAACTATCCAAAGCAAGTTTTCAACGCGCCGCTCGCAGAGGCGACCATTATGGGTGTTGCCGTCGGAATGGCCGCGTATGGCATGCGCCCTGTGTTCGAATTGCAGTTCATCGACTTCATTTCACCTGGCTGGAACCAAGTCGTCAGCAACATTTCGACTTTGCGCTGGAGATCGTTCGGCGAATGGAAGTGCCCAATGGTGGTTTACGCCCCATACGGTGCCTACTTGCCTGGCGGTTCGCTCTGGCACAGCATGTCCGCTGAAGCCTATCTCGCCCACACTCCAGGACTTAAGGTAGCGATTCCCTCGACTCCTGAAGACGCCGCTGGCCTGTTCTGGACCGCGATGCAAGGCGACGATCCACATTTCATCCTCGTGCCGAAGCACATCTTCCGAAAGCGAGTGGATGTGACCAATGTTCAACCGGTCGAATTCGGCAAGGCACGGACCGTTCGAGAAGGCTCCGATGTCACGATCGTTACTTGGGGCAACACCCTGGAACTCGCCGAAGAAGTTGCCGAGACAAGCGGCTATTCGGTCGAGGTGATTGACCTTCGTTCGATCGTCCCTTGCGATTACGAAGCGATCGCGAAGTCCGTCGAAAAGACCGGACGATTGATAGTTCTGCAGGAAGACACTCGAACCTGCGGTTTCGCGGGGAACGTTGTCGCAGAGTTCGTCAACAACCCAGATTGGTTTGGTCTACTACTAGCCTCGCCACAAGTTGTCAGCCGCGACGATGTTCACATCGGTTACAACCCGATATACGAATACGCCGCGCTTCCTGACATTGCGAGATTGAGAGAAGCTGTCGAAACCGTGATGGCTTAACCCAAAAAAGAGCCCGGTCAAATCTGGCCGGGCTCTTTTTATTCTTGTTCAACAAAGTAGCGCCGTGGCACTCGGTCGTTCTCCAATTGAACGCCTTCGTTTGCCAACAATGCTCGCTGCTCCATTCCAATCCGTGGATCGCGACGATCCGTCTTGATGTCGCCATTCGCGCCGACCACTCTCCACCACGGGACCCCAGCCGGACAATCCGCGATCATCTTTCCGACGACCAATCCACTGCAGGGTCGATCCAGGCTCGAACCCACATCACCGTATCCCATCACTTTGCCGGATGGAATCGCACTGACAACAGCAAACAAGTTTTCTCGTATTCCGCTCAAAGCCATTCCACCTGGGCCGGATTGCCAAACTCTATCAGTTCTTGGACGGTTAGCGCCGGAGATTGAATTTTGATATAGGGTTGATCGGCGGCGGTCTCTGGATCGTGGACGCCCCAATCCGAAAATCCAAGTGTCGCCGCTCCCATTGTCGTGCCCACTTCCCAAATTTTTTCGGCAGAAACTCCTGTCACGGCTCGCATCTCCGCAAAAAAATCGATTTCGCCGCTGCTGGCAGGACTATCCATCCCAATTCCAATCTTTAATCCGGCAGCTAGCATCTCTTCGATCGGCGCCGGCGGACACCCCAAGGCGATGTTCGACCGCGGGCAATGCGCGATGACAGCGCCAACTTGGGCTAGAAGTTCGATATCGTCGTCACTCACGGCACAACAATGCACGCACTGCGTCCCGCTCCCCACGACGCCGATATCAACGGCCTCACGGACGGCTGAGCGATTCGAGAGATTTCGTTGAACCTGAAACTTGGCGTAAAGTTCGGCGATTGGTCCGGTGCCAGATTCAAAGTACTCGTTCTCGACTGGAGATTCTGCCAAATGAATGCTGGGCGCCCCAGGCTGAAAAGAGGCTAGGGTTGCTTCGTCAACGGTATAGAGCGCGTGCGGCGCGAGCATCAATCGCAGTCCGCCGCCTGCCGCGAGAACCTCGGCTCGCTGACCTTCCATCTTCTTCTTTATAAGAGCGAGTTTCTCAGCAGGCGAACCCGATTCCAGGAAGGTGATCACTTCCTGGAAGATCTTGCCGCGGATTCCGACCCCAGCCAGCGCCGCCCCACTGAATGGCCGATCCGAGTGCTCGCCAATCAGCCCCACTCCAGTCGCCTTGTTTTCTTGTGCCGCAAGGATGCAATCTGCCTTAACCTGATCGAGGTCTTGGCTCGCCTTCTTTTCCGTCAACTCGCGAATCCATTCCCAATAGTTGCTGGATTGAATCTTGGATTGAAGCCCACGATATTCGAGGTGTGAATGCACGTTCGCAAACGGTGGAGAAATCCAGACTGGGTCAGGCTTGTGAACGGTTGGGCGAAGCTCAACGAGTTTCCCGTCAACAAATGCGGCTTCTAGCCCTCGTTCAAAACGGTTGCCGGTCCAAAAACCTTGGGGTCGAACAACGCGTTCCGAAGCCATGAATAGAATTATGGATTAGAGCTCGATACCCCAAGCCGTCTGGAGCTGATCGTAGGTCAACGATTTTGCGTGCATGTCGCCAAACAGACAGTTGTAGCGGAATTTTTGGAGCTTTTCGAAATACCGACCTGGGCTATCTTGGCGTTCGATTCGGGAGGCCGACCCGTGCCAATGCCCAGCACCGTCGAAGATCACGTTCACTTGCGCGGGTAGTTGGAACTGGCTGCTTTGGAAATATTTGAACGCAATTTCGGTTCGGAAGAAATAGCTCGCACCGTACGAGGTCGCTAAGCTCGGAGCGGAACGCAACTCGATTCCAAAATGGCTATCTAGCATTGCCGTGCCGCTGTCGGATGGACACTTCCAGACTCCTTTCGACTTAATGTAAGGATTCGTCGCGTCCCAGATGAGAGGCATGTCAGGAATTCTTGCCCGAAATTCTGGTTCATCGTCCCAAATCTCTGGTCGGAACTTGTCGCTCGCATCGACCGCATGGGGGAATTGGTCGTCGTTATCCGACATGTACATCGTGATACCGGCGCCGATCTGCTTCAAGTTTGAAAGACAAGCGGTTTGGTTTGCGCTCGCTCGGGCGCGTGCGAAAACGGGAAACAGGATTGCGGCCAAAAGCGCAATGATCGCAATGACCACCAACAACTCGATCAGCGTGAACCCCTTCCTTCGCGTTCCCATTTGCATAGGTATACGCTTTTCATGTACCAAACGAGCCAGCATATTCAAATCAGGGAATGATTTTGGCCCATTACCTGTTGTTTATAGCGGGTACCCTTTGGGTTCTACTGCTCCATGTTTTCCGAGAGTCGGCCTTCAAAATTCAAGATCATTTTTGGTCACACGATCTACGCATTGTGGTGCGCCATCTTCTTGGCGGTCGGCGTGGGTGCCGGTTGGATTGGTAAGTACTCCGTCACCAAAGAATTCATCATTGACACAATCAGAGACAAGCCTGTTGAAGAATCGTTCGAATATAAAGACCACATCTACGTTCTTCTCCTGGGCTGTGATGAGAACAGGAGCTTCATCAATCAGCAAGTGACGACGAAGGCAGCGCGAAGTGACATGATGCTCGTAGCACGCTTCGATTTCCGAAATTTCACGATCACCGGTGTTTCGATTCCGCGGGACATGCTCTATGAGTACCCCGGCTACCGGATGAAGAAAATCAATGCCTATCACGAGGTTGGCGGTAAGGAACTCACCCAAGATGTCATCGAACGGCTGCTTCAAATCGACATCGACCGGACGATGGAGCTGGATTACACTGCTTTTCAACGCGTGGTGAACCTCATTGGCGGCGTGCCGATCGACGTTCCCAAAAAGATGAAGTGGATCGACAAAGCGGGCGATCTGTACATTGACCTGGAGCCAGGGCCACAAGTTCTCAATGGTTATAACTCGATGTGCTTTGTGCGTTATCGCCACAGCGACAGCGACTACGAGCGACAAAAACGACAGAAGGACTTTATGGTTGCTTTCAAGAAGCAACTCATGAAGCGACTTGATTTGGCACCAGTCGTTTTTGAAGAGAGTATTGCCCTTTTTGGTGGGGCCCTCACAGCAGATGAAATCGGCGCGCTGGCCCGATTCGCACGCAAGGTCCGCCCCGACAACATCAAAATGGGCATGATTCCTGTTGTCGATCAAGGCAACACGGGCGGATATGGTTGGCACCAAACATTGAACGAAAGCGATCTGCCGAAAACTCTGGCCGAATTTGGGTTCTCAGAATCAAATCTCGTTTATTCGGAGGCACCAGCTCTTGCCAGAGGTCGATAATTCTATAGCGACCGACGATACCGGTCGTTCCGATTATTTATCGCGCAAAGATATCAAGATCATCGGTGGAGCACTTTTCGTGCTCTTTCTGCTGTTTGTTCCGATCTGGATTCACCTCAAAAAGCAAGGCGAGGCGACCGTTTGCCGTGGCAACATGGGCGCAATTTCGAAAGCACTCTTGGTGTACTCCGAAACATTCGATGCGCGATTTCCGCCTGCCTACTATCCCGACTACGATGGGAATCCGGTCATCATCGATGGCGAACCGATCTCTTGGGTGACGCTGGTCCAAGAAGGGATGTCGGAGCGCTTTCATTTCGATTGCCCAACCTCAAAGCCCGGCGAAAATGGCAAGGCACTACCAGCGATTGGCAAAGACAAAATAACCTACAGCTACGGGCTGTATGCGCCGATGGCCCTGCGAACTCCGGCGAATTTGGCCCAGCCAGCCGAGACGGTTTTGATTGGCGAAACAGCTTGCAGCGGATCGAACGGAGCCTATAATCCCCTACCATTCAAACTCAAGGACGGAACAACGATTCAACACGACGGGTTCCTCATTGGCCTGGATAACTCCAACCTCATGGGTCCAGACGTGATCAATTCGGGAGCCGCGAATGAAGCCAAGATGGTGACTCGTCTCGCATTTCGAAATGCGCAAGGTCAGCCGTATGTCGAGGGAACTCCGGGGCGGCACGACGACTTTGTCCATGTCGTCTTAGCGGATGGCCGCCTAAGCCGAATCAAAGCTCCAGCAGCGTTGATCCGACGCCAAGGAATTCAGGCTATCGGACTTTGGTCAATGCGCTGAAGATCGTCAACCCGCGTGACGAGTACGGTGCAGTTATCCGAACCGCCACCGGCAAGCGCCATTGATACAAGCTGCCAGCAAGATTCTGCGGGCCCAAATCGCTCTAAAGTGTCATGAATCTCCGCGTCACTGACGTGGCCCGTCAGTCCATCGGAGCACAGAAGAAAAATATCGCCAACCTCCAAGTCGATCCAGAAATGGTCGACTGGGACATTAGCTTCAGTGCCGATCGCCCTCGTGATCACGTGACGATATTGATGATTCTCGGCCTCTTCCCGAGTCAGTAGTCCCTGGGAAACAACGTCTTCTACCCAGGTGTGGTCGGTTGTGATTTGCTCCAGCATGGATTGCCGGAGCCGATACAACCGAGAGTCACCAACTTGAATCACCAGCCCACGGTCCTGGATGAGTGCAAGGGCGGTCAGGGTGGTGCCCATGCCCTTTCTGCCGGGCACGGTGCAACCCACGTCATATACAAACCGGTTTGCGGCGTTTGCGGCAGAAATTCCGGCAATTTCTGGCTCGTGACTGGGGTGGTTGAGGAATACG
This sequence comes from Armatimonadota bacterium, assembly GCA_017303935.1. Classification (NCBI taxonomy): domain Bacteria; kingdom Bacillati; phylum Armatimonadota; species Armatimonadota bacterium. Next base: position 385,193 of record JAFLBD010000001.1, on the reverse strand, counting down.
TCGAGAAAAGTCTTGGTAGCGAGCTCACTAGCAATTTGGCCAGCGCTATGTCCACCCATGCCATCGCAAACGACGTAAACTTTGCCGCGGGTTGCTAACAAGTTCTCATCGGATGGCTCGTAGAATTCGAACTTATCTTCGTTGTTTTCGCGCACACGTCCGAGATCAGTTTTTGCGGCAACGGTCGTATAAATTCGAGTCTGCAGAGGGACAGCTTCTCTTATCTCAGCAACGACATATTCGGCAGTGATCTCGTCCATGGTTCCACTCATTTTGGCGGGTCATCCCGTTCCAGAACTCCCACAATTGACGGAATTCGCAAAATTGACGTACAAATTACGAGTTTTGATTACCAATTCCTCCAATTTTTCTGTACTATATCAACATGACGAATCTACATAAGGGAATCGTCCTTGGTTTACTTGCTCTCGGGAGCACGTTTGCTTTTGGCACAAGGGTCTACATCACAGACAGTCCTTCGAAGTCCGTCAAGGTCTACGACGCGGAAACTGGCGAGTACATGGGCGTGTTCGGCGCTGGGTTTTTGACCAACATCCTCAGTCTCGAGCAGAGTCCTTTTGATGGCTACGTTTACGCTACAGGGAACGGCGCAGTACTGCGGTTTGACCCATACACCGGAGCGTATGCCGGCTCCATCGGTACCGGATTCCTTTCCGCTCCAGATGATGTGGCATTTTCTGCCGACGGCAAGATGTACGTTTCGGATATTCGAAGCGGATCAAACCTGATCTTCCGATTCAACCCGACGACGGGAGAATATCTCGGTTCCCTCGGAAACGGATTCTTGGGAACTACTAGTTCTGGCATCTCGATCGCGACCGGCCCGAACGATATGATCTATGCCATCGGTGCAGGCGGCGTTGCCGTTCAGAAGTTTGTTGCCAGTACAGGCGAATACAAAGGCGCAATCGGTACCGGCTTCTTCAGTGGTGGCCGTGGTCTAGACCTGGATAGCAATGGAATCATTACCGTTGGCAGCTACTTCAACGGTTCGATGATGAAGTTTGATTCGGCTGATTCCTCGTTCAAAGGGATGTACGCCACCGGCGGATTCGCACCATCCATTTATGCGAGTTGCTTAATGCCGAATGGCTGGAGCTTGGTTCGATCGTTTTCTTCTGGCACTGAATACGTGGCTAGATTCGTGCCTTCTACCGGCGAATACAAAGGGATTTTTGCAGCAAATAGCGGTCTTCAGGGATTCGGACTGGCGATGGAAACCAAAGCCAAAGTCAGCGGAACAATCACCCTCGAAGACTACAACTGGACATCTACTCTCAACGTAGTCTTCCAAGTGCGAAACGCCAGCAACGTAGTTGTTGACACCGTCACCGTACCAGTGTCGCCAACTGGTGCCTACACGTTCGAGACTTATCAGCGAGGCACCATGTATGTCGCTGCGAAGACAACGCACTTCTTGACAAAGCGAACCGCTACCACCGTTAACATCGGTCGGAGTGGAGCCACTGGCGTGAACTTGACACTGATCAATGGCGACGTGGACTTTGATGATGAAGTCGGTTCGAGCGACTTTGACACCGTCGTGGCGAACTTCGGTAACTCGTCTCCAGACCCAGGCGATATCGATAACGATGGCGAAGTCGGTTCAAATGACTTCGATGTCGTCGTGTTCAACTTTGGACTCGCCGGAGACTAATCCTTCTAGGACCCAAAATGAAAATTGGACTCTGAATTTCAGAGTCCAATTTTTTGCTTCGGGATTGGCCCCAGGCTAGATTCTAACGAGAACCTTTTCTTGTTCGAGCAGTCGCCTCGTGACCACCACGAAAACCAGTGCCAAGATCATGCAGACCCCAGCGCTCCCCAGAATAGCAGTCCAATCGATCTTCCCGAGCAAAATCGAGCGCAAACCGATTGATGTCCCAAGAACCGGAGTCAGCTTGACCCAAGTCTGATTTCCGAGGTCCGTAAACCCAATCATGTTGCTCATCACAGCAGGAATGAGCACGACGAAGCTAATGACCGAAAGATAGGTCTGTGCTTCGCGAGGATTCTTAGCCCAGGTGCTCACGCTGAGCAGGAGGCCCGCGAACATGAAAACGAGCGGCAGAACCGCCAGAATCAGCAAAATCAAGTTCGCTGGCTCAACGCGAAATCCGGCCATTTTGCCGCTAGTCACATACGCAATGACGATCCCCAGTGCCGCGGCAATACTACTGAGCCAACAGATCAGAGACAGGGCGATCAGCTTGCCATTCGCCACTTCCTTTCGTTGGATGGGCGCAATCAGGAGCGTCTCAAGGGTTCCGCGCTCTTTCTCTCCCGCCATCATATCGCTAACCGAGCTGAACCCTCCGTAAAACGCCCAAAGCACAATCATGTACGGCAGCAGGCTAACGAGCCCGATCGAATCCTTTGCGCTCTCTTTGGTCTGGTCGTGCTCCTTTACCGCGATCGGCTCCAGAGTTTTGGCAGGCAACCCCTTGGCTTCCAGAACTCCAGCGGCTGCCTTTTTGTTCAGCCCCTCAATCGTTGCAGAAACCGTCTTAAGAGCGACTTGGCTCATCGGTTCGCCGCTCAAATAGTAAGCGTTTACCGAGCCTTCCATCCGCTGGAGGTCACCATCAAAGTCCTTCCCGGGATCAATGAGAAGTCGAAGGTCACCATCATCGAGCATCTTCAATCCCTTCGCCTTATTGCTCACCGATATGATCTGGCTACCAGGAATCTGCTTCAGAATCTTTACCATCGAATTCTCGGTGCCATTCAAAACCCCGATCTTGCTAGCTCGATTGGACTCCACGCTCGTCGAAATGGTGCCGATCAATTTGAACATCAAAATGACCATGAGCATCGGCATCACGAACGCACCAATGGTCACTCGCCGATCACGCAGCATTTCTCGAATTTCTTTCTTGAAAATCACCCAAGCCATTGCTTAGTTCTCCCCTCTCTTGTATCCAACCAACTGCAAAAACGCCTTCTCAAGCGTTGGTTGACCTGTTCGCTCTTTGAGCTCGTTCACCGTCCCCGATGCACTATTTCCGCCCGCATGGATCACCACGACATGGTCGCTCAAACGCTCGACTTCGCTCATGATGTGAGTGCTGAAAATGACCGTTTTGCCTTGTTCACGCAAGGATTCAATGAACTCCATGATCGCTTGACTCGCGAGCACATCGAGTCCTGCTGTCGGCTCGTCGAGCAAGATCACCTGCGGGTCATGCAAGATGGCCCGTGCAACTCCAACGCGTTGCTTTTGCCCCGTGCTGAGCTTGTCGCAAAGTTGGTCCAGAAATTCGCCTAAACCGAACTGTTCGCTGATCTGATTGATCCGTCCATTCAGTTCGGCGCCCATCCCGTTCAGCTTCCCAAAGTACTCCAACACTTCTCGGGCAGACAAGCGACCATAAAGTGCCGTGGAATTGCTCAAGAATCCGAGGTTTCTGCGGACATCGACCGGCTGAGATTTGACATCGAATCCCATCACGGAGGCAGAACCGGTGTCAGGTTTCAGGATCGTGCTGAGCACACGCAGAGTAGTGGTTTTGCCTGCGCCGTTCACGCCCAACAATGAGGTGATCTGCCCAGGTTTTGCTTCAAAACTGAAGTCGGTAACCGCCTGCTTGACCCGCTTTTTGTGATCAACAAATGCCTTCGAAATCGATTTGACTTGTACCATGATGGATTTAGCCTATGACGACGCCATCAAAAACCGCTTCTTCGGGTGACAAGCATTCGGTCTCAGTGCAGGCCTGATATCGAATACGGACTTCGAATTCTTGGGTTTCATTCGCCTTCACCGAGATCTTGAAAGGAATTTCGATGACTCCTTCGTAACGATCGTTCTCACCTGCCGGATAGTCCACCTGAGCGCGCACGCCCTCAAACTTAACCTCAGTCGGGATCAGCCATCTCGCAGGTGGAGTAGCGGTATTCAAATGCAGTCCTTCTGGAATGGAAATCTTCACGACGCCCTCGGCCAAGTTCGAACCGCCCGCTTCTAATTCCCGATGAGACAGCGTGACCCGCACTTTTTCGGTGATCGGTTTGGGAGGAGCTGGAATGTCCATTCCTGGCAACCCACTGATCTCTGATTTCAAATTCACAAGATTCAGAGCACAAGAGATCATGGCTTCGCATGCCCGAGGCATCTTTTGAGCCCATCCTAGAACCGCCATCAGGCACTGTTCAGCCAACTCAATTTCATTGGTTGCCAAAAGTGCTTGGATAGCCAACGCGTTCGCGCTTGGGCCGCTCTGGTCGAGACAAGGCTTACTCCGGCCAAACAGCTTGTCATGCTTCTCGCTCGTAAAGAAGAACCCAAACTTTTCCTTGTCGAGAAAATTCTCGATCATTTCTGACTTCAGAACTTGGGCAAAATCGGCGAACTCGGACTTACCCGTGGACTCCGCGATGGCCACGAAACCCAAGATCTGCGCCGCATAATCGTCCAGGAATGCGTGTCCGCTCGGTTCGCCATCTGTGATCTGGTGGGGCAAGGCACCAAACTCTTTGTGAGCAGCGATCCAGGAACTCGAACAGCGTTCGGCTACCATCGAATCGCCCGATGAAGCCAAGGCTCGCAACACCAGGCCATTCCAACTCGCAACGGCCTTAAAGTCCACCATCGGCTGGGGCCGCGATTCCCGAATCTGGTACAGCGTGGAAAGCTGCGCGGCAAACTCGTCACCATTTCCGCCAAGTCGATGCAGTACGTTCAAACCCGTCTTCTGTTGGGTCGCCTCGTCCAGATAATTGCCATCCTCCATGACGCTGTACAGTTCGCAGAACGAATCAGCAGCATCACCAAGCGCAGCCTCAATTTCTTGCTTGGTCCAGAGATAGGTGAAGCCTTCCATTCCATCGGTATCTGCGTCGATCGCGGAATAGAACAGCCCATCCTCGCTCATCATCTTCGACTTCAGCCAACTCAGCGTCTTGATCGCGGTGAGTTCGATGGCGTCTGCAAATGGTGCGTCGATGGCATACGCGATTTCTGTTGCACGGAGATACAAATCGACCAGCAACGCGTTGTCGACCAGCATCTTTTCGAAGTGCGGCAGGTGCCAAAAGGCGTCGGTGGAATAGCGGTGGAAGCCGCCTTCGACTTGGTCAAAAATTCCACCCATCGACATCGCCTGAAGGCTCTGAAACACCATAGAAAGTGCTTCGGGCGCGTCATCGGGATTTACCGCCGCGTAGTCTAGTAAGTACGAGAGCGAAGAATGCTGTGGGAACTTCGGTGCCTCGCCAAACCCTCCATTCTTGCCGTCAAAATCGGATTTGAGCGCATTGAAGCAATCCTTGAACAGTTGTGGATCGATTTTGCTTGTCAAGGACCCCAACGTCCTGCCAGCGGCTTGGGTTAAGTGTGCGGCAATCTGATTGGCACTGTCCAGAACGTCTTTTCGGCTGGTGCGCCACATCTGCCCAAGCTTCACCAGGATCGTTGCAAAACCCGGATACTGACCTTGGTCCACCGGCGGGAAATAGGTTCCGGCGAAAAACGGCTTCTTGTCTGGCGTTAGGAAAACGCTCATCGGCCATCCGCCTCGCTTGCTGATCATCTGGACCGCCAGCATGAAGGTCTCATCCACATCGGGTCGCTCTTCGCGGTCCACCTTGATGCTGATATAGTCACGATTCAGAATCGCGGCGATCTGCTCGTTTTCGAAGCTTTCCTCCGCCATGACATGGCACCAATGGCAGGAGCTATATCCGATGCTCAGAAAGATCGGCTTATCTTGCTTCTTCGCCTCAGCGAACGCTTCCTCGCCCCACTCGTACCAATCCACCGGATTGTGAGCGTGCTGCATCAGATAGGGAGATTTGCTTTTGGCAAGTCGGTTCGGCATTCTGCCAACAGTGTGACAGAATTTTCCGCATGCCCCGAGGATCGAAGCCTACGCGGCTTGATCTTCAAACATTTGCTTGATGATCTGCGGATGGACGTGCGGCACGTCCGAAGGAAGCCTCGATTCTAGCTCGGCTCCAAACGCCAGGCATTCCAGAGCATCGGCGGCAACTTGAGTACCGCTTTCGTACCGCATTTGGCTCACTGCGAGTTTCGCCATTGCGTCATATTCCGGCGTTGTAAGGATCTTCATGACCGCTTCTTCGAGCGCATATTCAGTTAGTCCCGAACGCGGGATTTCGATCGCTAGCTCAAGTGCGCTCAGCCGCGAGGCCAAATCCGCCTCTGCGTAGTCGCCTGGAATGACCACCATCGGTAATCCCGCACGCATGGTCTCAGCCGTCGTGCCAATTCCGCCATGATGCACGACGACTCGGCTAAATTCAAAAACAGATTCAAGATTTATGGATGCCACCGCGCGGATGTGGTCAGGAAGCCATTCGTTCCAATCGTCGCAATTTGGCCCGGCGGCTATGATCGAACGCAACCCTGTTCGACGAGCAAAATCGATCGCTTGCTTGAAGAAGTGGTTCGGACTGTGCAGCGCGCTCGATCCCATCGTAAACACGATGGCAGGATCCCCTTTAGCGAGCCACTGCAACGTCTCAGAATCTGTGCTCCCAGCGTCGGCGGCGCGGGGAAAGCCGGCAATAAGCGAGTTCTTTGGCCAGTCCTCTTTGGGTTCAACCAAGGTTCTGCTGAACAACCCCAAATGCAGTTGCGAAGAGTGCTGCCGAGTGAAAAAATCGTGATCGTCGTCGACCGGCAATCCCACATTCCAGCAGAAGGTTTTGATGCTCTCAAGATATCCTGAAGTCAGGTTTCGAGCGGATTCCCACGCCTTGTCGAACCCGCCGAAAAGGTTGAGCCCACCCAAAACTCCTGGCCAGGCCGGAGCTTGGAACTTCGAGTGCATCGCGCTTGGGGCAAGTGCCACACTGCTCCACGGAATACGATTCACTTGAGCGAAAACTTGCGCTGCTACCGCCGAACCGTGGGTCACCACGAGTTTGAATTTTTCCCCTTTACCCAGTGCCTCAAAGTCAGATTGAAGGTTGGGCAAGATCATGTTCTCCCACAAAAATGGGGCACCGGTCTCTGGATGTCCGATTTTGCCGATGGCGACATTTCGACCACCAAACGCATCGTAATCCGCCGTCAGAGCGATGAATTCGAATTGGTTTCGATCAACCAGATTCTCGAAACAACCCGGCAGCGCCAAGGTGGGTTGATGACCGCGCTTCTTAAGCTCCAGCGCCAGGCCGATGACAGGATAGATGTCACCGTAAGTGCCTAGGGCAGAGAGGAGAATTGAAGCGCTACTCATGGTTATGCCGCTCGGAGAGCATTCGGCAAGTGATGCAGGTCAAGAATCTCTTCGTCCTTTCCAGCCATGACCACCGCGCGCTCAATCACGTTTCCAAGCTCTCGCACGTTGCCGGGCCAGCTTCCAGATTCCAGCGTCGCCAAAGCTATCGGGCTGAGTGCCTTCAAGTTGCGGGCATTTTCGGCCGCAAACTTTGCCAAGAAGTGCTCGGCGAGCGGGCGAATGTCTTCGATCCGTTCGCGTAGCGGCGGAAGATGGATTTCAACGACTTGCAATCGATACAAAAGGTCCAATCGGTATAACCCTTCTTCGACCATCTTGTACAAATCGCGATTAGTCGCCGTGATGAGTCGAACATCTACCTTGGTGGGTTTTGTCGCCCCAAGTCGCTCAAACTCCCGCTCTTGCAAAACGCGCAACAGCTTCACCTGAATAAGTGGAGGAACGTCGCCGATTTCATCAAGGAACAGCGTTCCTTCATGTGCGAGTTCAAATCGTCCCGGTTTGGAATTTTGGGCACCAGTAAAAGCACCTTTCTCATAGCCGAAGAGTTCACTTTCGAGGAGACTTTCTGGAATTGCGGCGCACGAAGCCGCGACAAACGGTGCACCTGCTCGTGGTGAAAACTCGTGAAGGAGCTTTGCAACGACTTCTTTTCCTGTACCGCTTTCGCCGGTGATCAAAACGCTCGCCCGAGCATCGGCGACTCGTCGAACGGTCTCCAAAATCTCAACCATCTGAGGCGATTCAGCGATGAACGACGTGCCAGAAGCACGGACGCTTCCCTTTTTTGGTTTCTGCGACTGGGCACCAGCGTCTCCGCATGCTGCCGCAACAATCTTCTTGAGCGAATCAAGATCGAATGGCTTGGTAATGAACTCAAATGCGCCCTTCCGAATTGCCGCGACGGCCTGAGGGATGGTGCCATACGCCGTCATGATGATAAACGGTGTGTCGGGGTACTTCTCGCAAACGGCGTCGTGAAGCTCGAATCCGGTCATCTCGGGCATCGTGACGTCCGACAAGATGCACTGAACCGGAGTAGATTCGAGCACACGAAGGGCGTCAAGTCCGTTTTCGGCGGTCAGCACCTCATAGCCGACCTTTTCAAAGGCGACTTGCAAAATTCGACGAATGTTTTGTTCGTCGTCAACAATCAATAGCGGTGCTTTTTCCTTCACTTTCTTTGTTCCTGGTTAAACCGAATTTCAAAACGGGTGCCTTCACCCAAAACCGAATGCACGCCAATCGTGGCTTCGTGCGCGTCGATGATCTTGCGAACCATGCTTAATCCCAAGCCGGTGCCCTTTGGCTTGGTAGTAAAGAACGGCGAGAACAATCGAGCCACTGTTTCTTCGTCCATCCCACACCCTGTATCTTCGACAAAAACCGCGCCCGGCTGAACCCCTATTTTTACTGTTCCACCTTTTGCGGTCGCATGCAATGCATTGATGAGCAGATTTCGGATCACCTGCTCCATTCGCCTTTCGTCGAGCCAAACTACCATCGGCCCACTTGTTCCGATGACCTCAAGGTTGACTTCCGCAGTGGCGAAGTCGTCCCGCAGTCTTTCAGCGACATACTCGACGACCCGAGCCAGGTCACCTTCGCTCAGCTCAAGCTTGAGCGGCCTTGCAAATTCGAGGAATTCGTCACAAAGTTTGCTCAGCTTGACGGCTTCAACTTCAATAATCTCGGCAAACTCATCCGCAAGCTCTGGAGTCTCGCGGATCATCTTGGCTGCGCTTCGAACACCGGTCAATGGATTCCGAATTTCATGCGCGATGGTCGCCGTCATCTGCCCAACTTCGGCCAGTCGTCGCAGTCGCTCGTATTCGCGTTGCGCGGATTCGAGTTCGGTGACGTCTTGCAAAATGATGGTGCAACCGCTGCTCGGCAACGGCGTGCTGGAAACTGTCATCACCCGGTTGCCAAAGTTGAATCTCGCCCGGTGACGCTTCCGGTGCAATCCATCGCTTGCGGCAGCAGTCACAAACGGTACGAATTCTTCGTGGCAGGAATTGATGTACTTTTGGAGCGTTTCCAAGTGCCCCGGCACCCTGCCGAGCATCATCACGACTTCAGGATTCGAATGCGTGATCTGCCCTTCCCGGTTCAAGCTCAGCAAGCCAAAACCGAGGTTCATCAGCACCGTCTTTAACGTTTCGGCCAAGTGCTTTGAATCAGCAAACAGCGTCGCATTGTCCACGGCGAGTGCGATCTGATTTCCAATTCCTTCTGCAAATTCGAGGTCTTGCTGATCGAAGTGGGGTTCGCTTGTCGAGCGCGCCAGGTTCAAAACGCCGATTGCCTTGACTTCATCACCATCGACACCGTGATGGATCAACGGCACAATGATCGAGCTTCCAATATCGTCGCGGCGGCGCGATCCTTTGATGATGGTCGGCTTTCCTTCCGCCAGAGCTGCGCCTGCTAGCCCAACTCCAAATTCGATAGTTGCTCCGTCAGGTGTCCGAACGCTCGGGCCGAACTTTGCGTTCAGAATGAACCGATCTCCCACCGATTCTCGAAGAAAAATCGACGCCCCTGAAGCTCGGAACCAGTCGCAGCATTGCTCCAAAACCCGGCTCAGATAGACCTGAAGACCTTCTTTGGACCCTGCTTGCTCCATCGCAAACAAGGTCAGCAGTTCCCTATTAAGGTTTCTGGCCGCCGAAGACATCATCCAGATTATCGGCAGATCATCCCCGCATTTCCAGGTTTGGAATCTGACTCGGCTACGTCTCTACTGCTGAGCACCGTCAAATGGCATTTGATCCAGCGAGATTCAGCGACGAAATTCGAGGACTAACGGGCCTCGTTCCGCCGGATTCGCTCGCCAGATTTGCGGAAAGCAGCCCTGATCCTGAGCGTGCTAGTACCCAGTTCTTGCGTTGGCTAGCAGCAATGGCAAACCCGGCCCAAGTGCTTCAAATCGTGGCGCAATCGGGGGCCATCACCGAGAACTTCTTCCGGCTTCTCGGCGCGAGTCACCAAATGGGCGATCTCTGCATCCAGAACCCTGAAATGGTGAGTCTCTTGTTCGAGCCAGGTTCAACTTCGGTTCACCGCAGTCACCAGCTGATCGAAGAAGGACGGCGACTCCTTTCCGCCGCGAGCAGCCAATCGCACAGGCAAGACCGGCTTCGGCTTCTCAACCAACGGAATCTGCTAAGGATCGCGTTCGATGAGATCGCCGGGATCGATCCTCTGACGACATGCCTGGGAGTCTCGGAGCTTGCAACTGCCATCATTCAACTCTCACTTGAGCTGGCATGGAACTCCGCTTGCGAGTTGATCACCCCGATACCACCTTGCCCGCTCACAATTGTCGGATTTGGGAAACTCGGCGGAAGCGAACTCAATTTCTCGTCAGATATTGATCTAGTCTATGTGCTCGCCGACGATGCCTCCGAACAGCTCGAAAAGCTTGCGGATCGCGCCGCAGTGATCTTCGGCCGAGGAATGGAAGAGAGGATGGGACGCGGCGCGCTCTTCCGGGTGGACCTCCGGCTCAGGCCATTCGGAAATTCCGGAGCGATCGTCAACAAGTGGCGGAGCGTGGAGGCTTATTACCAACGCTATGCCGAGCCTTGGGAGCGCCAAGCCCTGATCCGCTCGCGAGTTGTGGCCGGCGAAGGCGAAGAGAGATGGGAGGCACTTCGGCAACAAACTTGCTTTGCGAGGCCACCAAGTGGTGTTGAGATCGAGCAGCTCTTGAGCCAACGGAGCATGATCGAAACAATCGCAACGGGTGACGATCTCAAGCGCGGGCCGGGCGGCATTAGAGACGTTGAATTTCTAACTCAAATTCTCCAGTTGTTGTACGGCTCATCGCATCTCCAAACCCTCGATGCGCTGGAGCATTTGGGTTCGCTTGGCGGCATCACTAGCGGCGATTTGGCGACCCTCAATCAAGGCTACTCTTTCCTCCGGCGAGTCGAAAATCGAATTCAGCTCGAAGGTAACCAGCAGCGTCACAGCCTCCCAGATTCGCCTGACGATCAGCTCAGGCTCGCAAGGTCATTGGGGTTTGATTCATATGAATTGTTTGTAACCGAGCTCAACCGGCATCGTGCTTCGATTCGGGCGATTTTCAATTCGGTGCTCCCCTCTTCACCCGAGGACGGTCATAGCATCAGCGGATTCGCGATGCTGCCGGAACTTGCTAAGGATTGGATCAATTCTCTTCCGGAAGCGGAATCGTTCATCGCCGCGATCGATCAAAATCCGGAGTCTCAAGCTCGAATTCGGACGTTGTGCGGTCGCTCTCCGGCGTTGATTCCAGAATTCAAAAACGAGATTTCAATCTCAGAATTGATCTTGACTGGCGAGATTTTGGAAGAAGCCGAGGCGCGAGACGTCCAGTTCGGACCCGATGCTGGCAAGAGGTACCGCCGAGCAAAGTTGGCCCACATCACTCGCTGGAGCCTCGATCCGAACGGCAATCCCAGCAATAACCTCGATTCAATCACGGATAAATTGCTACGAACTCTGCTCGGGGGATTTCCGTTGGAATGCGTTGCGATGGGGAGCTATGCTTCCCATGAAACCACCCCGGCATCCGATTGCGACCTCGTCCTGTTCTGTCCGGAAGGAATTCGCCATCTTGAAGCCGAGCAAGCCGCACAAGAGTTCATCCGGCATATCGACTCGCTGGCTCAAGAAGGTTCTGGATTGCGTGTCGATTTGCGCCTCAGGCCGGAAGGAAGAAGCGGACTCCTGGCTCGCACCCACAGCGGATTCTCGAACTACATCCAGAAGGACATGGATCCTTGGGAGCGCCTTGCGTGCAGTCGCCACCGATTGATTTTCGGATCGCCACAATCGTTGGAACTGGTTCGCGATGCCGCATACGGGACTCCGCTCAACTACGAACGGCTGGTCAGCTTGATCGAGATGAGAAACCGGGTCGTCCGTGAACGAGTGCCGTCATCTCAATTTGGTCGGCATCTGAAATTTAGCGAGGGGATGCTGGATGATATCCATTGGCTGATTTACTTGCTGGAAGCCCATCAAAATCAGGCGATCAGACCTGGCGCGTTGACCACTCAACAGAAGCTCGCCGGGCTACGAGAGAGCGGTGCGCTTTCGAACGATGAGCACGCCATACTTGCCGATGCGCACCAGATTTATCACCGATCACGATGGATCATCGAACTCCACGGATGGGAACACAACCTCCTTCCAGATGCGGATGACAAGTTTGATCTGATGCTCGATCAACTGCCTGGAAAGATTGATCGTGTGACTTTTACGGAAACCATTCTTGGAGTTCGCGGTATCTTCGAACGAAAGATGAACAAGCTAAGAGGAGAGGTCGTCCATGACTCCGATTGAACTTGCGATAGCTGCAATTGCCAGCTACTTGTGCGGCTCGATTCCGTTTGGCGTGCTCATCGCGAAAGCCAAGGGGGTCGACATCATGAGCGTCGGCAGCGGGAATCCCGGCGCGACGAATGTCTGGCGGACGCTCGGGCCAGCGGCAGGATTTACAGTCTTTCTGACGGACACGCTCAAAGGCGCTGTTCCGGCAGCGATCGTTTTGTGGCTCTCAAAGGATGCGAGCTTCGGCTTGGTCGCTGGAATTTTGGCCATCATCGGACACACCTTTTCCCCGTTTTTGAAGTTCAAAGGGGGCAAAGGGGTCGCAACCGCTTTCGGCGCATTGGTCGGAAGCGCACCCATTATTGCAGGCATCGTGTTCGCGATCTTTGCGCTGATCGTCGCACTGACCCGCTACATTAGCCTCGGCAGCATCATCGCCGTGATCTCGCTGGTTGGGCTGGGAATTGCCTTTCACATGCCAGCGTTTGTGATCGGAGCCTATGCTGTGATGGCGGTCTTCATTGTGTACCGGCACAGAGAGAATATCGCCCGGCTCAAAGCTGGAACCGAGCGAAAGTTTAGCTTCAAGAAGTCGAAGGATCAGAGCTGACGCGCTTGGAAAGTATTTCCTTCGCTCGGGCTACCCGAATTCCATCCTTTTAGGAACCATCTGACGCGCTGCTCGCTCGTGCCATGTGTAAAGCTGTCCGGCACGACATATCCTTGAGCTTGCATCTGGAGCTTGTCGTCTCCAATCGCGTCCGCCGCAACCATTGCCTCGCGAACATCTTCTTCATTGAGCTCTAGGTCTTTGCGAGCGTAGTGTGCCCAAACACCAGCATAGAAGTCTGCCTGAAGCTCCAATCGGACACTCAGGGCGTTGTACTCGGCGTCGTCCATCTGCTCGCGGGCTCGATGGACTTTATCGAGCGTACCGGTGATTTTTTGAACGTGATGCCCGACTTCATGTGCCACCACGTATGCTCTCGCGAAATCTCCAGCAGCGTTAAACCGTTTCGACATTTCATTGAAAAAGCTGGTGTCCAAATAGACTGTTTCGTCTTCCCCGCAATAGAATGGACCCACAGCGGCACTGGCCATTCCGCATGCACTTTGAACCTGACCAGAGAACAAAACTAGCTTCGGTTTGCGATATACCTTCCCAACTTTGGGCAGGACTTCGGTCCAAACGTCCTCGGTCTCGCCAAGCACTACCCCCACAAATTCTTTGATCTCTTTGTCCTGAGCAGTCGGCTGATAATTCGACGATTGCTGGGTCGGGCTCCCTTGTGCCGCGTTGAGAACTTGGCTCGGATCTCCGCCCAGGAGCATGACTACCAACGCGATAACGAGGATTCCGACTCCCCCGCCTCCGACGGCTTTGCCAGTTGATATTCCGCGACGATCCTCGATCATGTCGCTTTCGCGATTGCCTTTCCAGCGCATGAAGCTATTCTATCGGATAGATTCGTACACTTTGCGGTTCTTTTCGCGTTTTGTCGGAGCTTCTCGGCATGAATCCGAGCAGCACCGACCGGTTGAAACTTCACAGTCTGCGCAGAGAATGATGCGTGCGTTGCACATCGTGTTAGCGCAATTCACATAGTTCGCGCTCGGCGCACCGCACTCCATGCAAGTCGTGATCAACGGACTCGCTTTCTGACCCACTTCGGTGACCACTCGATCATCAAAGACGACGTTGACGCCCTCGAAATTCTCTCCGGCGGTTACTGGATCTTTGCCGTACATCACAATCCCGCCATGGAGTTGGTACACATTTTCAAAGCCAGCTTCCAGCATCCAGGTGGTCAGCTTTTCGCACCGAATCCCGCCAGTGCAATAGGTCAGAATCTGCTTGCCGGCCCATTCTTCCTTATGCTCTAACAGCCAGTTTGGAAGCTCTCGGAAGCTCTCGATTGGTGGACAGATCGCCCCCTCAAATCGTCCCAAAGACCATTCGTAATCGTTTCTTGTGTCCACGATCACGGTGTCCGGCTCGGACATCTTTTGCTTCCATTCCGACGGGCTGAGGTGCGGCGCAGTCAACTCTTCGGGGCGGTGCTCGATAGGGACACCAAGCGTGATCACTTCATCTCGAACCCGCACGAACAGCTTCTTGAATTGATGAGCGTCGACCTCGTCAATCTTGAATTCGATGTTTGGAAACAGTTCGCGCATCTTTGCGATGTAGGCATCACAGGACTCAGTCGTGCCGGAAACGGTGCCGTTGATCCCTTCATCCGCGACCAAGATTCGACCGCGCAATCCTAGCTCTCGGCAAAACGCATCATGTCCCGCTGCGAATTCCGCCGGATCATCAATTTTGCAAAAGTAGTAGTACAAAAGTACGCGGTAGGGCATGGCTTTTCAACATTTTGGCTCATTTCGGCGCGCAAAACCAGATGTCGAATAGAATTCAGGTATGTCTCATACACTCGGCTTTTATGGTGCGGCGCAAACGGTCACCGGTAGCAAGCATTTACTCACAACGTCTGGCAAGAAAATCCTGATCGATTGCGGACTGTTTCAAGGAGGCCGAGCTCTGCGAGAGCGAAACTGGGAGCCATTTGGATTCGATCCAACCGAGATTGATGCGGTCATCGTCACCCATGCACATATCGACCACATCGGCTTGCTTCCAAAGTTGATCCGAGACGGTTTCAAGGGCCCGATCTATGCAACGCCGGGCACGATTGGTATCAGCCGATTCAGCTTGCCAGATAGCGGTAGGCTGCAAGAAGAAGAGGCGAAGTACCACAACAAGCATCTCACTTCGTCGCACCAGCCCGCACTTCCGCTATACACCGAGGCAGACGCGTTTGAAGTCCTCAAGTTGATGCGGCCGGTCCACTATTTTGAGGAGACCGCGGCACCGGGCGGATGCCGATTCGAGTTCATTCCTGCAGGTCACATTTTGGGTTCTGCGTACGCAAAGATTACGTTGGCGAGCGGTGAAACTCTCTTGATGGGGGGCGATTTGGGGCGATTCGATACGCCAATTATTCGGGACCCAGAGATGGTTTCGGGAGCCGACTTCTTGGTCGTGGAAAGCACGTATGGCGACAGATTCCACGCCCAAGAGGACACTATCGGAAGGCTACGAGAAATCATGACTCGTGCGGTCAGAGAGCATATGGTCGTTCTGATTCCGAGCTTCAGCATCGGTCGAACCCAGGAGTTGCTTTACTTCATCAATGAACTTCAACGCGAAGGCAGTCTGCCAAAACTCCCGATCTACTTGGACTCCCCAATGGCCGTCAGCGCGACCGAACTGTACGCCAAGACCACAGAAGATCAGGACCGCGACATGAAGATTCGATTGGACGAAGGCGACGATCCAATGTCCCCGGATGGACTCGTGCTGGTTCGGGACAAGAACCAAAGCAAGGCGATCAATTCGATGAACGGGCCGATGATGGTGATCGCTGGAAGCGGAATGGCCAACGGCGGCCGAATCGTCCACCACCTCAAGAACCGACTCGGAAAGGAGAATACGTTGGTGCTCTTTACGGGCTATCAAGGTGAAGGCACGCTGGGCCGGGAACTGTTGGAAGGTTCACCGACGGTGAGCATTCATGGTCAAGACATCGAAGTTCGCGCGCAAGTTGACAAGCTAAATTCGCTTTCCGCACATGCCGATCAAGGTGAGATCATGAACTGGCTACGAGGATTCCAAACGCCGCCGAAAATGACCTTCATCGTGCATGGGGAGCCGCCAGCTCAAGAAGTTCTTGCAGAAAAGATCCGAACAGAACTTGGCTGGGAAGTGATAATCCCATCGCACGGACAGACCGTCAACTTACTCCGGCATTGATTCTGTGCGCGAATTCGTGCAACAGGCTCTCTACTTCGGAGTAGGAGTTGCATTGGGTCAACGCTTTGCGTGCTTCTGCCGCGCCGGGCTCGCTCTTAATGTACATCGGGAGCTGTCCTCGAAGATGGCGCACCGCGCGTTGCTCAGCGGGCATCGTGCTCTTCGGGTCTTCCTCATGAGACTCGTAGTCGATCATCAGCTTGAGGTGATGCAACGCCACTTTGATACGCTCGTCGATGGTTGGCAATGCGGAAATAGGCCGACCCTCAAGGGCGTCATCGATCCGTTGTAACGCCCAAGGATTGCTGATCGCGGCCCGACCAACCATCACGCCGTCGCACCCTGTCTCGGATAACATCCGGAGCGCATCGTCCGGAGTTTTGACATCGCCATTGCCGATCAAAGGAATTTTGACCCGCTCACGCATAGCCCGGATCAAGTTCCAATCGGCTTGACCATCTAGACCTTGCTTGGCAAACCTAGCGTGCAGTGTGATCATTTTCACACCGACATCTTGGAACCGCTCGGCAAGTTCTGGCGCGGCAAACAACGACCAGTCCCACCCAGCTCGCACCTTGACAGTTACCGGAATCTTCACTGCATTAACTACTGATGAAACGATTTCTACCGCCAGATCAGGATTCTTGAGCAGAGCAGCACCGGCCCCAGTCTTGCAGACCTTTGGTACCCAACATCCCATGTTGATATCCAAAATATCGCAGCCGGCTTCTTCGCAGATTTGAGCCGTTTCGACCATCGACGCGACCTCACCGCCAAAAATCTGAATGCCTAGCGGTCGTTCGAGCGGATGAATACGCAGCTTTTTATAGGTCTTTTTCGCCTTATAGTGTATCGCCATCGCACTGACAAACTCAGTGAACATCAACCCGGGACCGCCGATCTCTTTGGCGATCAAGCGAAACGGCAGGTTACTCACATCCTCCATCGGTGCGAGTATCAGTCGGTTGGAAATCGGCACCTCGCCGACGTGGAACACGGTCACGGATTGATTAGGGTGAATTCCATGCGGCGATTTGCGGCGCGGCCCGCAGGAGTCCCGTTGTCCTTCACCGGTTTGGCGGAGCCGTAGCCCTTGAAATCGAGCATTCGAGGAGAAACCCCTAGCCCCTTCAGGGTTTTGACCACGGCCTGCGCGCGAGCGGTCGACAAATTTAGATTCAATCCTGGGTTACCGACGCTGTCCGTGTGCCCGCCGACTTCTATTCGAGTTCCAGCCGGAGCCTTTTTCATGGCTTCTGCGGCCCTCTTGAGTAGGCTCATGCTGGTAGGGCTTATCGTCGCGCTACCCGTGTTGAAATTGATGACGCAAAGGTTGAGAGCTGCGACCAATTCTTCTGCAGTGAATCCCTCTTCTAGGTTCGAAAGAGCGGCGTTCGCTGCAGCTTCGCTGCGCGCTGGGGTCGAGGCAGGCAATCCTTGGAACGCCTTCGTAAGGTCGAGCTCACAATCTGGTCCGACCAAACCGGCCAATTTTGCTCTGAGCGATTCCTCTTCGGAATTCGACCAATTGCCGGTAATCGCTAACTTTTTGCCCTCAGCGTAAATCTGTGTCGCCTTTGAGTTCAAGAGTGCGAGAATTTGCGAACTATTTTCGAACCAACTGAACAAACCAGAATCTGCGCCAACGTTCAATGTGCCTTGGATTTTTGCTTCGCCGAATTGAGCTTTCGCTTGCTCTTCTAGAATCTTTTGCTGACCAGCTTCCATCAGGCCTCGAACCTGGATGCCATCGCTAGTTTTCGATATCAACAGCACAGGGTCGACGACCTTAGCAGTTTCGTGAGATTCGATAGCCGGCTTGACTGAATGGGCTGCGCCCTCGACTGAGGAATGTTCGACCTTTGCAGAATCATGGGCTGGTTCGCTATGAACCTCTGCCGGCTTTTGACCGCTAAAGAAGGAGCCTGCGAGCAAAAACAGGATCGTGCCAGCGGCGATCAAGCCAAACACAGGGGGGAAATCCGATTTCAGAACGGCACCAGAATTTGCTGCCGAAGCTACACTTGGCGCCGCGACTGCCGCAACCGTAGTATTCGACTGGCTCTTGAGCGCGATGAACTTTTTGTCCAGGTCGTCGCCTTCTGGAAGCGATCCGTTCACACCGATAGCGCGTGTCAAAAATGGCAGAATCGAACCTGAAATCTGATTAGCTCGCTCGGAAGACAATCCGAAGAGCTCGCCAACTCGCCGCATATTGTCGACTCCAAAGAGCTGCGCAGCACCACCGCTGCTTATCCCATCGAAGTTCGAGCCATCGAGCCAGCGTTGGAGCATCGAACCAAAACCCATCGTTCGAACACGCGCATAAAATCCGTCGGCGCCACCCTCAGAATGGCGGATGATGTAAATGATCTCGTCCAAAAAGTCGCCGGATTTGGCACCCAATCCAAACTTGTCGCTCAAAAGATTCAGCAGTGATGTCCAATTCATGGCCACTTGTAACTATATCCGTTTTTAGCCTGCTGGCGATGCCAACTCAGCTTCTAACCAAGCCGAGAATTCTCGCAAAACCTTGCCGCGATGACTGATGGCATGCTTCTGATCAGCAGTCAGGTCGGCCATAGTGCAGTTCTGTTCCGGCAACCAGAAGATTGGATC
Source organism: Armatimonadota bacterium (assembly GCA_017303935.1). NCBI lineage: Bacteria > Bacillati > Armatimonadota > Armatimonadota bacterium. The sequence goes on along the minus strand of JAFLBD010000001.1, from coordinate 366,206 downwards.
GTATCCGAATCCGCCCGCCCCGCTCGGGCTTGCGGCGATCATCCCTTCGCATGTAGATTCAAAGAGTTTTGTCGGGTGTCCGGGTCTTGCAAGTGCGATTGCACATCGAAATCGTGCTGACCTTTGTGGATCAGGTGTTTCGCTGAGTCGGTCCAAAATCACTTTCATCTTTTCAGGGAACGGTGTTTCTTCTCCAGCAAACCGCTTGCTATAAAGTCCGGGTTCGCCGTTCATCGCATCTATCTCTAAGCCCGCATCATCCGCCAAGCACCACTCCCCGGTGAAATCGCACGCACTCTCGGCCTTGATCGCTGCGTTCTCCTGATATGTGGTTCCTGTTTCATCTGGTTCAGGAGCACCATTAAAGTCTGCCAGCGTCTCGATTTTCACGTTTGGGAACCGGCCCTGCAGAATCTGCACCATTTCTCCAGCTTTTTTCCGGTTATGAGTCGCGATGACAAGCTTCATGGCAACCAGGATATCCAAAAATATGGGTGAGGCAGTTGCCTCACCCGAATGAATTGATATGCGTTTTCTATTTTTTTGTTAAGGGATGAATCCTTCTGCACCGTAATTTTGAACGACGATATCAAAATCTGACGAACCGACTTCTCCATCTCGATCCACATCCACTGGGTCGCTTGTCGAATCGCCAAATCGCGAGACCACAGCGTCAAAATCAGCAGCCCCGATTTCGCCATCTCGATCGACATCACCAATGGTCAATGTAATCGTTCCGATGGTGGTCATTCCTGAAGGCAAAAGTGTAAAAGCGATTCGGTTGTAGAGCGATGTATCGCTTCGGAAGTACAGCCAATATTGCTGTCCAGGAGTCATCCAGTCTCCCATGAATCGGAATGTCCAATCGAACCCAACGAGTCCACCACCAAGACCACCTAACCAGTTGCCATTGTCGTCCTTGATTTGCGCTTCATAGCTACTTGCCCAAGCATCTGGCCCGGCAAAGTTCGGAATATCGATCGTGCCCTTGTAGGTGCGCGGGACATCGACTTCTTCAAACTTGAAATTGTCAAACCAGCTCTGAGTGTTGCAGTCGTTGTCTCGATAGAATCCAACACGGGTGACATCTCCTGGCTGGAAGTAGCTGACGTTTGTAGGTCCCATCCAAATCTGGTCATTGATTGTGAGATAGGCTTCCTGGTTTTCAGAATCGTAGATAAGCCCATAGTTTCGGGGCAAATACTCATCGAAACCGGTCCACGCAAACTTTTGGAGGACGTCGCCCGGAGGGGTGCCGCCCAATTGAAGTTCGAGACCTTCTGCACGAGTGTTAAGCAATGTCCGACCGGTCCAAACCCAACCGCCACTGTTATTAAAGAAACCAACAGCAGCAGTATTCACCGGACCTCCCGTTGCTGGCAGATGCATGTCCAAACTCACCTTATAGCATGCCGTGCCATTTGGCGTGAATGGAAGATAAGCAACCTCCGAGTGGTGCCCGGCTGTCGGCTGCACCCGGCCAGCATTCGCGCCATTCCCGAACAGCAGATTCCCCGTTCCGAACACTGTTTCTACGCTCCAGGGTGCTCCTGCGCCACTTCCAAATGGCACAGCCGTGTTGTGGAGGGGCGAAAGAGCGCTACGGTTTGCTCCGGTCGTGAAGTCGTCTTCGTAGATCACTTGGGCGTTTGCAAAACCAATTGACCCGGCGACTAATGCCAAACATAAGAAAGAGCGCAACTTCATATCGCTATCTTACGATTCAAAGCCTTCCCGCTCCAAATTTCTATCGTGAAAAAATTGGCTTTTCCGTTATCAATTAGAATCCAGTGCCTGTTCCGGTGCCGAACCCTTGACCTTGAGTGCCGAATCCGAACGGCGTCTTGAACGGCAGAGCCTTGATTCGGAGATAAAACGCAAACGAAGTTCCGTTTCGGAATCCGGTTCGTTGATCCCGAACTTCCACAATCGCCTCCATGCAGTGCAGGTCGTAGAGGAATGCCACTTGCCGGCTCTCAAACTTCTCGGTGTAACCGTTATATGAGAAGAGCGCCTGAGTGGTGAGCCGCCCCCATCGCATTCCTTCACCGTAGAAATTGACCGTCCCCCAGGTGTGGCGTTGACCGTCGAATCTCGCGCCGACTGACAGCCGAGTCTCACCTTGCATGAGCTGGAGGTCCAATCGAACATTGCTCCAGACCTGGCTGAAAGTATCGTAGTTTGCGCTAGACCGCAACAACAAATTCTTGCTCGGATTCCACTCCAGACGAGTGCCGACGCTTTGCCAACTCGATTCGAAATTCCGGTCTTGCGCCAAGAGGTCGTATCCCGCGGTCACGGCTGCCTTCAACTGGTTTCCGATCTGCATGGTGACGTCCCCACCAAAGGCATCGGTTCGGCCTGTTCGGTCGATACTCAGCGGGGAATATCCTTGTGGACGCAGGTAGTTATATCTAATATTTAACCCTGTACCTTTACTTATCGGGAGATTGTAATTGGCATCCGCGCCAAAGACAAATTGCGCTGTATTATCGCTGTAGATACCTTGCTTGAATCGCCCAGCAAGGTTCAAAGTGGACGAGCCAAGTTTCAAATTCTGTTGTGGGACAATCGCTTCAAACACGGTCCGCGTGAGCGGCTGCCTTCGGATCGAATCCACGAGTTCGCCAATCGAGAACTGGGTCTGAATCGGCAAAGATTTCCAGCCGAACATTCGAGCGGTGTCCGATCGGAGGGTGAACATCGGCGTCTGGTCTGTTGCACTGAAGAAGTTCACGATTTCACTGATCGGGACCGTTCGCAAGTAAGCCAACTCCGCGTCCATCGTCTTGAATTTCTTCGTTAGCCGGGTCCGAACGTCCAATATCTTTCGAGTCTGATTGAAGCTGGTGGAGGCTGATTTGTAGTCGGTGAAATTGAGATCAATGCTCGACTGCAATCCGCCTTTGAAAGTGCGCGTGTCGCTGAGGGTAGCGGTCTGATTTGTGTTCCTGAAGTTCGGAGACTTCGTGTCTTGATATCCCAGGGTCAATCTTGTTTGGGATCCAATCTGACTCCAAGAAAGAGAAGTTCTGCCGTTAAAAGTTGTATTTTTTGGACTCGTGAGGTAGTTCCGCTCCGAAAAATCTAGATTGGAGTTGATCGAGAGCCTTCCAATCTGCTGAACGTGGTTTAGATTTGCTGTTGTACTCGGGTTTGGCCCGAACAATTTGTATAGCTTTAGCGCGCCATCTTGGCCTTTTGCGCGATAGAAATACTCCGATCCAATTCCGAATCCGAGCTTTGACATATAGTCGAGGCGTCCATCCAGAAGGTTATCTCCAGGCACGTCAACACCAAATCGTGTCTTGATGAAATACCCTTCATCTCGTGTTTGACCTACTTCTGGGATATAGCGCGGCGCGGTGTAACCCAGAGGAAAGCTCATGTATGGCAAGCCCAGAATTGTCTTGCCCAATAGTTCGAGACGAGCATCGCGAAGCACGATCCGATCACCTGGCAAAACCCGAATGCTCCTAGCCGCGATTTGGTAGTGCGGGTCGTCATATTCGCATGTCGTCGCGGTACCGTCGGTTAGAGTGAAGTCCTTTTGAGTACCGTCCCCCGCTTGCCCAGTGACGTACAGATCGTCGTTCAGCTTGCCTTGTATCAGCGCAGGTTTTAGGGCTGACTTGGCCGATTTGAATTTAAATTGCTCAGATTTGAAGTTCGCTTCAATCTTCTCGCCCTCGTAGCTGATGTCCGGCCCGACCAGCTTGACATGGCCTCTCAGCGTAAATTCCTCGGTGTTTAGGTTCCCAACGACGTCGTCGCAGGTCCCGGTGTACTCGCCATAAGTGAACTCAACATTGCCGGAAAGCTGGACGTTATCTCCGTCAAGATCAAAATTCTCAGCCCGTTTAACGCTGAGCTTGTTTGTTCCGGCTGGCGTGATCGTTAGTGGAGGCTCAGGTTTGGGTGTTTCGAGCGCAACTCTCACCGCACTATCCAGCCGAGGCATCTGAGCATTTGCAGCGCAAATGAAGCCTACGCCCAGTATTAGAGCCCAGAATCGCGCCACTTATTCAGATCTCCGAACGATGAATAGCCCGGCGCCAATCAGTAGTAGATTCGGAATCCAAGCGGCAAGAGCCGGATTCACCCAGCCTCTTGGTGCGATGATCTCCTTAGAAATCACAAACAGATTGAAGAAAATCCAAACCGCGCCGACGCTGACGAGTACGCCGATGAACGGACCTCGACGACCGAGCCAGACGGAAAGTGAAGCTCCGATCAGTGCAAACGCAAAGCACGCCATCGGCACGCTGAACTTGGACGCGTAGTCGAATTCTAACTTCGAGGCGTCTCGCCGCTGAGATCGATAGACTTTGATAAGCTCGCGAAGTTCGTCGGTCGATTGTTCATTACTCTGCTGCGAGAAGAACATCTGCTGAATCTTGATTGGCTCTCTGATGACCATATCGGATTTGGTTTCCGTGCTCATCACCGTGGCCCCGCGAATCACATGGGCGAGAGGCGAACTAAATGTCCAATTTCCAGCCTCATACCTACCTTTTGTCGCGAGGATGACCAGGTTCTCACCCAGCGCACGGCGCTCAATCAGCAAGATATCCGTGAGTGAAATTGTGTCGTTGGGCAGCCTTTCGACGGTCCCAAAGACCGCGGTGTATTTGTTCGCAAGGCTTAGTGTCACGTTCTGCTTGAACGTTGGCATGACCGACAAGACCCCGATTTCAGATTGAATCTTGCGTGCTTCTAGCTCGGCCGGAGGGGCGACTCGTTCGTTGATCAACCAGTTCGCGACGGATGCGACGATCGAGAGCACTAAGACGGGCCGCAAAATCCTGAGAATCGATGCGCCGCCAGCTCGCATGGCGATCAACTCAGATTCTCGCGCGAGCCGAGAGATTGCCAAGGACGACGCTAGCGCCATTCCAGCGGGCAGCGTCAGCACCATAAATCCCGGGGTTTTGTACAGGATGAACTGAGCAATGGCCTTGCCCGGAACCCCCGCCATGTTCATCTCTTTGTACAGATAAATGAGCAAATTTGCCTGGAAAAGCAGGACCACAAACACCACACCGATGATCAGTGGGGCGAGCATTTCTCGATAGAGATAGCGGTCAAGCTGCTTGAACAATCCTCATTCCTTTGCAATAAATTTCTGGTACCCAGTGTATCCGCCGAGCAGCAGCAGAATCGGGATTGCTACGATAGAAACTTCAAATCGCGCGCTGGCGGCGATCGATGGAATGAGCACAAAAATTCCCACGATGACCGCCCAACTGGCCACCATCTTCCCCGCCTGCTTTGCATCGCCGCTTCCACGAACATATCGCACAAGATAAATCTCGAAGCACTTTGGGCAATGAACGTTTCCGGGATCGGTGATTGCGCCGCAATTGAGGCATGTCAGAGGTCTGGATGGATATAACGCGAGTTTTGCCTTCCAGATTTCAAACTCGCGTTGCTCGGCAACAAAGGCGTCGCTCGTCACTGATTCAACCGGACGCGCGAGTTCAACACATTGCAGAGGGTAGCCCAAGTTCCATAAGATTCTCGCCGCCTCTATCCGAGCTTGAAGAAGGTCTGGCTTTTGCGAAATTGAGTTCAAATAGGTGAGTAACCGATCTGCCTCAATGGATCGAAGTTCGAGCTGCGTGAACTTCCTTTTGATCGATGGGAACAGAGCCCCGAAGATCACCATTCCGCAAAAAACGAGCGGCGGTATCCAGGGCACTTTCGTGTTGAACGAAACAAACACCGCCAAAACCGCCACCATACACCCCACAGTGCCGGAGATCACATCGATGTCGCCCGAGATCATCCAGCGGGTCAAAACAATGCACCAGACCGACATCGGAATGATCAAGAGGCAACCAAAGAGTCCCATCAGGTTCGGCGATGATTGGGCGAGTAAGGTGAGCATGGACTTCTGATTGCTGGCTGCGGACTCTAAGTCACAGACGATTGAGGGTTCGCAGGTGTATTATGGACGCTACAATGCGCTCATCTATTGCCATTATTGGCGGAACTGGAATCGGCAATCGCTTGGCACTTTTGCCCGGAAAGCCAATCATGGTTCCCACCGCAGAAGGACCGCTTCGTGCGAAGCACGTCACCATCGAAGGTCGATCGGTCTACCTGTTCCAACGGCATTCAGCAGGGCACAAAACTCCACCCCATCGTGTGAACTACAAAGCTGCGGCACTGGGTTGCAAGGCTCTCGGTATTGAAAACGTGTTTGCAACTGCGGCAGTAGGTTCGCTTCGTGAAGACTGGGGTCCGGGCACGTTCGCCGCTTGTTCCGATTTTCTCGATCTATCGTTCCGGCGGCTGACCATGTGGGATCGTGAAGTAAGGCACATCGACTTCACGGAGCCATTTTCGCCTGCACTCAGGACTTCAATCTCGGAATCCTGTAATCGACTTGGAGTCGATTGCCACTCAAAAGCGGTGTATGTCTGCGGAGACGGGCCTCGGTATGAAACTCCCGAAGAGATTCAGATGTATCGCAAGCTTGGAGGAGATATCGTCGGAATGACCGCAAGCAGCGAGGCAATTGCTTTCCGAGAACTCGGCATTGGCTATGCCTGCTTGGCGATCGTCACGAATCTGGGATCGGGTCTTGCTGGCTATGAACTGACCCACGAAGAGGTGGTCGAGGTCATGGAAAGTTCGGGCGAGAAAGCCGTGAAAATTCTGTTTGGTGCGATTGGCGAGTTGAGCCATGCCTGAACCCGGTCGCCGAACCTTGGCGCTCGCCTTGGCACTCACGCCAGGTATCGGCGGCAAAACTGTGAGCAGAACCTTGGCAAGAATGGACTTGCTGGGAACGAGCATCCGGGAATTTCTAGGTTGCGGCGAGCTCGCACTCAAAGAGGAATTTCGGTTTACGGCGGGGCAAGCGATTCGCTGGATGTCTCTCAAGACAGAGCAACTATCAGCCGCCAGTGAGCTTGAGAAGGAGCTTGATGCACGAGGGATTTTGATGCTAACCGCGGCAGATGCGGGCTACCCGACCATGCTGGAGGAATTCAGCAGCGATCCGCCGGGCGTGCTGTTTTTGGCGGGAAACCATCGACTCCTCGGAGCCGCGACCTTCACCGTTCTAAGCTCGCGGAGCTCTTCGCCAAATGCACTAGAAATGATCGAGTCATTGGTAAGCGAGGCTGTTCTCAATGGCGAAATCTTGGTTACTGGCCACGACACACCAGAGTATCAGCGGGCGGCGGTTGTTCCGCTCCGATGGGGTGCGCCGAGAATCTTGTGTTTCGACCAGGGATTCTATGGAGCACTTGGCGAAGATCTCAGACAAGAACCGTTCCGCACCGCCCGGCTGTGGCGTTATGAGTTCGATCTTCGAACGGACCTAGCGATCAGCACAGTACCACCTTCGAAAGGGTACATCAAAGGCGCGAATGCGAAGCGCGACCAGTTGATCGCGGCGCTTAGCAAACGGCTCGATTTCATAGCGATCAACCCCGGCGGCAACATGGAAAAGTTAGCTCGAACAGCCCTAAAGGCCGGCCGACCAGTGCGGATTTCCGACGCTCACTTGGGCGCAAGAGAATGGACTCGGTACGGCGCAAAAATGCTCGAGCTATAGGTAATTCTCGACAAAAGCGCAAGCCCTTTTTGTTGCCAGAACATCGTGGGTGCGAATCACCTTAGCACCCGCAATTTGAGCGATCGTTTGGGCGGCAATTCCTGCGGCAACTCGATCTTTTGCAAGCGTCTCGCCATCGATATTGAGCATCGACTTTCGGCTAAATCCAACCATCACCGCATAGGGAGTGGTCGTCAACGCCTTCAAAGATTTTAGCAAGAGAAAGTTGTGTTCAGCGGTTTTGCCGAACCCGAATCCCGGATCGATCCAGATTTTCTCTGCTGGCAAACCAGCGGCGACAAGCCGGTTGGACTGAGTGACCAACCAGTTCTTCACTTCATCGACCACGTTAGTGTAAGTCGGATCGATTTGCATGTTCGCCGGAGAACCCTGCATGTGCATCACGCACGCGCCACAACCACGCTGCACCACGAGATCGAACATTGCAGGATCGCGCAATCCCGAGACGTCGTTGACTACAGCCGCCCCCGCATCGAGCGCGGCTTCGGCAACGGCCACTTTCATCGTGTCAATGGAGAATGGAATAGCGTGTTGGTGTAGCAGCTCGATCACCGGCATCACTCGGCGCAATTCTTCATCGGCTTCTACCGGAGCAGCTCCTGGCCGGGTGGATTCCCCGCCGACATCAATCATGTCAGCACCTTGATCGAGCATCAATTTCGCAGCATCAAGCGCCGATTTGGGCGTCGGATAGCTGGCTCCATCACTGAAGCTATCCGGGGTCAAATTCAGAATTCCGAGAATGGTCACTGAAGCGTTTCCAGTTGGAACCTGTCGTGGAGAAGCTTGACCGCTCGGCGAGTTTCTGCTTCGGGAATCAGTACGCTCATGCTGAGATCGCTATCACCCGTTTGCAACACCTGGATTTTTGCTTCGTTGAGCGTGGTCAGCACCGAGAAAAATACGCCAGGAACAGGCCGGAATTGCGCGCCCACAAGTGAGACCATTGTGCAGCCTTCTGTGAGCTCGATTTCCACCCGATGCACCTCGCCCAGCCCCTTGAGAAGATGCGCTTGCGTCTCCGCTTCTTTGCTTGGCACCCCGCCAATCTGGAACATGTAAATCCCGGGTTTTGCGCCGTCTTGCGGCAAAACCAATCCGTCGATCAGATCTTTGACGACCGGATACTGGTCACGCTGAACCGCAAATCCAAGGTTCTCCGGACTGATATTGAGCAGATAGAGATTGATCCCATACTTCGCCAAAATCCCAAAGACTTCACTCTTGAGCGCCGAGCGATGTTCTTCCGCGATTCCGCCGAAAAGGAATTGTAGGTAAACCAACTTTCCAGAGTGAGTGACCCCGGTCACATGCCGGTTTCCGAGTTCTTCGAGGCTCACAATTTTGGTGCCGATGTGGTCCGAAAAGGTGTTCTTTACCCAAAGCGGGGTGTTGTATCGCATCGCAATCTCGGCGGCCCGAGGATGCAACACTTTCGCTCCTAAGTGCGCGATTTCGGCGACTTCTTCGTAGCTCATCGCGCTCAATGTCGGCGCGCCGGCCACGAAGTCGGGGTCGGCAGTTTTTACTCCGTCGACGTCGGTATAAATTTCGACCGCGCTGGCTCCGAGCGCGGCGCCAATCGCGGCTGCAGTAGTATCGCTTCCACCACGGCCAAGAGTCGTAAGTTCGCTGCCCGGAAGCTTGTCATCCCCGACAAAAACGCCTTGAAATCCGCAAATCACTGGCACAAATCCAGCCTCAATCGCTTTGTGGAGGGCGACCGGATTGATGCTCGCGATTCGAGCATTTCCAAAGACGCCATCGGTTCGAATCCCGGCTTGACCTCCTCGAAAGCTCTGAGCTTTCTGGCCAAGACTCCGAAGGGTTTGGCTGAAAATTACGGCGCTGAAAATCTCCCCGCACGCCACCATTAGGTCTTGCTCGCGAGGATCTGGCGGAGTGCTCGGATCAACCGCGTTGAGTTCACCCAGCAAAGTGTCCGTTGCGTACGGGGCGCCACGCCGACCGATCGCGCTCACCACGACGACCGGGCTAAATCCCTGCTCTCTCGCCGAAACCACACGGCTCGCGCTGGCGAGCCTCGCTTCTGGAGTCGAGACGCTGGTGCCGCCGAACTTCATCACGACGATATTGCTCATAAGGTCACGAACTCCTTGCCTTCAATCGCCTTCGCGATCTTTTGAGCATCCTCGTGACTGGCCGAAATGCAGACCGAATCGTGCAAATCGCCGATGTGTTCGAGCCTCGCGCCAGTTGAAATCGCTTCACTCAAGATGTTTGCGAGCAGCCCTTCTTCATCGCGCAGATTGACCGCGTGAACGAACACCACACTCCGACCTTTGTCTACGGTGAAGTTGGTAAATTCCTTGGCGAATCGCTCAGACAGCCGTTCGACCACCTCCTCTTTCACCAAGAAAGAGAGTCCCGTGGAGGTCATTTTCAGGAAGAAAATCCCGATCTCGCACTCCTTTACACACTGTAATGCGACCAGCCGCCCGGTGTGGATCGGCTCGGGCAAATCGGCGACGTGAACCTGGGCAAAGCCAACTCCAAGTTCAACTTTGCTTACTCCGCGCTTCTTTTCGAACGCGGTTTCGCGGAATCTCATCGACTCATTTGAATAATCCATCGTGCAATTAATCCGAAATTTTCAGCAACAAAAATCGTGGCATCGGCTGGTCGTTTGGGCCTCTTTGCCTGCCCCATGCCTTTTCGGGGACCAACTTCCCTTCGGCGATCGAATCGGTCACCAATCTCAACCACTTTAGGTTCAAATCTCGGTCCATTTTGGCTCGAATCTCAGGGTCAATGGGTGTTGCCGCACCACCAATTCCTAGTGCCCGACCGACCAACTCCGAACGATCTGGTGGTTGATATTGGAGTGATAAGTAAACATGCGTCACTCCGTTATTCTTGAGGGAATCGAGATACTCCCCAGCAGACGTCGAACCTTCATGGGCAATCAACATGGAGTGACCCGGATTCGCCCAGATGTAATCTTTGTTCAGGAAATAGCCAAAAACTTCATCATAAAGCGCGACTTTCTTAACGTCATCTAGCGAGTTGATCTCTTTTGCCCGGGACGCAAATCCGACCACCTTTTCTTGATGCGCCTGTCGATCTACGGCGCCCAGAGCAACGGGAAGTTGCTCTTGAGTTTGATAAATATAGACCATGCCCCAGCCGAGTGCAGCCTGGAATCCGAGAAGCGCTCGAATCGCTGATTGAGGGCGCACGCAGGACAGCGTCCCCCCAGCTAACACCGCAAGAATCGGCATCAGCGCGGATAGGTAGCGAACTTGTTGACTCAGAAAGAACCAGGCGACAAAGAAGAGTAATGCTTGCGCCCCGAGCGCAGCATAAACAGGGCTATGGCGGGCGAGAATTAGTAGCCCGAGCAACCCGATAAATGCACCAATTCCAACCGAGCCCATCGGTACTCCGAGGCCTTGCTCTTGCCCCGGATTGATGAACCTTCCAGGCTGGTACGCCAATCCGAAAATCGAATGGCCGAGCGCAAACGGATCGCGACCTGATTCGGTGCGGCCGACGCCAAAGGTTTGCTGCTCGTTCTTGTACGTTGCCGCGCGCCAGTCGTCCCATCCGGTACCTCCAAGCTTTTCATAGAAGAACGGAAACACTGGGTTGTGCCGAAGTTGAGCATTGCGTACGTACCAAGGAGCCGCAATCGCAATCCCCAATGCAGCCGAAATCGCCAAAAACTTCCAGGAATCAGGCTTCGCTTTTGTGATCAGGAGTCCGGCCACAAGTACGATTCCACCGATAGCAAAAAGCTGGATGCCCGTATATTTGCTAGCCATCGCCGCGCCGAAACCAAGGCCGCTGAGGATAAGAAGGTTGTTGGGCCGCTGACGGCCAAATCCAACCTCAGCCGAATACAGTAGTCCAATCGCCGCGAACCACCCATTAGCAACGTCGATATAACCCGAACCGCTCGACCATAGGACAAGTGGAGAACTCGCAAACACGATCGCGCTCCACCAGCCGACCTCAGTCGAAATCCGCCGCCGCGCCACTCCAAATACCCATACCGTCGCAAGCAGAAAAAGTGCCGCTGTGATCGCTTTTGCCGCGGGCTCCGAGACCATCAACCCATACAAGAACAGGTTATCAATCAGAACCGGAAAATGGCTTTGATGAATGAATGGGAGCGGCTGGTAAGTCCCTGTCTCCAGCCAGTATTTGGGGACCGCGAAGTGATACGCCAGCGTGTCCCAGTCCAACATATCGCTCGGACTCGCGGCTTTGACCATTGGGATGAGCAGACACGCCACAATCGCCAACGAAGCCGGATGGAATTTTGGAAGATCAGCTTTCCCTGGCAGACCGCCAATCTTGATAGCGACGGTGATTCCTAGTGCCAAAGAAGCGATGCAAACAATTGGCGCGGCTGTGCCAGCCCAACCTGCTAATCCACCAATAATCGTGAGTAGCAACCCTCCGAGAGCGAACTTCTCGGCAGGATCAAGTTCAAAGCGACCAAGCATTCGCCCGAGGACACCAGAAAGCCCGAGCAAGAACGCGATCACTACAAGAACAACCCACATGCTATTCCAGACAGTCTACTATGCCGGTAGAATCCGGGTTCGACATGCGCCGTTTGCTCCGAATTTACAAGCGATTTTGGATTAGCTCACTCATCCGTGAGCTGGAATTCAAGGCGAATTTCTGGGCGAAAATGTTGCAAGGTTGTGTCTGGCTCGGATTCTTTCTGCTGATCGTTGTGGTGATTTTCAGCAACGCCAATGATATCGCAGGCTGGAAACGCGGCCACGCATTCGTACTCGCCGCCGTGGCCTTCGGCATGCATTCGATCTTCATCGCATTTTTCATGTCGCTCATCGAAATCCCTGAGCAGGTTCGGAAAGGCACGCTCGACTTTGTGGTGACAAAGCCGGTCGACAGCCAATTTTGGGTCTCGCTCCGGCGATTTAACTTTGATCAATTCGGACCAATTATCGCGAGCATGATCCTCATCGGGGTGGGACTGCGAACGGAAGGTGTGGTTCCATCGATCGGTCAGTGGGCGGCATTTCTGATCTTGCTCATCAGCAGCATTACGATCTTCTACGCGTTCAATTTCTTGCTGATGACGCTCGCGATCTACTGGGTTCGTGTGGACAATCTTTGGGTGTTAGGCGAGACGGTGATGTCGATCGCGAGGTACCCCACCGAAATGTATACGGCGGGCATTCAGAGAGTGCTGATCTTCGCGCTTCCAGTGGCATTTTTGGCCTCGATGCCAGCGCGGCAGATCGCTCTCGGCGCAAATTGGACCATGGTTGGGATCGGCGCGGCCTGGGCGATTGTGCTCTTTATGGCGTCTCGGCTGGCATGGAATCGGGCGATGAGCAGTTATTCTTCTGCCAGTTCGTAAGCTCACCAATGAGCACCGCGACCAACATCGCTCGAATGCACATCGGCCAGAAGTGATAGTGCGCAAATGGCTTCAAAAAGGTCATCGGCGCGAAGGCCACAAATGAGGCCATCCAAATCACCAAGAGACGCTTTCTACTTTGCGCCTTCCGGAGCATTGCGAGTGAAAGTCCAAGCAGAATCCACAAAATGGCTGTGATCCAGAGCTCGGGGAGCAAAATGCTGTCCCATCCAATCTCGAACGCCGCCAGAAATTGGGTCCAAGACTTTAGAATTTTGCTGAGATAATCCAAAAGCGAGATCACAACTCCGGTTCCAAACCGAAGCTGCTGATCCTGATACCGACTCGTTGATACCGGCATTATTGCGGTCCTAGCCGCAAGATATCCAACCAATATCACCCAGGAACCGAGTGTTGGCCTCCAGACAGACTTCGCGCCCTTCGCGGCAAACCCGTACGCCAAACCGGTGAGCACGAGTGGCAGCATCACCGCCTGCTCATAGGACATCAATGCCAAACACACGGAGCCCAACAGCCCGAACGTGGCGAGCTTGGACTCCTTCCGAAAGAGAATTGACTGGCACCAACAGGCAGCTAGGCAAAAAAAGGTCATCGCCGTAGCAGTGCGACCCGGAAGCCAAAGTACAGTGCCATAGAAAAGCGGCGAAATCGCGACCACTTCAATATAAAGGAGAAACAGGAGAGCTAGATGGATTGCTCGAATCTCCTTTCGCTTCACGACCAAGAATCCGATGCCACCCACCAGCACGAATAATTGGAGCCATCCCGATGAATCCAGTGTCCACGCACAGAAGGCCGTTGGTGCGATCAGGCCGAGCTTGCGATTCTGAAAGAGCTCACCGCTCCACAAATACAGGAGGGTCACTGATATCGCCGCGAGGAGCGTATTCGTGAAACTGAATCCGGCAGCATTCTGACGTCCGAAGAGTGCCAAATCAGCCGCAAAAATAAGTGTTGGAACTGGGCGGTAGAAATGGTTTTGCAACGGCCAGTCGGTCCAAAACCAAGAAAGCCAATTGCTCCTAGATTCGATTCCAAGCAGGATAGCCCGAGTGTCCGAATCGGCCAAGGCATCCTTCGTTCCGCCCCACGATGCCGCGAACATCAAAGTCCACAGGGCGGCGATGACGGCCCATGCGCACCACTTTTCGGTTTTCGAGCCCGCTGGTATCCTCAAGATTGATGAAGGTTACTAGGCTCGCCATGATTTTGCTCTCCGGATTGGCAATCGGCTGTAATTCGACTTCATCCGAGATTTCAAAGGGGACAAAAGTGGAACCATCGGTTCAACAGCCAGCAGAATCGAGCATCAACGTGTTCGGCAACCCAGGAATCCCGCTTAAATTGAACTCCCTCACCGCCGCGAGCCGGGAATCGATTCAAATAGATTTCAGCAAGTACGATAGAATAATCTTGTACTTTTGGGCCTCGTGGGATCAATCCAGTACTGAGCATCTACGTGATTTTGATCAAGCTACTAAGGAATCCAAAGGCAAGACCAACGTGATCGCGGTGAACGTTTTCGAGAACACCACCCCCGGCGCCTCAGAGACCCAAATGTTTGAATCAAGCGCAAACGCTGCTTCAAACGCCGCCAAAGACTATTCGCTTTCCATCCCGATGGCTTGTTACGGAGACCGCCTTGCCAAAGAGTGGTCCATTGGCGGAGTCCCCACTTTTGTCGTTGTTGACCGCGAAGCCAAACTGGTTGGCGCCCAAAGCACTGTAAATCGCGACATCATCCGCAAAGCCGTGCTCCAATAATCTCGGTTGAATCGTCCCTTCATTAGGTACAATTTAGGTTGAAATTGCGGGCCGGAATTCGGCTCGTTTGTTCTGAAAGACCCACCGGTTTCTCCTCATGTCTGAAGATTTTTCCCTTGAAAGCATAAACGTCGAAGACGAGCTTAGCCGTAGTTATGTGAACTACGCGATGTCGGTCATCATTGCCCGCGCTCTGCCCGACGTCCGCGATGGCCTCAAGCCTGTCCAGCGCCGAATTCTGTATGCCATGCGGCAGATGAACTTGACGCCAGAAGAGGGGTATTCCAAGTGCGCTGCCGTCTGCGGCGAAACCATGGCGAAGTACCACCCCCACGGCGAGCAAGTGATCTACCCCACTCTCGTTCGAATGGCACAGTCGTGGAGCTTGCGATACCCGTTGATCGATGGTCAAGGCAACTTTGGATCCGTCGACGGCGACTCGCCGGCTGCGATGCGATATACCGAATGCCGATTGACCCCAATCGCGATGCAGGTCCTCGAAGACCTAGAAAAGGAAACGATTGATTGGGCGGATAACTATGCGAACAACACCAAGGAGCCGATGGTGCTCCCTGGCAAATTCCCGAACCTGATCTGTAACGGTAACCAAGGCATTGCTGTGGGTATGGCGACCAACCTGCCACCACACAACTTGACCGAGGTCTGCAATGCACTCTTGATGCGGCTCGAAAATCCAGAATGCACGGTCGAAGAAGTGATGGAATTGATGCCGGGTCCGGACTTCCCGACCTACGGAATCATCATGGGCGCGCAAGGCATCAAGAATGCCTACAACACAGGTCGCGGCAGCATCGTCATGCAGGCAAAGACCATGATCGAGCCTGGCGAAATGGGCAAGTCGCTCATCGTCATCACAGAGCTTCCATACCAGGTCAACAAAGAGAATTTGATCAAGTCGATTGCGGTGATTGCCAAGGATCGAAAGTTCGACGGCATCCTCCGCGTGGACGACTTTAGCGACAAGCGCGGAATGCGAGTTGAAGTCGAAATTCGGCGCGATGTCAATCCGAACAAGGCGCTCAACTACTTGCTGAAGCACACGCAATTGCGCACCACGTTCGGCACCATCATGCTCTCGCTTGTTGATGGAGCACCGCGCACCGCGCCAATCCTATTGCTTCTCGACGAGCATCTCAAGCACCGCAAAGATGTCATCGAGCGAAAGACCAAGTACGAACTGTACAGAGCCCTCGAAGAAGTCCATCTCAACGAAGGGTATCAGATCGCTCGCCGGTTCCTGGACGACATCATCAAAACGATCCGCAGCTCAGCCGATCCGAACGTGGCGCGTGTTGCGTTGGTGCGCGAATTCAGCATGTCGCCATTGCAGGCAAACGCTGTTCTGGCGATGCCACTGCGCCGACTCACCCAGTTGGAACAATCCAAGCTGGAGCAAGAATTCAAGGAGTGCATCCTTCGCGTTCAAAACCTCATGGACATCTTGAGCGACCCAATGCGACTGCAACGGGAAATCGAACAAGAATTGATCTTGCTGCGAGACAAGTTTGGCGATGAACGGCGAACAAAGATCATCGCCCGAGAGGCCGGCGACTTCAGCGACGAAGACCTCATCCCAGAAGAAGAAGCGATCATCAGCATCAGCCGAGACGGCTACATCAAGCGAGTGAGCATTGACGCTTATCGCCAGCAAAAGCGCGGCGGAAAGGGTGTCAGCAATACGCTCAAGGCCGATGATGAACCGGCGCACCTCTTCCAGGTGAACACACATCACTACATCCTCTTCTTCACGAACCGAGGACGGGTGTACCGACTGCGGGCTTACGATATTCCAGAAACTGGACGATATGCCAAGGGCATGCCGGTCATCAATTACATCGCCATCGAAAGCGAAGAATCAGTGACGGCGACCGTGAGCGTGAAGGACATCAAGGATCCTGGCTTCCTTACGATGATCACCAAGATGGGCGAAATCAAGCGAACAGAAATGTCTGCGTTTGGCAATATTCGCTCGAACGGTTTGATCGCGTTTGATATCGAAGAAGGCGACGACTTGCGATGGGTGCTCAAGACCAGCGGCCAAGACGACGTCTTGCTCGTGACCCGAGAAGGTCAGTCCATCCGCTTCCACGAAACCGAAGCAAGAGGCCGTGGCCGAGCCGCCGGCGGTGTAAAGGCGGTTCGATTCAAAGAAGGTAATCCGGATGACTGCGTCGTTGCCTGCGGAATCGTGCGCGATGCGGCTAGCTTGCTCGTGGTCGGTTCGAACGGCTACGGAAAGCGAACCTTGTGCGAAGAATATCGCGTACAGGGCCGCGGCGGTAGCGGCATCCTCACCATGAATGTCACCGATAAAACGGGACACATCGTTGGTGCGGAAGTCGTGGACGAAGACGACAAGCTGTTGCTGATGACGGTCTCTGGCAAGGCGATTCGAATGAAGGTGAAGGATATTCGCCTCACCGGTCGAGTTGCGCAAGGCGTCAAGCTCATTTCACTCGCGGCGAATGATCATGTGATCTCGCTTGCCCGCGTCGTGAAGGAAGCTGATGACGGAGATTTGGACGGCGTCGAAGGTTCAGACGAACCGGTCGGCCCGGAATCTGAAGCCTAAGACTCGTCACCATTCGGCCCTGAAATCGCTAGATTTTGGGGCCGCGCTGTATTTTCTACTAGGCTTGGCACAACAATTGCTTGTAGATTGGTGTCAGGCGAACGTTCGCCGATTCTCCAATGTCTAAAAACGTATCCATGAGCACTCGGTTCTTTGCATTTATCTTGGCCTCCGGACTAGCGGCAGGCGGCTGGAGCTCTCCGGTTCGGCTGGTCGCTGGAACGTTTGAACCTGGAGTCAGCTCATTATCGATTCCGGTAGGGTTGAAGGGCAGCGATCACGACGGCGGACTGACCATCGTACAAGCAGACGGCACCCTCAATCAGACCCTTCAGTTGCGATTGAAAGATGCAGGATTTGAAGTGCTTGAATACCTGCCCGAAAACTCATGGCTAGTTCGAGGCAAAGCGTCTGAGGCAATGAAGGTCGAAGGCGTGACCTCTGCGACAGTTTTTGCGCCATTTTTCAAGTTAGACCCCTCGATTGGAACGCGCGCATTTAAGTCTGAGCAGAGAATCTTCGAACGAAATCAAGGACTGGTCAGAGTCGCGATCTATGCGACTCGCGATTCGAGCCCAGAGATTGTGCGTGCAGAACTTGATGCTGTGCCTGGAGTATCCATACTCCATTCAAACTGGAATGGCACACAGTACGTTTTTATCGCCACCGTTCCGCAAACCCGAGTCTCGTCATTGGCATCGTACGATTCGGTGCAGTTCATTCACGAGGCAAGCGAATTGGTCGACCGGAACAATACCGTCCGGTGGTTGATGCAGAGCAACACCCTCAATTCCACTCCTGTGTACGCTGCAGGATTAACTGGAACGGGCGAGATATTTGGCATCCTCGATGGCAAAGTGGACGTCAACCATTCAAGCTTTTCGGACACTAACCCAATCGGGCCGAGCCACCGCAAGATTGTTTATTACGGCGGCACGCTAGGACTGAATACGCACGGAACCCACGTGGCCGGAATTTTGGCTGGGGACGCCGGAGTCTTCGACGATCGACGCGGCACCGCCTACCAAGGCAAATTCGCCTGCTCAATCGAACCTGCTTACGTTGAAGCAGATATTTACAACGCGTTCTTGACGCATGCAGGCGTCGGCGCACGCATTCACACCAACAGTTGGGGTGATGACTCAACCAACGTTTACACCGGGATGTGCCGAGGCATCGATTCTTTTGTCTATGACAACGAAGATAACTTGGTGCTGTTCGCGATCACCAATTTGCTCAACGTGCTCAAAATTCCTGAGAACGCCAAAAATCAACTCGCGGTTGGCGCAGTTCGAGATTATCCAGACCAAGATTCTTTCTCTACTTTTTCTGGACTAGGACCGACAGCGGATGGCCGCACCAAACCGGAAATTGTTGCCCCTGGAGCCGTGATCACAAGTTCGCAAGCTGGTTCGACTACTGGTGTGATTAACTTGAGTGGGACGAGCATGGCTACTCCTGCAGTAGCCGCCGCGCTTGGATTAGCCCGGCAGTACCTCCGAGAAGGCCGACACTCAGACGGGTTACCAAACGCAAACTTTGGCTTTGTTCCGAGTGGAGCATTGCTCCGAGCCATCGCCGTTACTGGCGGTCAAGACATCACCTCCGTGAGCGGTTGGCCCTCGACCCGAGAAGGCTTCGGTCGGTTAATCCTAGACAACGCGCTGAGCTTCAATGGCGAAACTCGGAAGCTGATTGTTAAGGATGTTCGCCGGATGAATGGCCCGAGCCAGGGACAAACCCAATCGTTCAAGTTCAAAGTAGTGACCGCAGGTCAACCTCTTCGAATCGCAATGGCATTCACCGACTATCCCGCTGCAGTTTCGGCCGCTAGCGCGCCGGTGAATGACGCGAATCTCACGGTCAAGCTTGGTTCATTCGATTACTTCGGCAACGTGCTCTCGGGTGGATCGAGCGTTACGGGTGGCACGCCCGATTCAATCAATTCGGTTGAAGTGGTTAACTGGGTTTCCGGTCCAGCTGGAACTTACGAAGTCAAAGTGAGCGCACCAACGGTCAATGTAGGCTCAACAATCGGATATGGCGTCGCTGTCACCGGCAACGTGATTCGGTCAGAAATCACAGGCTCGCTGGGTTCGCCCGGATTCCTCGGACTTTGGCCAACGACGGTTTCGGTTCAGTTCTTGAATAGCTCTTCGGTGCCGATCGCTGGAGCAGTCGCGAACGCTTCCGTAAATCCGACCACTGGAGCATTCACAGTGGTTGCCCCTGTGAACGTGGATCCGCCTTACCGATTCGCGGTCAATTTCGGCACGTTCTTGAGAAAAGTGTTCCCTTCGCCAAGTGCATCTGCACTCACCGATCTCTTCACCAGTACGGGAGTCGTTACTTTGGTGAACGGTGACATCAACGATGACGGAGAGGTCGGTTCGACGGACTTCGATATCGTTGTTGCGAATTACGGATTGAGCCCAGCAACCCCAAGTCAAGGCGATATTAACGATGATGACGAGGTCGGCTCAGCTGACTTCGATCTAATCGTCGCAAATTTTGGATTAGCCGACAACTAATCGCGAATTTCTGGCTTACAATGGAATGGTGCGATAGCGCCATTCCGTAGGTCAATTTTATGCGACGAGTTCTTTTTCTGAGTTGTGCTCTTCTTTCGAGTGCCAGTTTTGCCCAGTACCCCGATGACGATTTCACTCCATTCGCTGTTTCAGGCGCAGTCGGAGACCAAATTCAACCAAAAGTTCGGTCGAACAACCACTCCCAATGGGTGAGCTGGTTCGACAACCGGGTCAGCGGTTACGACGTTTATGTCCAAGCTTTGAACGATCAAGGCGTACCTCAACTCACGCCCGACGGGGTCCTTGTTGCCGACCGCAACTTCTCGTCAACGGTTGACTACGATCTCGCCGTCGACAATCAAGGACGAGCTGTGGTCATTTTCAACGACGACCGACCAGGCTCAAACCAGATCACAGTCCAACGAATTCGCCCTGATGGCACGATGGACTTTGGTACCGGACTGGTGCTTTCCAGCGGAACCGCCTCGAAGAACAATCCTAAGGTCTGCGTCCTTGCCGACAATAGCCTAGCTGTTGGGTGGACTGAAGGTGCGACACCCATCATTAAGCGGGTTTCTGAATCTGGTGCGATTTTGCCTGTTCAAGCAACCATCACGGAAACTAGCCGTAATCTTGTTCTCTCCGACCTAGAAACCTCGGCGGACAATCAAATTTTGGCCATGTGGATGCGGCCCGGCGGAACATTGTCCACCTCTGCCAAATGGCTCGCAAGTCAAAAGTACAACTTGTCGCTCGTACCGCAATGGAGCACAGCGGTAGGTTCAACCACGTTCTTTGGAGGTACGAATGCCTATTCAATCCAAACCGGCTACTTCCCAACCATCGAGCCTGATGACGTCGGAGGATTCGTGTGCGCTTGGTACACCACTTCGACTCCACGCAACGCGTATTTGCAACACGTCTTGTCGAACGGAACAGTGCGATTTGTGACTCATGGCCTCCCTTGCTTTAGCGTTGCCCCGCGAATCGTACTCTCGGCAAGTGCGTCGTACGATAGGTTCAATGACGAATACTATGTTGTCGGCTACGAAACCGATTCCGGCACTCAATCCGTGAACGCTATCAAGGCACAACGCGTGATTCCACCGCTTTATTCTCGGCCAGCCAGCCTGGCGTGGGGCAATAGCGGCGTCACGGTCATCGGCAACAACTCGAACCAACCCTCATTCCTACGTGCAGAGACCTCGGGCGAAGGGATGTACATCGGCGGATTTGATTCTCGGTCCATTACTACGGGCGTGGTGATGCAAGCTGGGATTGCTCGAGATGGTATCGAAAGATTCGGAATCACGAATCCATCGTTCGTCTATAGCATCGCCGAAGCAAAGGGTCGATACGATATCTGCACCGATGATTCGGGCGGGCACATCAGCGTCTACCAAAATGGAGCTACGGGCGGATCGACAAACGTTCACGCAGGGCTTTCTGATGGATACGGAATTTTGGGCGTGAAGCCAAACACTATCAACGGAACACTCAACTATCCAGGATTCATGGGCAACATGAACTTGCTCAAGCTGAATGTAACCGTTTCCAACAACACTGGAACGGAGAACTACACCGTTAAGGTCAACAATGGCCAATTTACGATCAAGACTTTCTTGGTCGGAGCGGTCACGGTGAAGGTTGAAGAGCGACGCTCGTTGCGAGCTTCTTACAACGCGACATCACCTGGAACCGTCAGTGCCTCATTGCTCGCTGGCGACATCGACCAAGACGGCGAAGTCGGTAGCAACGACTTTGATACAGTCGTTGCTGACTACGGTGATACTGCGGCGAATGATCCGCTCGCGTTGATCTTTGGCGATCTCGATGGCGACGGAGAAATTGGCTCTGGCGACTTCGATCTCGTCGTTCAGAACTACGGCCTCATCGACCAATAATCTCGGTCAATCCGAATGGTGTTCGTGCCCATGGTGATCTTCGTGATCATCGTGGGCATGTTCTTCTTCGATTGGATTTGGCTTCGCCTCAAGCTCAGTTGGTGCAGCCTTTGGATGCGCCAAAACAAGCGGTGGCCGGTTCAACATTCGCTCCATTGGGATATCGGCGGGAAACTTCTTCAGCCCCTTTCTCAGGGTCGTGTAATAGTTCTTCAGGTCACCGCTTTCCCGATACATCATTGCGAGCCAGCGATAGGCATACTGCAAGGATTCTTGGTCATCCTCAGAGAGAATCGCCAATTGGACTGTTTCTCCGCTCTTCACAGCCTCTTCAAAGGCATGGGTCGCTTTCGGATAATCGTGTAACCGAGCCGTGTAGGTGAATCCTAGCTGATTCCAAATGCTCACACTTTTCGGGTTGTGTTCCAGCCCTTCTTTCAAAAATTCGACGGCTCGTACATACGACGGCTTGTCCTTCCCGAGGGCGAGAACAGCCGCGCCGGTAGACCAGCCTGGCACGAAATTCGGATCCAGAATCGTCATCAATCGAAACAATGGAAGCGCTTGTTTTGGATTATTGTGACTGTGGTTGGTCATGTCCTTGTACGCCTTAGTGGCACGCTCAATGTCTCCAAAGATCCCTCTAAAATCGCGGTCCCGGCTTGGAATGACAGTAACGATCTTACTGTCGTCCATGATTGAGTGGTCACCCTCGTTGTTTCCGACACCGGTTCGTCCCAGATTTATTTCAGCTTCAGTCAACGGTCGCATCTCAACGCCGTTGTGCAAATACAAATCCGTTCGAACCCATAGCCATCCGCTCACACTCGTGCGAAACTGACCCAATAATGATGCTGAAGCATGTGTTTCGTGCGCTTCTAATCCGGTGTATTGGCCTTTGGGAGTGATCGTTTCTTTCAGATCTGCGACCTTTGTTCCGGCGCCAATCGCGCCAAGCAATGCCGTCCCAACAACAAAATGTGATAGGTTCATGGGTTACACCGCCTGATTCTTGAACTTGGACCAGCCGAGGCCGAGCATCGCTGCCGAATAGAGCGCCATGTAAACGGCGAGAGAACCGACCACCCAAGCAGGCACTGTGCCCCAATTGCTATTGGCTGCCCGGCTGCCTAGGTCAAACAGATTTGTCTGTGGCAGAATCGCATTCACGAATCGGAAAACCGGAGCCATTCCCGTTTGTCCACTTTCATAGGCCATGCTCAGCGCTTGTGTAATCATCCCGGCGCCAAATAGCAAGATGAAACTCATGGTGACAGCGGCGTTGGCTGTGATTAGCAGACTCAGCGCGAGTGTCACTGAGCAAATAATGACAAGCCCCATCATCTTGCAGAGCACGTATTGGGCCATCACAGGTTCAAACTGCACGCCAAAAATGGCGAGCGCAACACCTGTCAGAGCCGCCAAAATCGCAAAGCTGATCCAAGAGATGGCCACCGCGCCAAGTAGCTTTCCGGCAAGAAGATCGAACCGGCTGATCGGTCGTGCTAGGAGCGGATAAAGCGTTCGGTTCTTGATCTCATCGGGCATCAATCGCGCGGTCGAAGTGATCGCCAAAATTGTGCTAAGGCCACCGAGAACCGTTGTACCGAGGTCCTTCGCGAACGATTCGAGTCCCTGCATGCCGAAGAACCCAAGTGCGCCTGCGCTCAAAACAATCAAGAATCCCAAAATGGCGACGACCCAAAGGTCCTTGCGCCGAAGGCTCTCGACGATGACTCCCCGGGCGATGACCCAGATAATTTTGAATTTGTTCATATGATTAAGCAGCCTCCACTTGTTGGATGAAATAGTCTTCGAGCGATCCTGGCGTCGACGTGAGGTCAAGGATCTGTCCGCCCTTTTGGTTGATCGTCTCGATTCCAGCCAAGAACGCGGGCTTCGATTCGAAATTGGCAATCAGCGATCCGTCGATGTGATTCAGAATGGCTGCGCCGTCAAGATTGATCGTCGTCTTCGACGTGAACACGATCTCATATTTGGAGAGTTCACCGTGCAAGTCCGAAATCCGCTTTTCTTGAATCAACTTGCCCTTGTGGATAAAGAGCAATCGATCGCACAGCAGATCAACTTCGGCGAGTTCATGCGAACTGAAAAAGAGTGTGGTGCCGTTTTGCTGCTTGGACTTGAGGAGAGTCCGAAGTTCCTTTCGACCGACTGGATCAAGGCCGCTGGTCACCTCGTCAAGGATCAAAAGTTCAGGATTTCCAAGCAACGACTGTGCAATGCCGACCCGCTGAAGCATGCCTTTGCTAAGGTTCTTGTTTAGTTTGTGGGTGGCATCCTTAAGCCCGACAACTTCAAGCAAATGATCGACCTCGCTCTTCAGCCGAGATCCCCCCAGCCCTTGCAACTCACCGTACAGAGTCAAGGTCTCTTTGGGGTTCAAAAATGGGTAGTACATCGCCACCTCGGGTAGGTAGCCGATTCGTTTGCGCGCTTCTTCGGTCCAAGATTCGATTCCGAAGACTTGGCAGCTCCCTGCAGCGAGTTTGACAAACCCCATGAGAGCCTTTAGCGTGGAGCTCTTCCCTGCGCCGTTTGGGCCCAAAAAGCCAACGATCTCACCTGCGCCAACATAAAATGAGAGGCCTTTGACCGCTTCGACCTGTTGCCCGTTCTTTTGCCGGTAATTTACAACGAGGTCTGAAACCTGAATTGCCGATTGCATGACATTCCAATCATCGGCGAATTGAACAAACCACTTTAGGTTTTGGGCTTCAAAAATCTATCCAGATTGCACTTTCTGATAAAACTCGAAGTGCCTTTGCGCAATCGCGTCCACCGTCAATGCTTCCATTGGGGGCTTTTCTGATCGATTTGTGTTCTCGAGCCAGTCCAAAGATTCCCGAAGTACCTTTGAATTGATTTCATCCGATTGTAGGTGCACCCAATCCGGGCTGATCAGCTTCTGAAGTTCGGGCATCGAGCCGAGCTGTGGCACGACAATCGGCAGTCCAAATGTCAACGCGAGCATCGCGGATCCGCTGTTCAGAATCGCGCGATAGGGGAAAATCGCGAGGTCCGCCGCCCGATAGTAGTTCTGCATTTCCGCGTCATCGATATGCCCAGGCTTCCAGATGATCCGAGGATCGGCCTTACACAAATTGTCGATTTCGTCGCGCAATTCATCCGGAATCACTCGTCCGGCGAGGAGGAGTCGATACTTCCCTGGCGTCTCGGTAAACGCCTTCACGAGTTGCGAAACGTTCTTATATCGCTTGACCAAACCCACGTGAGTGATTACTAACTCATCGTCGGAAATGCCAAATTTTGCGCGGGCGCCCTCTCGCGAAATCGTGTCGGGGTACCAATCCCCATAATCGCTGAGCGGAATGATGGTTTGATTGGAAGTCAGTTGTGGGAATCGGTCTCGCACCATTTTGATGCTCGCTTCACTGACGAAAATCACTCCATCGACTTTGGACATGTACCGGTCGAGGAACCACCGCTCGATGCTGCGCCAAGGTACATCGTGTCCGATCACATCGTGTGCGGTGTACACCAACTTGCCACCCGCAGCACGGTGCTTGTCGATCCCTGCGAGGAGTCCACGAACCCGCTTGAGCACTCGGAACGGATTTCGATATTCGGTGTAGTGCTCAAAAAAGTGAATATGAAGCAGGTCGAATCGCTCCGACTCCAACGATTCCAGAGTCAAATCGTGCACTTCGACGCCTAATTTTTGGAGGCCCTGATTGAGCATCCAAGTCATCGGATTCCACTTTTTGCTTGAGGCGTTGGGGATGGTAGCGAGTCGCATAAGCTGAGAAACTGCACTCTAGGATATCCCCCCAAAGCGCGTCATCGCTTGCCCGATGCTACTTCTTGATCTGCTTTTCCATTCCCGCGCCCAGGGTTTTGACCCGAATTTCGCGGTGAGGATCGATCAACGTTTCATTGGATTCATACACCCAAGGGGTATCCCATAGCAGTTTGAGAGCCTGGGTGATCGGCATCGAGTAGTACCGGTCTGGAAAGAGCCGTGCGGCGGTGTCTTCAATCAAACGCGTGTATCGTCCACTGACGCCGGGGAAAAGATGGTGCGCGACGTGCGCTCCAAAATGTTGGTGCCATGCATCCAGCCAGCGGAGCCCCTTCGGCAATGTCACGGTCAGTGAGGTGGCCAGCACATCGTTCTCGTCCGCCAGAGGATTTAAAAAGTGGTTCGTAGCGATATAGCAGATAACCATCGCGTTGGTGATGAGCAGCGGAATGAAATATCCGAAAGCAAACACGTGCGGTCCCGCGAGCCAGGTCAATACAATCCAAGGCGTCAACTGAGCCGCGACTTGCAAGAGCATCGAGATCTTCTCGCTACCACGAGTGTGTTTGTCTCGCAAATAGGTGATCAGCATCCTAATCTGCTGTTGTGACATCCGGTAGGCAAAACTACTAAAAATGACCAAGTTTCTTGCCAAAGGATGTATTTTGTACAGCCACTTTAGGACCGGATTGTTCTTGTGGTCCTCCAAGGTGAACAGGTGATCGGGGTCTACGCCTCGAATCTGAGTGTTGTTGTGATGGTCCGCGTTGTGCCACTTTCGCCATAGAAGCGGGCTGATCCCCAGCGTGCTGAATCCTACCAAGGTGAGGAAGTCTCGAAGGAAGAGATTCTTGATGCTTCCTCCATGCGAGATGTCGTGTGCGATGAAACCAAGGCATCCCATCGAATGGCCGATCACTACCGAACAGAGGATCGCCGTCCACGGGTTGAAGTGGTTGATGATAACGAAAAGTGAGGCACCAATCAACAGAAAATGAACCGGAAGCCACCATAGGTTCGAGTAGTCAGGCTTGAAAACGTAATCCGGTAGTTCTCGCCGAATCTGCTGGCGGTAGTTCGGAATCTTTCTCTCTTCTGGCGCGACCTCGCGATCCATCACGGTGGACATAATATTTATCACGACCGGGCAGGGCGGGAAGTTCCAACTAGTGGCAGGAATCCCTGGCGCCGGGAGATGGACACCAAGGATTATCCTGCTTGGAGAGGGTCAGTCGAAAAGTCTGTATTAGGCGAAAGCAGGGTTGACTCGAGTTCGTTCGAGCATCTCCTTCAGCTTTCGATGTGCGCGGTGCAAGCGACTTCGAACAGTGCCGACCGGAACGCCAGCAACCTGTGCGATTTCGTTGTATGGCATCTGCTCAACGTCGGCCAAGATGACCAGCATGCGCTGCTCAGGCTTCAATGTGTTCAATGCCATTTCAAGCTCTTCGCTCATGGTCTCGTTGACCAAAATTTGCTCTGCGGTCGGCGATTGATCCGCAGCTTCAACGAGCAAGAGATCATCCGAACCGTCTGGACGCTTTGGCGCATCGTAGCTCACCGTCTGAACACGGCGCTTTCGAGCGCGGTTCAAGTCCAGGAACAACCGCGTCACGATGCGGAAAATCCAATTTTCGAAAGGCCGATCGCCCTCGAAATCGTTGAAATTCCGATACGCCCGGTAAAAAGCCTCTTGGGTGAGATCCTCGGCATCCTGCTTATTCATCGAAAGGCGATAGGCGAGGTTGTACACCTTTCGGTGCGATCTCTCGGCTAGAGCGTCAAAACGCTCGTTCCTCTTTGAATCTTGCTGAGCTTTAAATTTCATATTCAGTGGCTCCTAACAGTGGATAAGAACAACCCAAGCCCAGCAATAGTTCCGGACATTCGAATTTTTTCCTACAAAAAAGTATGGATGCGCGCAGATTATCGGTAGTTAGTGAAGAGCACTGGCACTGGCAAATCGAGCCCTTTCACGAAGGTAATCGCCTTTTGAAGATCGTCTTTGCTCTTCCCGCTCACACGCAATTCGTCGCCTTGAATCTGCGAAGTCACCTTGATTCCGCTGTCCCGGAGTGCCTTGGTGATGTTCTTCGCGACCTCTTGTTCGATCCCGTTCTTGAACTCGACTTTTTGCCGCACGCTCATACCGGAGGCAGGTTCTTCCTTGCCGTACTCGATCTGCCGCGAGTCGATCCCGCGCTTGATGAGCTTGCTAAATAGGATATCGCGCACTTGCGACAACTTGCCTTCGTCGCCACCAACCAATGTGATTTGATCCTTTTCAAACAAAATTTCGGTATTGGTGTTCTTCAGATCCCAGCGGTTCATCAGCTCCTTTTGAGCCTGATCGACCGCATTGCGCACTTCTTGCTGATCTACTTTACTCACGATATCGAACGAAAATGAACTCGCCGCCATAACGCTCCTAGTTTACCGTTCAGATAAACTGAGGTCATGAGCAGTGTCGCCAGCACGATTTTGGACCACGTTGCCAGCTCGCTTGAAAAAGTCGCTGGAGACCGAATTTCGGTCACTCGGCGACAGGGCACCGTCATTGTCACGCCGAGCGTTCCGAACTCATTTGCAGTGTCGATTTACGACGAGGGCGATGAGGTTATGATCTCTGCTCAGCGGTGGCACACCCACTACGACGATCCTGACCAAGCCCTCTTTTGTGTGATCTGGTTGCTGTCGCCGTTCTACAGGATTGTCGAGGAATTCAAAGGAGGACTATTCGTCGCGACTTGGCTCGAAGCTTACGAAGCCACGGGTTGGGAAGGATCTGACCCGGTTTACTTTCTGAATCCGGAGCACGCGCCGGATTGGAAGGCCGCCCCTGACGAAGTTTATACACGCCGGCTGATCCAGCAGAATGTGCTCATGCCTGGCGTTCCCTATTCTGAAACCGTCCCTGGCGCGGTTCTTGATAAAAATGGCTTGCCACAAGACTCGGTGATCGGAGTTTCAACCGTCGAGGACCGGCAATCTCTAGGCGTGACGTTGTTCTAAAACAAATTCAGCCACGCAATACCTGCGTGGCTGAACTGCTTTCAAGCTAAGAGAACTTAGCGATTTTCGACTGGAACGAACTCGGCGGAGGTTGGACCTTCGTAGATGCATCCAGGTCGGATCAATCGGTTGTTGCGCAACTGCTCGATCATGTGTGAACTCCAACCGCTAACACGTGCGATCACGAAGATCGGGGTGTACAGGTCAACAGGGATGCCGAGCATGTAGTAAGCGTAAGCCGCTGGGAAGTCGACGTTTGGATAGATTCCCTTTTCGGTTTCCATCACGTTTTCGAGGATGTCGGCGATCTCGGACCATTTTGTTTGGCCGGATTCTGCGCAAAGCTCCTTGGCCACCTTGGTGAGATAGATCGCTCGTGGGTCGCGCTTCTTGTATTCGCGGTGACCAAAGCCCATGATCTTCTTCTTGGTAGCGAGAGCATCTCGAATCCACGCTTCAGCCTTATCGACCGAACCGATTTCTTCGAGCATCTTCATGGCTTCCTCGTTAGCGCCTCCGTGTAGAGGGCCCTTAAGGGTTCCGATACCGCTTGCGATACCGCTATACAAGTCGCTGAGGGTCGCCACAGTGACTCGGCAAGCAAAAGTGGATGCGTTGAATCCGTGCTCTGCGTAGAGCGTGAGCGAACTATCCAAAACGTGTGCCGTCTTGGCATCTGGTGCTTGACCAGTGATCAAGTACAGGAAGTTTTGTGCAATCGTGTGCTCGGCCATCGGCTTAAGCGGCTCTTGACCCGATCGAATTCGGTGTCCGTTGCCCACGATGGTCGAAGCCTTGGCGAGAATCCGCACAGCCTTTCGAACGTTTGCAGCGTCATCGCCAGCCGGAGCAGCGTAATCTGGATCGTATGGAGCATAGACGGCAAAGCCAACCTTTGCGATGTCCATCGGATGAGTGCTCTTTGGAAGTTGCTTGAGCGCGGTGTAGACCTGCTCTGGAACTTCTCGCTCGTCGGCAAGCACTTTTTTGAATGCCGTCAGCTCTGCCATGTTTGGCAACTTGCCATAGATGAGCAAGTAGGCGGTTTCTTCAAACGAGCCTTTGCTGGCGAGGTCGTGGACGTTATATCCACGATAGATGAGGCTACTGGTTTCGCTGACAATCTCGCTAATGGTGGTGATTCCACCGATCACGCCCTCCAGTCCAGGGCTGTAATTTGGATAAGTCGTTGCGCTCATGATCTTAAATTTTTGGTTGGAAGGTGCGTCTTTCTTATACGATTCTGCAAGGCGCAAATCCAGTAGGCATATTTTACCTTCCAGACTGCACCGATTCTTCTACGCATTTTTCCGGAACACACTCTTAAACTTTTTCGTTTGATCAAATACTCATGAAGGCGATTGCAATTTTGGCTATCCTCACCGGAGCAGGACTACTTGTTGGCAACACCATGCACATTCCCGCTTCTGACCCACCTGCCAAAAGCAACCCGACTGTGAAAGAGGACAAAACTAAAATGCTGACCTGGGACACCTTGAAGCCTGAAGAAAAGAGCCCGAAGCGCGACGACAAGGTTGTGCTGACCGACGAAGAGTGGAAGAAAAAACTGACGCCAGAGCAATACAACATTCTTCGGTCGCACGGTACCGATCCAAGGTTCTGCGGCATCCTCGAGAACACGAAGGATAAGGGGATCTACCATTGCGCCGGTTGCGATTTGAAGCTGTTTCAAAGCGCAGACAAGTTTGATTCAGGCACCGGATGGCCCTCGTTCATTCTTCCTGTAGATCGCAAGAACGTGTGGTTCCGCACAGACAAATCGTACAACATGGTGCGAGTGGAAGTGCTTTGCGCCAGATGCGATGGGCATCTAGGACATGTTTTTCCGGATGGTCCTCAGCCGAGCGGATTGCGATTCTGCATCAATGGCAACGCAATGAAGTTCGTGAAGGAAAAGTCCTAAAGCTTAGGCCTGCCAGTAAACGCCCCGTAGACCTTACCGTCCTTGACAATCATCCAGTCAAGTACTTGGGCCTTGCTGAATTTGACCTTCGAGCCTTTGCGAGCACCGGGGATTTTTCGAGGAGCCTGAGCGAGATTCCCGGTCACTTTGTCGCCTTTGGCAACAACTTGGCTCACCCAAATGTCTTCTGGCCGTCCCGCAAGGCCGGGCAAACTGACCTTGGCGTAGAACTTATCACCGCGGCGATGGCGGAGTTCATCAAAGAAGAAATCTAGGCTCGATTGAGCGTTGTCAATGGAAGCGACAGCCTCGTTTTTGGGCCGAGGAGTGTCGACTTGTGGAGCATCAAGGCCGAGCAATTGGCACCCAGACACCGCCATAGCCACTGCGGCTATGACCATTCCCTGCGCAAGCAATCGGAAACGATGTGTCAAGTCTTTTGCCCCGGAACCACGCAAAACAAAGGTGCACTTTTTGCGGGTACCTGGTAATTACTTCCACACCGCCATGCGAAATTAACAGGGTCGGGGCAAATTCCCTTACTTTTTTACTTGCTTTAGATTTATGGCGATGGAAAGAACTTCCGAAGCGTTGGAAACGAAGTGTGTTTTCAGCTGCTTTCGAATCTCTTCGGGCACTTCTTCCTCGTAATCTTTTTGGTTATCTTCCGGCAAGATCAGCGTCTTCACCCCCGCTCGATACGCCGCTAAAACTTTGTCCTTAATGCCCCCAACCGGTAGGACTTGGCCCGTCAAGGTCATTTCCCCAGTCATCGCGAGCCGCTGCTTCACCAACTTGCCAGTCAGCAGTGAAACCAGAGCGGTCAACATCGTCACACCTGCACTCGGGCCATCCTTTGGAACCGCGCCGGCAGGGACATGGACGTGAATCTCGCTTTCTGAAATTAACTCAGAGTCAATCTCCAGGTCTTTGGCATGGGTTCGGATATAGCTCATCGCCGCGGTAATGCTCTCCTTCATGACATCACCAAGTTGACCGGTGATCGTCATTCCCTTGCCCGGCATTCGTGTGGATTCGATAAACAGAACGTCTCCACCAACTGGAGTCCATGCCAGACCCACGGCCATGCCTGGAATCAATTTTCGTTCGATCACTTCGTCGCGCAGGAATCTCGGCGCGCCAAGATGCTTGTGGATGAAAGCACGATTGACGGTGACCGACGACTTTCGACCCTCAGCGAAGCTACGAGTCGCCTTTCTCACGACTGAACCCACCATCCGCTCGAGATTTCTGACCCCAGATTCTCGGGTGTAGTGCCGAATCAGCTCCGTCACGGCCTCATCAGCGAACTTGATTTTCGATTGCTTGAGTCCATGTTCTTCCACCTGCTTCGGGATCAGATGTTGCCGAGCGATTTGGAATTTCTCTTCCTCGGTGTACCCACCGATTTCGACAAGTTCCATTCGGTCTAGCAGCGCTGGCGGAATGGTATCGAGCCGGTTTGCCGTGGCGATGAAGAACACCTGACCGAGGTCAAACGGCGTGTCGAGGTAGTGATCCCTGAAATGGGCATTCTGTTCGGGGTCCAAGACTTCGAGAAGAGCGGACGCTGGATCACCCCGGAAATCACTTGCCAGTTTGTCAATTTCATCCAAGACGAACAGTGGATTTTTGACTCCTGCCCGACGGAGTCCCTGCATAATCTGGCCCGGAAGTGCGCCGATGTAGGTTCGGCGGTGACCCCGAATCTCAGCTTCGTCCCTCATGCCTCCCAAAGAAATCCGGACAAATTCTCTGCCGATCGCCGTCGAGATCGAGCGCCCAAGTGAGGTCTTGCCAACGCCGGGAGGTCCCACAAAGCACAGAATCGGCTGGCGCACGCGTCCATCGGTCTTGACCTTACGCACCGCCAAAAACTCGAGAATTCGATCCTTGATCTTCTCAAGACCGAAATGCTCATCATCGAGGACCGACTTGACGTGATCGAAGTCCAAAAGGTCCTCGGTCATCTTCTTCCAAGGCATCGCCAGCATCGTGTCGATGTAGGTTCGCGCCACGTTGTATTCGGGCGAGCCAGGATTGATTCTCTTCAGCCTGTCGAACTCACGCTGAACTTCCTTGTGCGCTTCGGCACTCATTCCTGAGTCCTCGATGCGCTCTCGAATCTCATCCAATTCTCCGGCAACATCGTCGAACTCACCCAGTTCGCGTTGAATCGCCTTCAGCTGCTCTCGAAGATAGTATTCGCGCTGTGATTTGCTCAGTTCGTGGCTGACTTCGTTTTGGACCTTTGAACTCAGTTCAAGCACTCGGACTTCTCTCGAAAGGAGCGCCAAGAGCGTCTTCTGTCGCTCAGGCATCGAAACCGTTTCGAGCACCCTTTGCTTGTCTTCTGTGGGCAAGAACATGTGAGCAGCAACCAAATCTGCCATCACATTCGGCTCGTCGACCGCGTTAGTCAGGTCCTTGAGCTCGTCTGGCAACATCGGCGTCAGGCGCACAGCCTGCTCGAACATTGCGGCGACCGATCGTCGAAGCGCCTCGACTTCTTCTTCTTTCTCTGGCGCAATTTTCGGTTCTTCAATCGGTTGGACACGAACCTGAATGAATGGGGTCGTTTGAAGGACTTCCAGAACTTTGAACCGAGTCAATCCCTGAACGATGAGCCGAGTTCCGTCTGCAGATTTGACCAGTGTTCGGATGATCACAGCGCAACCGAAGTCGTACAAATCATCCATCGTCGGCGTGTCCATCATTGGCTCACGCTGGGTTAAAACTCCGATGATTCGGTCGCGTGTGGCAACGGCGTCATCGAGCGCCGCAATGCCGCTCTCGCGCGAGACTGAAAGCGGCGCGATCAGCATCGGATAGATCACCGATTCTCGCAGAGGCAAAATGTTGAGAATTTCGGGAACGGTGGTCGATTGCTTGTCCGACTCTTCTGGTTCGGCAGGAGCAACCGAACCCAATTCATCGATGGGTCTTTCGTCAATATCTGAAGAAACAGGTTCAAAATTAGAAGTCATTTAGGTTCAACTGAGGGTGATCCAACGTCGTTCAACGATCTGGAATTCGGGTTCGGACTTGGGAAATTCGATGATCAAGAGGCCATGGCTGAGCTTTGCATCGGTGCGTCCAAGATCATATACGCCTGGCGGAATCGGAAGATCACGCTCGAACTCGCCAGACGGGATTTCGATTTGGTGAGGCTGGCAGCGATGAAGGCTAAGGAGATCGCGCCGACCGCGAATCAAAATCCGGCCCATTTCAGGATCAATGCCGATTCGCACATCTGACTCAGAAACGCCAGCGAGCTCAACCAAGACCAGGACATTCTGGTCCGTCTCATAAACATCCACTCGCGGAGTCCATCCGTGGCCATGCGCCAACCGAGAAAACGCAACCCCGAGGTCCGAATTTGGATCTCGAGGTTCGTTACCTAGCTGCCAGAGCCAGCGTTCTAGGTCTCGCTTCGCCATACATCATATTGTACGACGCGTGCGAGCCGGGATACTAGATTACCGTTCTGGTTTTGCGTCTTCTTTGTCTTCCGAGAGAGTGAACTTCTTGAAACCGGCGATGTACTGCTCGATGAACTTCTTGACAATCGCTTTGTTTGGAGCGACGCTCACATCCAAATCGCTCTCAAAAACGACGTTCTCGTCGTCGTCGATGTAGGCCTTGGTGAAGCGCTCGCCGTAATTCCAAGCATTGATGTCATCGATGTCGTAGGGGAGTTCCAGCGTGCTCGAAAGCGCGATGCTTGAACCGACATCACCTTCACCACCATATTGTAGCAAGGTCGTAGGAACTGGCTTGGTGATCTTGAACATCGTCTTGTCTTCACCATCCTTTTCCTCTGTAAATTCGCACTTCAAGTCCTTCAGGACTTCGCGGAATTCACTAGCAGACATTGTTTTATCTTTGTCGGCCATTGCACTCGGAGTCCAAGCTACCATCGACATCGAGCACAGAGCCAAAGCCAAAGCCAACGTCACACCCACTAATCTTGCTTTCATGTTTTATTCCTAACAACAGCGAACTGCTTTCGCTATTGTAGTTAAAAACGCGCAAGATTCGTCAGGACTGTCATAGAATTTTGAACTTTGTTGACCTAAGCTTCAGGAAGTAGGAAATTCATGTCATTGATGCCGGCAAATATCATCCGTCCCGCATACAAATGTGCTGGTTTCTTACTCTTGGGACTCGGCATCGCTGGTTTGATTTTGCCCGTCATGCCCGGGACAATCTTCCTCATTCTGTCTCTGGCGTGTTTCACGCGCTCAGACCCAAAAATGGAAAGTTGGATGCTCAATCATCCAAAGATGGGGCCGGGACTGCGCGATTGGAGAGAAACTGGCAGCATCAGGCCTTGGCTAAAGGTGTTCATCTCCAGTGTGATTCTGATCGCGGTGGGTTCATCCGCCCGAGTGATTCCTTCCGTAGCGGGCCAGATTGCCTGGTATCTCATCGGTTTGGCTGGCGTGCTGTACGTCTGCACTCGCCCGAATAAACGCTAAAGCGCTTCGGAGCGCTCTCGATATTGGATCGCCTCGGCCAGATGGACTTTCTTGAGATCAGGTTGCTCCGCAAGGTCCGCAATCGTGCGACCGACCTTCAAAACTCGGTCGTAAACCCGGGCACTGAGGTTCATTTTTGCGGCGACTTGCTTCATAAATTCCTTTGCCTCATCGTCCAACCGGATCGTGTCGCGAATATCTTTGGGACTCATTTTTGCGTTGATCTTGCCCGAACCTAGCCTTGCCGCCTGGAGTTCCCGCGCGCGCATCACCCGCTCTCGAATCACCGCACTCTTCTCTCCGACCGGCATCTCAGTAAGTTCGGATGGCTTCAGTCTAGGGACGGTGATATGCAAGTCGATTCGGTCGAGCAGAGGACCGCTCAACTTGTTCAAATATCGTCCACAACTGGCGGGCGAACCGATGCATTGCGCCTCGGGATACCCTTTGAATCCGCATGGACATGGGTTCATTGCAGCCACCAACATGCAACCAGCAGGAAACGTCAGCGATGCTTCAACTCGGCTGACCGTGATCATTCCGTCTTCGAGTGGCTGCCGCAAGGCTTCCAAAACATCTCGCTGAAATTCAGCACACTCGTCCAAGAACAGCACTCCATTGTGCGAAAGGCTTACCTCGCCAGGCTTTGGAACCTTTCCTCCGCCCACAATTGCGGCGTAAGAACTTGTGTGATGGGGTGATCGGAACGGGCGTTGCCACAACAATCCACGCACTTCCCCTTTTTGCCCTGCGGCACTGTAAATTCTTGTGACTTCGATCGACTCATCCAGATTGAGCGGCGGCAAAATGCTGACAATCCGACGAGCCAGCATTGTCTTTCCGCTTCCTGGCGGCCCCACCATGAGAACGTTGTGTCCACCCGCCGCCACAATTTCGAGTGCTCGGATCGCGTGTTTCTGCCCTTTAACCTCGTCGTAATCGACTTCGTAGCTGAGCGCCTCGAGCGAAGCCTCCTTCGGAATCTGCACTGGTTCGAGATCACCCACATTGAGCAACCGAACCAAATCAGCCAGCGATTCGATGCCAAACACTTCAATCTCTGGAACAATCGCCGCCTCATCGGCATTCATTGCGGGCAATACCAACCGCTTGAATCCCGCTTGAGCAGCAAAGATCGCTGTATTGAGCGCGCCATCAATGCGGCGGAGTTTGCCATCCAACCCAAGTTCCCCGACCAGCAGGATGCCTTCAAGATCGTCGGCGCGAATTTCTTCAACGGCCGCCAAAATGGCCGCAGCGATTGGAAGATCCAACGAAGGGCCCTCCTTTCGAATATCACCAGGAGCGAGATTGCAAATGATCTTGCTGGTGGATGGGAACCGCAGTTCGCTGTTCTTGATCGCAGCGCGGACTCGCTCCCGGCTTTCTTCAACGGCCTTATCGGGCAGACCCACCAACACGAATCCAGGCAATCCAGATTGCAGGTCGACTTCGATTTCGACATGTGCAGCGTCGATACCGACCAAAGTCGCGCTGTGAGATCGTGCGATCATGGTTCTGTGGATTCGGCGGGCTCGGCAGATTGCCCGGTTCCTTTTCGGTCTTTCTTCTTTCCAGGTTCACCGATCGCGGCCTGATAGAGCCGAATCCCTCGGTTGCTGATCACGGAACCGACGATGCACATGAGCAGCAGCATCGAAACCCGGAAGACGAGGGCCACAACCGACTGACCGGCGGAATTCATGTCGATCGCTGCTCCTTCTTTCAAGCCGAGTGCTTGGCTCGGGGGAGCAAGAAACAGTTCAGATGCCTGCTTAAAGGTCAACAACAACAGGCCAACACCACCTAAAAAGACGATGATTCCAACAAGAAGTCCGATGGGATCGCGTTGCTGCACTGTGATTGCAATTTACCCGGCAATCAATGAGTTGGCGCGTGCTCGACCGGCTCTGCATTCGGATCAAACTTCACAAAATAAGCCAACGCCGCCGGAATGAGCATCAGCAACCCGCCGCACAGATAGGGATATGCCGGATTCTTCGCATAAAGCGACATCCCGAGTTGCGGTCCAATCACCCGCGCCAGCGCGCCCACGCTTTGCGTCACTCCAAAAATGCCACCTTGAATTGCGGCGGGCGTTGACCTAGAAATCAGGCTACTGGTGGATGGCTGGGCCGCGCCGTTCGCGATTCCAAGACACATCGCGCCCGTGAGCATCGGTAACCATGGTCCAGAGTAAGGAACCAATAACAGCGATGGCACTAGAAGTGTGTAGCCGAACCGCATCAGATTCGCCTCGCCAAACTTAGGCGTAAGGCGACGGATCAAAAATCCTTGCATGAAAGCCGCAACAACGCCTACCCATGCGAGGACGTACCCGCCGCTTTCCAGACTCATCTTCCACTGATCGCTGATCAACCGAAAATAGGTGCTTTCCAAATTGCTGAATGCCAGCGTCGCCATAAAGAAGAGCGTGATCAAGATACGCAATTCAGAATGGGATAGCGCCTTGCCGACCATGCGCCAATTTGCCGCGAGCGCATTCTTGGCTCTCGGCGGCACAGGCCCTTCCCTTTTCACATCCGACAAAAATTGCCAAACGAAATATAAGTTCAGTAGTGACGCAGCGGCGGCCGTGTAACCCAGAATGTGAGGCTGGCCTCCTCCGAGCGAGATGAGATGGCCTCCGATGGGCGGGCCAAAGATGAACCCAAGACCAAATGCTGCTCCCACCAATCCCATGCCTTTGGCGCGTTCTGCTGGGGTGGTGACATCCGCGATGTAGGCAAACGCCACGCCGATATTTGCTCCTGCGATTCCACCCAGAATTCTCGACGCGATCAGGATCGGAATGGAACTCGCGTGAGCGTACAAAATAAAGCTGATCGTGCTGAGCACGCATGTGATCAACAGGATCTTTCGCCGGCCGATTCGGTCGCTTTCTTGGCCAAGATACGGCGCGGTTAGGAGTTGCGCCAAGCTGAAACTGGCCATCGCGGCGCCGAGTGCCCAACCATCAAGCCCTAATGATTTTCCGCGGAGTTGGATGTCCGGTATCGCCATCCCGAACGCTAACATATCGATGAGCACGGTGAGGAAAATGGCGACAATCGGTTTTGGCTTGGACAAACTGCATTTAGAATGGCATATTCGCACTCTCATGGGCACCTGAATTGCAGCGCGTTTTCGACTAATTTTGAACCGTGAATTCCTATTCTCTAGCGATTTTTTTCAAAGTCCAGTAATATCGAAATTAGTGATTTCAATGCGCACGATTTTGCTCTGGACGACGCTGGTGTTGTCCGCCTTTTTGCTCGGAACCGCCGCTTTGGCACAGCAGCCTCGGTCCGAGATCATTTTCTGGGGGCAGAGCTTTGGGCGAGACAGCAAGGGGTTTGAGGCCACCATCCGCGAATTCGAACGGCGATGGCCACAATATCGCGTCCGAGTTTTGAGCATGGGCGCGGGCCGAATGAATCCGCAAAAGCTGATGACTGCGATCGTCGGAAATGTGCCGCCGGATGTTGTATATCAAGACCGATTTACGATCAGCGACTGGGCAAATCGCGGCGCATTCCGACCTCTGGATGACCTCATTGCACGGGACAAAGGCAAGGATCCGCTCACTCCTGACCTCAGCACTTACGTTCCGGCGACCGTCGAAGAAGCGAGTTTCGGCGGCAAGTTGTACGGCATCCCGTTCGGCTGCGACACCCGCGTGCTGTATTACAATCGCAAGATTTTCCGCGACGAAGCCGAGACCCTCAAGAAAGCAGGACTGGATCCAAATCGGCCTCCTCGAACCTGGAGCGAGCTTTTGGCATACGGTAAAGCGCTCACGAAGTTCGACAAAAATGGTCGGCTGGTTCGTGCGGGGTTCTTGCCGAATTACGGTAACTCCTGGCTTTACCTGTACGCCTTCCAAAACAACGCTCAGTTCATCAGTCCCGATGGCCGCACCTGCACTCTAGATTCGAAAGAGGCTGAAGAGGCTCTCGAATTCATGGTCCGCGGCTACGACCTTGTCGGCGGATACGAGAACGCACAGAAATTCCAGGCAAGCTTCCGCGGCAACGAGTTTGACCCGTTCTACACCGGTCAGATCGCGATGAAGATTGACGGCGACTGGATCTTGCCCGGCTTCTTGCGATTCGCCCCTAACCTTGACTTTGGCGTCGGCTATCCGCCCGTGCCCGATGATCGATACAACAGGACAGGGCGATTCGCCAACGAGAAAGATCAGTTCGTCACATGGGTCGGAGGATTCAGCTGGGCGATCCCGAAGGGCGCGCGGAATCTGGAAGGGGCCTGGCAACTTCTAAAGTGGCTCCAGTGCGCCGAGGCTCGCGTACTCGAATTCTCGGCACAAGCCGAGTGGGAGCGCCGACGAGGACGGGAGTTTGTTCCCCGAATTCTCGCAAACAAAGTCGCCAACGAAAAGTCATTCGACCTGTTAAAGCCGAACTCGAAAACTGTTGCCGAAGCGCTTCGAATGCACATCGAAGTGAGTAACGTCGCCCGAATTCGGCCCGTGACCTTTGTAGGTCAGGTGCTGTGGAACGAGCACGTTCAAGCCGTGGACAAAGCAGGCCTCAAGGTCATGACGCCCAAGGCCGCCCTTCAAGAAGGGCAAAGCCGAGTTCAGAAAGACTTGGATGCCGAGTTCAACAAGGAGAAATACCCAGTACTCGATATGGCGATCCCGGTCTGGATCGGCGTGATCTGCGCTGTGGCGATGGTCGTTGCAGGCGTCATCGGGTTCAAACGAGCAAATCTCGGCAAACTGGAGCGGCACGAAGCTCTCTGGGGCTATGCCTTCATCTCGCCCTGGATCATCGGATTTCTGATCTTCACCGTCGGCCCAATGATCGTCTCGCTGATCTTCAGCTTTACACAATACAGCGTGCTCACTGAGCCACGGTGGGTGGGATTCCAGAATTACAACACGATCTTTGACATGGATAAGGAACGAGTGCTCAAGAGCTTTGAGAACGTTCTCTACCTTGGCGGGATCGGAATTCCTCTTGGAATCATCACCGGACTCGCCGTAGCCATGCTTCTGAACACTGGTGTGAAGGGCCTCCGGTATTACCGAACGGTCTACTATCTTCCCGCGATCGTGCCCGCGATGGCAGGCACGATCCTGTGGGTTTACATCCTCTCGCCCGATCCAGCACGAGGCATCGTTAACGGCTTCTGGTTGCAGTACCTAACGCCAGCTTTCGGAGTTCAACCTCCCGGATGGACAAGTGTCGAAAGTTGGGCAAAACCGGCGCTGCTCTTTATGGGGCTTTGGGGTGCAGGGAGCGGCATGATGATGTGGCTCGCTGCCCTCAAGGGAATCTCCTCCACTCTCTATGAAGCGGCGGGGATCGACGGCGCAACTCCAAGGCAGCAGTTCTTTAAGATCACGTTGCCGATGCTTTCGCCGTACATCTTGTTCAGCACGATTATGGGGCTCATCGGCGCGATCAATGAATTCGATCGAGTGTATGTGATCAGCGGTGGTGAGGGTTACGGTCCAAACGATACGATGCTAGTTCCGGTTTACTATTTGTTCCAAAACGCATTTGCATTCTTCAAGATGGGCTATGCCAGCGCGCTCGCCTGGGTGGTGTTCTTTGTGGTTCTCCTCTTGACTGGGATTCAATATTGGATTGGCAATAAGTTCGTCTATACCGAGGTGAAGAAATGAGCGTCGAATTGCAATTTGCGCTTTCTACTTTGGCGTTATGGGCGGGAGTTTTCTTCGCCGCTCGGGCTGCACTCCTGGCCTTCCGCTGGATGGCAAAAGCACCTGGAGATCGTCCAGATGCATTGTCGAACCAGATGGTGCTGTCGCTGGGAATTGCTGCAGTGTTGCTGTTAGCGTTCAAGATGAACCCTGTGCCAATCGGTCGGGTGATCGAAGGCAATGGCATCACGGTGCCGGTTGTTTGGATTTACACGCACTTTTGGGGATGGGCGGTAGCTGTCAGTGCCGTTGCAATCGTGATGCTGCTGATCCAAGCGCGAACTGCTATTAGCAATTTTGAAAGGGGTCGCAAACTCTACATTGCAACCGGATGGCTTGCTTTTGGAGGATTCGCTTACTATCAGTTCTATAAAATAGGGCTCACAGTAACCATCTTCCGCGGGGCATTCAACTTCCAGATTTCGACACTCGCCGCGATGGCGGTGGTGCTCTTGATCTCTTTGGCGTTTATCGCGTTTTCGGCGAAGCGGGCCGAATCCAGAACTCGTGGCAAAACGATTTGGACGCATCTCACCTTGCTTGTCGGCTGTGTGCTTTTCGGGATGCCGTTCGCTTGGCTTTTGAGCAGTTCATTCAAAGAGGACAAGGACATGTCCGGCGGCATCGTATGGATTCCGCGGGTCACCGAAGAGGTTCCCTACTTTGACCCGAAAGAGCGTCGATTTGAAACCAACTTTGAAGGGGTACAAGTCACGGCCACGCTCATCGAGAATCTGCCCAACAACATCGCGCGACTGGATGTGGTTCAACCCATGAGCATGCGTGGGCGCACGGTTGACGCTCCGATGGATTCATTGAAAGAGGTTCCGAAACTGGTGCCGATCGTCACCGGCGAGCAAAATGGCGTCGCATTCCGAGGCATGGTCATCGGCAACAAAGAGGACGGGAGTAAAACGGTCAAGTTCCTTTCTCCTGATTCGCTGAAAGACAAGACAAGCGACTTCCCGGGAGATAAGGTCGTCGAATCTAGGCCCAACGGGCTGCGGTGGAAGAACTATCCCGAAGCGCTGCAGTACCTTCCGCCGGAAACGCAGTTCGGTTTGGTGTATCTAAAGAACACCTTGATCCTTGTCGTGCTCAGCGTTATTGGCACCGTATTGAGCTGCTCAGTGGTTGCTTATGGATTTAGTAGGCTCCGATTCCCTGGACGCGGATTCCTGTTCTCAGTGCTTCTTTCCACGATGATGCTGCCAGGCGCGGTTACGCTCATGCCTCAATTCTTGATTTTCAAGTCATTGGGGTGGATCGACACGTTGCTACCGCTTTGGGTCCCTGCGTGCTTTGCGGGCGCGTTTAACGTGTTCTTGCTGCGACAGTTCTTTGGGCAGATTCCGATGGAGCTTGAAGATGCCGCAAAAATCGATGGTTGCAACTACCTCACGACCTTTTGGCGTGTGATGATGCCCCAGATCAAGCCTGCACTCGCGGTGATCGCGATCTGGACATTCATGGGTACTTGGAACAACTTCATGGGTCCTCTGATCTACATCAACTCGCCGGAGCAGATGCCGATTGCGTATGCGCTGCAGCTCTTCAATGGCGAGCGCGGAGGTGAACCTGGATTGCTGATGGCGTTTGCCACCATGACGATGGTGCCGGTGCTCGCGCTGTTCTTCTTTGCACAGAAGTACTTTATCGAGGGTGTATCGCTAAGCGGACTCGGCGGTCGGTAAGCCCGGAGTTAGAAAACAGTATAGGGGCGGCGCGAATGCGCCGCCCCTATACTGTTTGTGAATGCCGCAAGGTTATCGCTGTGCAGTCAGAGTTTGGTCTGCTTTTGAGCCTTCGATGAAGTTTCTCGCTGGTGTTACAGCGAACGAAAGCGCTAGGATCGCGAGCGTGCACATCAGCGCAGCAAACCGAGCACTTTCTGGCAACGACTGCGAGACTCCGCCTTGCTCGTCGGCATCGTCCATGCAAGCCGCCTTGAGGATGCCGCCGTAATAGAACAAGCCGGCGACCGATGACAACGCAAGTACGACAGCAAGTGGCAATAGCTGCGCATTGATCGCGTCGAAGAAGATTTGCAACTTGCCCATAAATCCAGCGAATGGCGGGATTCCCATCATAGAAACGATGAGCACGAGCAAAGTGCTGCCCGCTACCGGGTCGCGGCGCATGAGGCCACGAAGATCCTTGAGGTCGGTGGATTCTTGACCACGCTTAGCAAGAACCGTGAGGACGGCAAAAGCTCCCACCGTCATCAGTGCGTAGCTGATCAAGTAATAGACCGTGGTCGTGGTGCTGACAGTCTCGGGCGATTTCAGGTGCGCGATTACCGCCACCAGGAGGTACCCGGCGTTGGCGATGCTGGAATATCCAAGAATTCGCTTGACATCCTTTTGGCCAAGGGCGACGAAGTTACCGACGACCATCGTCAGAATTGCTACCGCGGAAAGCAGCGGGATGAAGTAGTTGTTCAGCGGCATCACCGAGCTGAGCACTCTGAATAGTGTCCCAATTGCGGCGATTTTGCTCACAGACGCCATGAATGCGGTGACGTTCGTCGGCGCGCCCTGATAAACGTCGGGAGTCCATTGATGGAACGGCGCGAAGGCGGACTTGAACATCAAACCGACGAGCATCATTGTGATGCCGAAAATCAGCGCCACTTGGAAACCTGAGCTCAGGGTGCCGGACGCTGCGGCGACCGCATCGAGATGCAAGCTGCCCGTAGCGCCAAAAACGTAGGCGATGCCGAAGAGCATGAACGCGCTGGCAAAGGCGCCGAGCAGGAAGTATTTGATCGCGGATTCCTC
This sequence comes from Armatimonadota bacterium, assembly GCA_017303935.1. Classification (NCBI taxonomy): domain Bacteria; kingdom Bacillati; phylum Armatimonadota; species Armatimonadota bacterium. The sequence goes on along the minus strand of JAFLBD010000001.1, from coordinate 322,764 downwards.
CGATTTCATCTCCTTCTTGCTCATACCGGCCATAACGTATAGCGCGATGGAAAGCACTTCGAGACCCACGAAGATCATCAAGAGGTTCTTAGTCGAAACCATGATCATCGCGCCTGCTGCAGACCACAGCGCCAAGGGATAGAACTCGGCAAATGGAATTCTCTTTGCCCGCAAGTACGCCTCGCTGAATATCACCACCAAGAGCGTTGAGAGGACTATCGCGCCTTGGAGCAACAAGCCAAATTGGTCACGATACGCCATTTTGGCGAAGGTGTCTGATGCCGGGAGTGGGAACTGAACGACAACCGCGATCGCTGCTACGACCAGCGTCATCACGCTCGTCCAAACAATGAGCATGTTGTTGGCTTTTGGCCGGAACATCTCGAGCATCAGCGCGATCACGCCTCCGAGTGAGACCACTACGATCGGCATGATCACCGACCAATCAATGAGTGGAGGAGCGGAATAAATCATCGGTTTGTTACCTCACAAGGCACTCGATTCGAGTTCATAAACTGTTGCTTTTCTTCGGCGTTCTGAACCAGGAAGATGTCTGCATCACTTGACGAAGTTGCCAAAAGGCCAGATCGAAGTTCTCGAACGGCGTTGACTGACCAAGCTTCGCTCAGGCTCCAGCCAAAAAAGGTCGCCGGAAGATCGCTGACAAAATCCAAGTACGGTTCTTGCTTACCGTGGATGATCAAGAGCGAGATTTGGGAGCTAGGCAGGGATTCAAGGATTTCGCGGTCGCGCTCAAGATACAACCCACCGTACTGCATCGGAGTGTTGAATTCGGGTTCGGCACCGTGCAAGTGATAGACAATCCCGTCAACGTTCGCGGCATCTGCGATGGCAGTTCGTGTGGCTTCGACGAACTCATCGAGTTTGGCATTACCCACCTCTGGGTTCTCTGCAATTAGTGCGTTAAGATCAACTCCGCTGTCGATCGCGCGCTTGAACGGAGAGTCGATGCTGACAAACTCGGCGCGACCATTTGGCTCTGCACCAAAAGAACTCAATACGAGATCGGAGCATTCGCAATCGCAGCAAATGCAAACCACTGGTTGCCGGTCGACGGCATTTCCAGCAACGACTGCCAGTAACCGCTCTCGACCTGTCACCGAGCACTCACCGCCATTTTGCCGGGCTGATTCTCATAGTTCAAATTGCCGTCAGCGATCTTATCCACGACGTCGTAGTTCTTGCCATCTTTGGACCGGCTCACGAGAACCAGATCTCCTTGATCGCTAATTTCGTGATCCGGATTCGCCCAGAGCGGCCGAGCACCGGCTTCACCAGTAGCCATGAGTCTCGTGGCCTGGATGGACGCTTCCATCGGTTTGAAGAAGGTGTTCGGATACAAGCCACCCCAGAAGATGAACACGACCAGCGCACCGACGATGCCAATTTCCCATGGCTTCAGGTCCTTTAGTCGCTGATTTTCGGGGTTGGTGTTCGGGCCGTAGAACATCCTCATGAACATGATTAGCAGATAAACCGCGGCGATGATCACGCCTGTTGCTGCGATGGCGGGCAACACGATGTTCATGCCATTGATCCCAAAGTATCCGGCTTGGAATGCACCCATCAGGGCCATAAATTCGCCTATGAATCCGTTGGTGCCTGGCAATCCGACGCTCGAGAGCATGACGATCAAGAAGAGCATCGAGTAGATCGGCATCTGTGACTTGAGCCCACCATAGTCGGAGAACTGCCTGGTGTGGCGT